>JAZQLN010000055.1:0-2518 GCA_045542715.1 Acutalibacteraceae bacterium
ATATGCTTTACCCACTCTAATTATAGTTAAGGATGGCGAGGAAGTTCGAGTCTCGTCCCTTTCGAAATAAAAAAATATGACATAGCCCAAAGGCTACATCATATTTTTGGTCCGAGTGACGAGACTTGAACTCACGACCCCTTGACCCCCAGTCAAGTGCGCTACCAACTGCGCTACACCCGGATGTTTACTTTTTGCTGCTCCGTATCGGAGACAGCTTAGTTATATTAACACGGCCGAAAACAAAATGCAAGCCTTTTTTTCATTTTTTTCAAAAATTTTTTTAAAGTGGGTTTTTAGTTTTCTGTTGACAAACCAGACGGAGCTGTGGTAGTATACTATAAGTGTTCGGACGGCGGACGCATCCAGTTATGGAGAGATGTCCGAGCGGTTTAAGGAACCGGTCTTGAAAACCGGCGACGTGAAAGCGTCCGTGGGTTCGAATCCCACTCTCTCCGCCATTTTTTTTATAACTTAATTTTTTAAAACAAGTTACCGATGGAGAAGTACTCAAGTTGGTGACGAGGCGCCCCTGCTAAGGGCGTAGGTCGGGTAACCGGCGCGGGAGTTCGAGTCTCCCCTTCTCCGCCAAGCAAAACAGACACCTTTACGGTGTCTGTTTTTTGCTTTTCAGAAAAGAGAACGACCGCGACGGGGACCGGCGTGGGGCGAAGCGCCGAAGCGCCGCCGGTGGCGGAAGAAGCGAGGCGGTGAGGTGAAGAAACAAGGAGCAATGCCGACGCTCCAAGGAAGGCAGTGCGACTATGTTTCTGAGGGGGAGAGTCTCCCCTTCTCCGCCAAACAAAGACAGTCCGTAAAAGCGGGCTGTTTTTGTTTTTATAGTATTTTTTCTAAAAACCCTTGACATTTACCCAAGGTAAGAGCTTATTATAGCGGTGAAAGGAGGTCGGTTTCATGAAAATCAAAGAAGTTATCGAAAAAACGGGACTGACCGACAAAGCGATAAGACTCTATATCAATGAAGGTCTTGCCGCACCGAGCATAGAGGAAAATCATAGTGGCAGAAAGAGCATAAAGTTTTCGGAAAGCGATGTTGAGCGCCTGAATAATGTTGCCATGCTCCGCAAGGCGGGATTCCCCATTGCGGATATCAAAAGCATAGTTGAGAACAAAGAAACAAAGGCGATTATAGAAAAATATATCGGAGAAACGGAAACTGAAATCGGATATAAGACGGAAATCGTAGAAAAGCTGAAAAGCATTTCGTTTGATGAGAAAGTAACTCTTGAAACAATATGCAATACACTTTCTGCAACGGTAGAAGAAACCGAAGTGCCGAGCGAGGATTTGAATTTAACTTTCAAAGAAGTAATCAGAAAAGTTGCATCAATCATTTTTGCAAGCACCCTGCTGGTTTTTTCGGTTGCATTTTTAGTGATGTTTTGTGTGGTTATTCTTGATGTCCGTTATATTACTTTTGATGCGGACAGTTTTGATTATATGGCTTTTTATTTTCACGCCTTCTGGTTTGTGCTGATTGCATTTTCAATAAAAATTTTGTTGATACAGGCAAAAGATTTGTAAAAAACAGCAGAGGAAAAAAGAAGGGCAAAACAGTGGTTTTGGTTTTGATTTCAACACTTGGTTGGATAGTGTTAACTCCGATTTCATTTCTTCTTATGATATTCGCAACACCTTTTTGCTCACAAACAACTGATGTTGAAAATTATCTGAAGTTTGATGAAAGCCTTGAATCAGAATTTAATCACATTTACAGTTACTCGGCAATATACGATGTTTTTCCGAGAAAAGTTCCGAGAAGTGCAATGATAACATCGAGCTATCCGTATAATCCCGAAGTACCCGATACAACCAAATATTATTATAATTTTACGGTTTGTCCCGACTATTATTATGGTACATACGATATAAGTGCTGAATGGGTCTTGGATTATGACGATTATGAAATGGCAAAGAAAGCGCTTCTGGGTGATATTGTTTTGAATGAAGCTCTTTTTGAGTTTTCAAAAAGAGAAACAGATGAAGAAATCAAAGAAAATTTAATGAATATGATGATTGAAAACAGTGCCTATAAAGTTGAAAACAGGGGTGACTGGACAATCATATTCTATAGAAACGACGAGATACATTATGAATATCTTATTGCAGCCTATAACGATAAAGAACGAAAGATGAGATATATAGCATCTGGCAATTGTGGACACGAAGACCCTCCCGATGTGCCGTATTATCAGACCTTTGATTGGGAGTAATCCGAAAATAAAATAACGGGTAAGGGTCGGTGAAAATCGACCCTTTATCATTTATACATGAGGAAATAAATCAAACAAACCCAAAAAATAAAGAAAATTCGAAGGAAAACCGAAATTTCGTAAAAGAAAAAAGAGCTGAAAAGCGTTGACACGTAAGGGAGTTCGGTAAAGCGAACCAATGAAACGCACGGAGCGGTTGAGAACAAGGGTAAAAAAGATTGAAAAAAGGTGTTGACAAAAGTGTTGTGATTTGGTATATTAGTCGAGCACTCCGCGAGAGAACG
>JAZQLN010000056.1:0-36455 GCA_045542715.1 Acutalibacteraceae bacterium
GAAAAATCAACTTATTTCGTTTATTTGACGTTTTTTCTCCCATCGACGTACCTTTGTACGCCATCGGTCGAAGAAAACGCCATTCAGCTTCCTTTCTCAACAGCCGCACCTTGCCGAAAAACAAGTTTTTCGACAAGCTGAAACGGCTTGAACAGGTTTCTGTTCAAGCCGTTTTTCATGCGTATTACTTTTTCTTATTCTTCACCGTTGCCATGATTCCTGCCGCCATGAGGAATACGGGCCATATAATCAGACCGTAGACCGCACCGATGCCGTAATTGATATAGCTGAAATTATTATAATAAACGAGTGCCCATATAAGGTCAACCGCAAACTCGGCTATGAGTCCCCATAAAAGAACTTCTTTCATGCCCGATTTTCCTCGGTTTTCTTTGAATATTGCGCAGATTCCGAAGTATGCCGCCGCACACAGTGCCCAGAAAAGAAGCCAGATTTCCGCACCGTGAACACCGCCCAGAGAATAGATTGCAGTAATCATTTTAACATCCCCTTATTTATCGTTCGTATCGTTGCCGTTGCCCCATACGGGGATTGCTTCGCCGAGATAAGTGGGTTCGGGTTTGAAAATTCCGTAAACAAAATCCTTGTTTCTTGCAAGAATTTCTCTGATATCGCGGTAAAGCTGACCTGCGTATGACCTCGGATTTGATGCAACTCCGTATGCCTCAAGTCCCAATGCACGGGCATCGTAAATCGCTCTGTAAAGGTGGTAATCCTGAGTCACAATCAGAATTTTCTCCGCCTTGAAGATTTCCTTTGCACGGTACATGCTTTCATAGGTTGAAAAACCTGCGTGGTCCATGAAAATGTTTTCCGAGGGCACTCCTCTTTCAACCGCAAAATCCTTCATGACATTCACTTCGTCATAGTATTCCTTGCCGTGGTCCCCGCTCATCAGCATTTTTCCGCTTGCACCGAAGCCGTAAAGCTCTATGCCCTGCAGAAGTCTGTCCTCAAGCATATGGCTGGGAGTATCGCCGTGCACACCGCAGCCGAGAACAAGGATGCAGTCATAACCCGCACCTGTTTTGTCGGGTTCAAGAATATATTCCTCCGTGGATTTTCTGACATAAAAATCAATGCCGAGAACGGCAACGCCGCAGATTATGCCGATGCACAGCACGGCGGCTGTTAATTTTTTTATGATTTTCATTTTATTTCTCCTCACACAAAAACCGAATACCAATTACGGGCAAGTTTATTGTATTCGAAATCCTCTTTGTCATTGTCTTTAAGATATCTGCGGATGTTATCCGTGTAAACTATTTCACAGCCTGTGAAATCACTGTCACAGGCAAAAGAAACAGAACCGTTGAAAACACAGATGCTTCCCGAAACGGATATTTTTTCGTTGGAGAGCTTGATTTCCGTACCTTCGGGGAGAATCGGTGTTTTGTTATCATCACAGGCTTCATAAATATTGCGGTCAATGCCGATATAATAAAGACTGTTTTGTTTTAAGGACTGTCCGCTTTCCTCATATTCAAGAAGAGCATCCTTAATAAGCTCATAAGAATCAGTCAGCTCTTCAAAATTGTCGTTTTTGTCATAGGCATATTCGGGATAAGCATACCAGCCTGTCATTAAAACGATATACGGTAAAGCAATAACCGTTGCCGCCAAAAGCACAACGCCTGCAATTATTATTTTTGTTTTCTTTTTCACCGAAAAATCCTCACTCAAGTTCACACACGATTATCTCGGGTCTGTTGCCGATACGGAACGGAAAAAGGCTGTTGCCCAGACCTCTTGAAATTATCATGCTTGTGCCGTCTTTTTCATATAATCCCGCATCGTATTCGGGGAAAAATCCCTGATTCGGAGTCAGAATTCCGCCGACAAACGGCAGTCGGACTTGTCCGCCGTGGGCATGTCCGGTCAAAACAACCTCAAATCCGCTTTCAACGTAGGTATCGAAAATTTCGGGGCGGTGGGAGAGAAGAATGCCCGTTCTGTCACCCTTTTCCTCAGCAAGCTGCAGCAGCTTTTCTTTGAATTCAACCGTATTTTCGTTAAGCGTTGACGAGCCGTAAAAAGTGAGGTCGTTCATGCCTGCAAGAACGATTTCGTCACCGTTTCTTTCAAGAGTGACGCTTCGGCAGTCAAGCACCGTAACCCCAAGATTTTCAAGGGATTCACGGAATTCGGGATAGATATCCTTAAGTCTGCTTTCGTGGTTGCCCGGCACATAGTAAACAGGGGCGGTCTTAACGGCATTTTCCGCAAATTCCAGAGCCGTGGCGGTATCGGTGTGACGGCTGTCGATTATATCGCCCGTAATGACGATTATGTCGGGATTAAGTTCGCCGATTTTCTCTGTCAGCCTGCCTCCGAAATCCTTGTTATGCAGGTCGGAAACCTGAACAATGCGGAATCCTCTGAAGCTGTCGGGCAGATTTGCAGGCGAGAGTCTGTGCCTGCCGACGGTCAGGGAGTTATTGCCCCAATAAAGATAAACCGCACCGATGATTATTAAAATTATTGCGATAATAATTAACTTTTTCATAAATTTTTACCTGAGTAACCGCTGAGGTTGCAATAAAATGATAAAAGACGGAGAACAGACTAACCGTTCTCCGTCTTTTATCGGATGGCTCTGACATTGTTGCTCAATGTGTCAGACTAATATGATATAAATACCACAGACAACAGTATAGCCTATATTTTCCATTTCGTCAACTGTTTTTTTAAAATTTTTTGAACAAATTTTTAATTAGCCGTCGTATTTTCCGTTGTTGTTTCTGTTTTGACAAGAAAATCGGAGCTGACCCAGCCTTGTGCGGAATTATAAGTAACGAATGCCCAGCCCGAAACGGATTTTGTTACGTTAAGCTCCGTGCCGTTGGGAATTTTGCCGATAATCGCGGATTCCGCACTTGCCGTCTTGCGGAGATTGAGCACACTGCCCGCAGTTTTGACCTTATATGTGCCCTGAGCAACGGCTTCTCCGTCATCGGAGAGCGCTTCGGTTGTTGTTTCTTCCGAAATAAGATTTTCGGCAACGGTGATTTTTCCCCATTCTCCGTTACGCAGGGCAACGAAAACTCCGCTGTCGCCGGGAAGAATCGAGTCAAACGAAAAATCAACAACGGTTTCGCCCTTCAGGTTGATTACGCCGAATTTTCCGCCCTTGCAGACGGGTGCAAGACCGTTACGGAAGCCGAAAATCACATCCTCACCCATAACATCCGCAGCTGTGCATGAATCAAAATCAAAGGGGATTGCGGTTGCTCCGTTTTTGCCGACATAACCCCATTTGCCGTCTTTCTTTGCAGGAGCCACACCGCCCGAAAAATCAAGCGTCTTTTCGTAAATCAAGGGTACCTCAAGCTGAAGTGCCGCATTGAAAAATCCCCATTTTGCATCTGCACCGAGCGAGCCTGCAACGGGATAAAGACCCTCCGTAACATCAAGCTCACCTGCTCTGATTTCGCCCTTGTAGCCTTTTTCGTCAGTCCATGCAAGGTGGTTGCCCGCCTCGCTCCAGCAGGGAAGCATTTCGGGAGTTTTCAGCCCGTGATACTGGCGGTTGCCGACGGTTTTTGTTGCCGTATCAACAAGAAGAAGATACTCGGAAAACGGAGTTTCCGCAACATAACGGAAGCTTCCCCAGGTGTCGCTGCAGACGGAAAAGCTTGTGTGCACAGCCTTTTCGGTTATCTCGCCGCCGAGAGTCATGAGACCTGCCTTACCGCCCGGTTTTTCGGTGAAAACCAGCATTTCCTGATTGAGGCTTTTTATTGAGCCGATATTTTCAAAGCCTTTTGCCGAGAAAGAATATCCGACCTCTTTTTCATCCTTTTTATCAACGGATTTCTTGACCGCAATGAATCCTGCCGTAACAGCAACCGCAGCCGCCGCAACGCAAATCACCGCAATTGCCCATGCAGGAAGTCTTTTTTTGGAATTTGAGTTTATATTCTTCATTTTGCCCCTCCCGATGTATCCCTTTTACTCTATTCACTTTATTATACCATAATTATACTCCTCTAACAATTACAAAAGTATGACAATATAGTTAAATTTTAATAAAATGCTTACAAAAAATCAAAACTTCCGTACATTCCTACAAACTTATATTTTTTTGCTTGACTTTAAAAAACCGTTGTGCTATACCTATTGAGGATTTTAAAAAAACAAAGAAAGAAGAAAAGCTTATGGAAACCTTGTTTTGTCTTTCAATCGCTCTCGGTGCAGGACTTCTCATGTCCCGTATAACAAAGCCCCTCGGTCTTCCCTCGGTTACGGGCTACCTCGTTGCAGGCATCCTCATCGGGCCATACTGCCTCGGCAGATTCGGCATTGACGGTCTCGGCTTCACTTCCGTTGACAACGTCAAGGAATTCGAAATCATTTCCAACGTTGCCCTCGGCTTCATCGCATTTGCAATCGGTAACGAATTCCGACTTTCACAGCTCAAAAAAATCGGCGGCACGGCAACATTCATCGGTATTTTTCAGGCATTGATTGCCACCCTTCTCGTTGATGCCGCACTCATCGGACTTCACTTCGTTCTCGGCGAAAGACTTCCCCTTTCAATGGCAATCATCCTCGGTGCAATCGCCGCCGCAACCGCACCTGCGGCAACTCTCATGGTTGTCCGTCAGTACAAGGCAAAGGGCAAGCTCACGGATTTGCTTCTCCCCATCGTTGCCATCGACGACGCCGTAGGTCTGATTATTTTTGCCGTATCCTTCGGCATCGCAAAGGCAATCGAGCATGGCGAATTCAGCCTCAAGGCTATTATCCTCGAACCCATCATCGAAATCGTTGCATCTCTTCTTCTCGGTCTCATCATGGGTGTGCTTTTCTCATTCTGCGAAAAATTCTTCGACTCAAACTCCAAGAGACTCACCCTTTCAATCACCTGCGTTTTCTTCACCGTTGCTCTCTCGATGATTAAATTCGAAATCGGCGGTATTCACGTAGGATTTTCCGCACTTCTCGTGTGCATGATGCTCGGCACGATATTCTGCAACATCTGCGATTTCTCCCCCGAAATTATGGATAAAACCGACAAATGGACAGTTCCCCTCTTTGCACTTTTCTTTGTGCTCAGCGGTGCAGAGCTTGAGCTAGGAGTGTTCACCGACCTTGCAATCGTTGGCATCGGTGCAGCTTACATCATCTCACGTTCGCTCGGCAAATATTTCGGCGCATACGCAAGTGCAAAAATCACCAAGTGCGACGAAAAAACAACCAAGTATCTCGGCATCACCCTTCTGCCTCAGGCAGGCGTTGCCCTCGGTATGTCGGTAACCGTCATGGAGCTTGGCGAGGTTGGTCAGATTGTGAGAAACATCATCCTCTTCTCGGTTCTTATCTATGAGCTTTTCGGACCCGTTATGACAAAGATTGCTCTCACAAAGGCAGGCAACATCGAACCCAAACCCCACGAAAAGAACAGAAAACACCGCACTGCTCCCGCAAAACTCGGATAAAAAACCGGCTTGACAGGTTAATTCCCGTCAAGCCTTTTTGTTTTAAGGGAGTTTTACGGAACTTAACGCATGACAGTTGAAATTTCCGAACGAAGATGTTATATTAGTTTTATAACATTATAAAGGGGTATTGATATGAAAGTAATATTGATTCTTCCCGACGGAATGCGTCCCGATTCGCTGACAAATATCGCCAAAGCACAGAAATTCATCGGCGAATCCTCATATTCAACGGACGCCCGAACGGTTTTTCCCTCGGTTACTCTGCCCTGTCACATCTCGCTTTTCCACAGCGTTACTCCCCAAAGACACGGCACAACAACCAACACCTATATGCCTCAGGTCAGACCCGTCAACGGTCTTTGCGAGGTGCTCAGGCAGGCGGATAAGAAGTGTGCAATTTTCTATGACTGGGAAGAAATCCGGGACGTTTCGAGACCCGACTCCCTTGCACATTCCTGCTTCTACTCAGGCAGAAAAATCGGATATAAGCAGTCGGGCGAAGAGCTGACCGATGCCGCTGTCGGATATCTCAGAAAGTACAACACCGACTTCACCTTCATCTATTTCGGCTATTCCGATATGCAGGGACACAACTTCGGCTGGATGACCGATGAATACACGGAAGCGGTTGAAAGCGGCTGGAATAACATTGACAAGCTCGTTTCCGCCCTCGGCGACGAATATACCTACATAATCACCGCTGACCACGGCGGACACGACAGAACCCACGGCACGGAGATGCCCGAGGATATGCTTATCCCCATAATTATAAAGGGTAAGGATTTCGAAGCGGGTAAAATCCTTGAAAACGCAAACATCATGGACATTGCTCCCACCGTTGCAAAACTCCTCGGAGTTGAACCCGACAGCGAATGGGAAGGCAAATCATTGATTTAAGGAGGCATTTTTATGTGGAACATCATCAGAATTTTTGTTTCGGTCTTTGTTGCGATTGAAACACTCATAACGGGTACTCTCGGCGGTGTATCAATGAAAAGCGTTGATATGCCCGAAGTTTCCGTCGGCGAATACACTCAGTATGTTGACCCCTTCATCGGCACGGGCGGCACTCCCTGGACCTGCGGTATGCTCAGCCCTGCGGCAACCGTACCCTTCGGTGCGGTGCGTCTCGGCCCGGACACCTGCTTCCTCGGCGGTTCATACATAGTAAAGACCAACACATCGGGCTATTACTATGAGCAGGGTCATATTCTCGGCTTCAGCCATTACCGTCTTTCGGGCACGGGCGCTGAGGACTACGGCACCTTCCGTGTTATCCCCGTATCGGGCAAAAATGAGCCTGCCGTTATGACCTATTCCCACAAAAACGAAACCGCATCACCCGGATATTATTCTGTTTATCTTCCCTCCGTCGGCTGTCTTGCTGAAATGACTGCGGATGTTCACACGGGCGTTCACCGTTACACCTTCAACGGCGACGGCGATGCAAGATTATTCATCGATGTTTCCGCCGCAGCTCAGAACCGCACAACCTACAAGGGCAAGGTGCGTGTTGACGAAGAAACAGGCGTAATCTACGGCAGCAGCGAGCTTCACGGTGCGTTCTCCGCAAGATATGACGGACTTCCCGTATATTTTGCCGCAGTAACAGACAAGCCCGTTGTATCCTATGAGATTTCGGGCGAAAACACCGACTGCGGAATTGACCTCAACTTCGGCAGACTCGAAAATGAAAGCGTTGAGCTGAAGGTCGGCATAAGCTATGTCAGCGAAGAAAATGCCCTCCTCAACCTCAGAACGGAAACAGACGGTCTTACCTTTGACGATGTAAGAGAAAAAGCGGTTAAGGAATGGGATAAAAATCTTTCCGTTATAAAAATCAACGGCTCTGACGAGATAAAGACCAATTTCTACACCGCACTCTACCACACAATGATAATGCCCACAAACTTCACCGACGTCAACGGCGAATATCTTAACTTTGCCAAGGAAGTCAGCGTTGCCGAGGGCTTTACCTACCGCACGGATATGTCCATCTGGGACACCTGCCGCACAACCCATCCCCTCTATACTCTCATCGCTGAGGAAATTCAGCTTGACTGCCTCAACAGCCTTGTTGATATGGCTGAGTCCTCGGGCGTTGGTGCTCTTCCCCGCTGGCCTCAGGGTGCGGGATACGCAGGCTCCATGTTCGGCGACAATGCAAGCATCGTCGTTACGGAAAGCTATCTCAAGGGCATAACGGATTTCGATGTTGAAGCCGCTTACGAATTCATGAAGAACACCTCCGATAACCCGGTTGAACGCAGCGGCAGAGAATATATTGAATTATATAACGAATACGGCTATATCCCTCAGGACCTTGCTCCCAATAACGAATCCGTCAGCCGTACAATCGAATACGCATGGGAAGACGGTGCAATCGCAACCCTTGCAAAGGTGCTCGGCAAAACCGAAGATGTTGCAAAATACACCGAAAAATCCATGTACTACAAGAATGTTTTCAACCCCGAAACAAAGTATTTCCAGGCAAGGAATTCAGACGGCTCGTTCGTATGGAATTTCAGCCCCTACATCACCGCTTTCTATGATGCGGTTATGATCAAGAAGTTTGCCGACTGCTACAGTGAAGGCAGTGCAAGGCAGTGGAGATGGAACGCTCTTCACGATATCGACGGCATGCTTGAGCTTTTCGGCGATAACGAATATTTCGTTGACGAGCTTGACGATTTCATGAAGGATGCTTCCCTCACAAGAGCCGCCATCGACCCCGGCCACGGCTTCTGGATAGGCAATCAGCACGATATCCACACTCCCTACCTCTTCGCCAATGCAGGCAGACCCGACCTGACCCAGAAATGGGTGCGCTGGACACTCGACAACCGTTTCAGCACCGATATCAACGGCCTTGACGGCAATGACGACGGCGGTACAATCAGTGCATGGTATGTATTCTCCTCAATGGGCTTCTATCCCCTTGCAGGCACGGATAAATACTGGATAGGTTCACCCTGCGTTGACAGTGCCGAAATCACTCTTTCAAACGGAAACACTCTGAAAATCACTGCTGAAAATCAGGGAGAAAAGAATGTCTACGTTGAAGAGGTTACCCTCAACGGCGAAAAGCTTGACGGCATTTATGTCACACATTCTCAGCTCATGAACGGCGGAGAACTTGTATTTAAGATGACGAAATAAGGAGACTGTATGACAGCTTTATCATTTGTCCGTTTTCTGACGGCGATAGTTATGATTCCCTATTTTCTTTTCAACTATGTTTTCAATAATTACGCATATCCTGCGGTCAGCACCGAGGGCGCATATGTTTTCTGCTATTTCGTCGGCAACGAGGTTGACGAGCAGACAATTCACCTTGCAGTCAGCACCGACGGCTACAACTTCAAGGCTCTCAATGACAACAAGCCGATTATAAAGCAGACCAAGGGTACGGGATGCGTGCGTGACCCATATATTCTCGGCGGCAAGGATGAAAACGGCAAAGACTGCTATTTCATCATCGCAACGGATATGAATGCTCTTGACGGCTGGACCTCCAACCATGCGCTCATCACATGGAAATCCTATGACCTTATCAACTGGACAGACGAAACCGTTATCGATATCCGTCAGTTTGAGGGATTTGAAACAACCAACCGTGCGTGGGCACCTCAGGCAATCTGGGATGAAAACGTCGGAATGTATATGGTCTATTGGGCAAATTCAACCGCGGAAAACGACTGTGCGGGTCATTATTATGCCTATACCAAAGACTTCAAGACCTTTGAAACCGAGCCGGAAGTCCTTTTCGGCAGATGGAATGAGGCTGACCCCGAAACGGGAGAAATCCGCAGTATCCAGTGCATCGACGGCGATATAATATATAATGAAAAAGACGGTTATTATTATCTCTACTTCAAAGAGGATTTGACCCAGAAAATCGCCTATGTGAAGTCAAAAAATCTGACGGGTCCCTACAACACGGATTACACAATCTGTTCGCTTAACTGGTGGGGAGTCGAGGGAAGCTCCATGTACCGCATAACGGGCACGGATGCTTACATGATGATTATGGATGAATACAGCGAGGGAACTTTTTTCGGTCAGATGACGAGGGATTTTGAAACCTTCAGAAGGGTTCAGCGTTCAACCTATTCGCTTGACCACCTCAGACCCCGTCACGGCTCTGTTGTTGCAGTTTCAGAGGATGAATATTTTGCTCTCGTCGATGCATACGGAGTGCAGGAAATACCCGACTGACATATTTCATAAAGCAACGGTTATATCAAAGCCATAATCCCTGCGGGGGTTATGGTTTTGTTTTTTTTGCCGAAAAAACATCAAAAATTACAAAAAACACGTCAAATTTTACATTTATTGCAAAAGTGCGGAAAAAAGATGTATGATGCAGATGTCGGCAGGGGAAACAAACAAATCTCCTGAAAAAATCAAAAAATTTGTATTAAGAGAGGTAAACAAAAATGATCACAGCAGCAGTAGTAGCAGTAGCAGCAGTAGTTGTAACAGTAGCAACAGCGGTAGTGGCAATTCTTTTCTGAGATAATTAAGAGGAGGGTAAAAAATGATTACAGCAGCAGTAGTGGCAGTAGCGGCAACGGTACTTGTAGCGGCAACAGCAGTTGTCTGCATTCTTTTCTGAGATAACAGAATAAAAGCTTGGCTGCCCCTGATTATGCAATAAGCACGGTCGGGGGCAGTTGATTTATGTTCAATCGATGGATCTGGCGGAAAAATAATTGTACTTTTTAAAATTTTTTCTTGACTTTTCATTTTTACAGGAATATAATTTAGAAAAAATTCAGTATTGAAGGTAATCTTTATGAAATCCGTGCTTTCACGCACAAGTAAATACTTTTTTAGCTTCAGCGTAGCTTTTTATTTCAGCTATGCTTATTTTGCTATGGAAAAGTTACTTGTGAGAGCATGATAAATTTTCAGAAATCATTTGAAATATTTATGACAGCGTTATAAAAGCCTCACTTGTAACAAATGCAAGTGAGGTTTTTCTGTTTGGAAAGGAAGGTTCCGGATATGTCAGACAAGTTGAAGGAAGCAAGAGAAATTATTAACAGAGTGGATGCTCAGATGGCAGAGCTGTTTACCGAAAGAATGCGTGCTGCCGAAACGGTTTTTGAATATAAAAAAGAATTCGGACTTCCCGTTTATGATGCCGAAAGAGAAGAGGCTGTAATCGAAAAGAACTCCGCCCTTATAGATGACGATGTTATCAAAGCATACTATATCGGTTACCTCAAAAACCTTATGGGGGTTTCACGTGCTTATCAGTACCGCCTGCAGAACGGACTCAAGGTGGCATACAGCGGAGTTGAGGGTGCGTTTGCCCACATTGCGGCAGGCAGAATCTTCCCCGAAAGCAACAGAATATCATTCAGAGATTTCAAGTCGGCATACGAGTCTGTTGTCAGCGGTGAAACCGATGCTGCGGTGCTTCCCATCGAAAACAGCTATGCAGGCGAAGTCGGGCAGACAATTGACCTTATCTTTTCGGGAAATCTTTTCATCAACGGAATTTATGAGCTTGAAATTCATCAGAATCTTCTCGGAATTGAAGGCTCGGATATCAACGATATCAAAAAGGTAACAAGCCATCCTCAGGCTCTCGGTCAATGCCATGATTACATCAGATTCCGCGGCTTTGACGTTGAGGAAGCAACCAACACTGCTCTCGCCGCAAAAGCCGTTGCCGAAATGAACGATAAATCTCTCGGCGCAATAGCAAGTGCTGAAACGGCGGAGATATACGGTCTTAAAATTCTTGAAGCAAACATCAACAAAAGCGGAGAAAACACAACCCGTTTTGCCGTTCTTTCAAAAGTCAGAGCAGAGTCGCCTGCTCTTACAAGCTCGGTGCTGATGTTCACCGTCAAAAATGAAGCCGGTTCTCTTGCGAATGCGATAAGCATTATCGGCAAATACGGTTACAATATGACTGCCCTCAGAAGCAGACCTCTGAAAAAACATTCGTGGCAGTATTATTTCTACATTGAAATCGACGGCACAACAAACACCGAAGAGGGTCAGAAAATGATAGCTGAATTAAATAACGTGTGTGACAAGCTGAAAATCGCAGGAACTTTCGCACCGCACAACGGGATATAGAGGTTACTTATATGAATATACATCTGGATTTAAAAGAAAACAGCTACGATATTATCGTAGAAAGAGGAATTCTTGAAAAAGCGGGAGAGCATCTCAACCTGAACAGACGTGTTCTCGTTGTAACCGATTCGGGTGTTCCCGCAATATATTCGCAGACGGTTGCAGGGCAATGCAAAACTCCCGTTATCTGTACCGTTGAATCGGGCGAAGCATCAAAAAGCATCGGAACATTTGAAAAGCTCCTGCACACAATGCTCGAAAACGGATTTTCAAGAAAAGACTGCGTTGTTGCGGTAGGCGGCGGAGTTGTGGGAGACCTTTCGGGATTTGCCGCATCGGCATATATGAGAGGCATCGATTTCTATAACATCCCCACAACGCTTCTTTCTCAGATTGACTCTTCAATCGGCGGAAAAACGGCAATAAATTTCGGCGGTATAAAAAATATCGTCGGAGCGTTTTATCAGCCGAAGAAGGTTCTTATCGACCCCGAGCTTTTAAAAACCCTGCCCGACAGACAGATTTCAAACGGACTTGCAGAGGCGGTTAAAATGGCTCTTACCTCTGACAGCAGGCTTTTTGAAATATTCGAAAACAGAAATATTCCCGAAAGCATCGACGAAATTATTGTCCGTTCGCTGAATATCAAAAAATCCGTTGTGGAGCAGGATGAAAAAGAATCGGGCATCAGAAAAATCCTCAATTTCGGCCACACCGTCGGACACGGCATCGAAAGCAGCAACACTCAGGGTCTTTATCACGGCGAATGTGTTGCGCTCGGGCTTGTTCCGATGTGCAGTCCGTCAATAAGACCGAGGGTTATAAATGTTCTTGAAAAATGCGGTCTTTACAATCTCACGGATTTTGATTGGAATAAAATCGGGGAAGCTATGTTTCACGATAAAAAGGCAGACGGCAGCACGGTTGATGTAACAACAGTCAACGAAATCGGCAGATATGAAATCAAAACAATGAAATGCAGTCATGTAGTTGATATGGCTGAAAACTGTCTGAAAGGATAATTCTTATGAAAAACACATTCGGCAACAGCGTTTCAGTCGCTCTTATCGGCGAAAGCCACGGCGAATATATCGGTGCCGTTCTCGACGGACTCGCACCCGGAATAAAAATTGACAGAGAATATATTGAGCATATGCTCACTCTCAGAAGACCCGACGGCAGAATTTCCACTCCGAGAAAGGAAAAGGATGAATTCAGGATTGTCAGCGGCGTGATAAACGGAAAAACAACGGGCACTCCCGTCACAATTCTCATCCCGAACGAAAATGTCATAAGCTCCGATTATGCCGGGCTTAAAACGGTTGCCAGACCTTCTCATGCGGATTATACGGCACAGTGCAAGTATCACGGCTTTCAGGATTCAAGGGGCGGCGGACATTTCAGCGGAAGAATAACGGCTGCTCTTGTTGCCGCGGGAGCGATATGCAAATACGCATTGGAGCAGAAAGGCATAAGCATCGGCACTCACGTCAAAAAATGCGGCGGTGTTTCCGACAGGGATTTCGGCGAATATGCTTCCGATATTCAGGCGTTGAACCGCAAAACCTTTGCAGTGCTTGATGAATCATGCGAAGAAGTGATGAAAAACAGAATTCTTGAAGCCGCAGCAGACGGCGACAGTGTAGGCGGTATTCTTGAAACTGCGGTAACCGGCATCCCCGAAGGAGTGGGTGAGCCGTGGTTTGATTCGGCAGAAAGCCTTATTTCCCATATGATGTTTTCAATTCCCGCCGTAAAGGGAATTGAGTTCGGTGCAGGCTTCGGCTTTGCCGATATGAAAGGCAGCGAAGCAAACGACCCGATGAAAATTGAAAACGGAAAAGTCGTTACGGAAACAAACAACAACAGCGGAATAAACGGCGGTATCACAAACGGAATGCCGATAGTTTTCAGAACGGTAATCAAGCCGACTCCGACTATCTTCAAGCCGCAGAACACGGTTGATTTCAGGGATATGACTCATGCGGTTATCGAGCCGAAGGGCAGACACGACCCTGCAATTGTTCACAGGGCAAGAGTTGTTCAGGATGCGGCGGCGGCAATAGTTATCTGTGATATGCTGTCAGCAAGATTCGGAACGGATTGGATAAACGAACTATGAAAAAATACGGATGCATAGGAAAAAAACTGGCTCACAGCTTTTCAAAGGAAATTCACTCAAAGCTTGCCGATTATGAATATGAGCTGATTGAACTTAATGAAGACGAGATAGACTCCTTTTTCGGCAAAAAAGATTTCAGTGCCATAAACGTAACCATTCCTTATAAGCAGACCGTCATACCGTATCTTGACTCTCTGAGCGATGTTGCAAAACGCATCGGTGCAGTCAATACCATAGTAAACAAAACCGGCAGGCTTTACGGTTACAACACGGATTATTACGGAATGAAAGCCCTTATCGGAAAAATCGGCATTGACCTGAAGGGCAAAAAGGTTCTTATCCTCGGAACAGGCGGAACAAGCAAAACCGCCCGTGTTCTGTCTGAGGATATGGGGGCATCCGAAGTAATTACGGTAAGCAGAAAAAAATGCGGAAATTATATAACCTATGACGAAGCGGTGAGAGACCATTGCGATGCAGATGTGATTATCAACACAACTCCCTCGGGAATGTATCCCGACTGCGGTTCTCAGCCGATTGATATTTCCGCGTTCAGCAACCTCGGAGGCATTGTCGATGCGGTATATAACCCTCTTCGCACAAACCTTGTCCTGAACGCAAAATCAAAAGGCATAAAGGCAGAGGGCGGACTCTATATGCTTGTGATGCAGGCTGTTGCCGCAGTTGAAAAATTCCTTGATGCCGAAATACCCGTAACGGCTGCAGACAGCGTGTTCGCATCCGTTCTTGCTTCAAAGGAAAATATAGTTCTCACGGGAATGCCCGGAAGCGGAAAAAGCACAGTCGGAAAGCTTCTTAACATCGACGGCTTCACTTTTGTTGATACCGATGAGGAAATTGAAAAGCGGTGCGGCTGCACAATAAAAGAGCTTATATCCCTCAAAGGCGAAGCTTATTTCCGCGATATCGAAACGGAAGTTATAAAAGATGTTTCTTCGGAAGGCTGCCGTATAATTTCATGCGGAGGCGGTGCTGTGCTCCGTGAGGAAAACGTTCACTGTCTTAAAAGGAACGGAAAACTCTTCTTCATAAATGCAGATTTCGGCAGACTTCTGCCCACGGACAGCAGACCGCTTTCAGACACTGCGGACAAGCTGAAAAAACTGTATGACGAAAGAATGGATATCTATAAAAATACAGCCGATGTTATTGTTCCCGATACGGCAACTCCCGAAGAGGAAGCACGGTTTATTTTAAGGAGCAGATAAAATGAAAATTCTTGTTATCAACGGACCGAATATAAATATGCTCGGCATAAGAGAGCCTGAGCATTACGGCAAAGAAACCTATGCCGACCTTACGGATAAAATCGGGAAACACTGTGCATCAAAAAACATTGATGTCAGAATATATCAGTCAAACCACGAGGGCGACCTTGTTGATGAAATTCAGAAGGCATACGGCAACGCAGACGGAATTGTTATAAATCCCGGTGCATACACCCACACAAGCATCGCAATCCTCGATGCGGTGAAATCGGTTAATATACCGACTGTTGAAGTCCATATTTCAAAGGTGGAAGAAAGAGAAGATTTCAGGCAGATAAGCTATGTGCGTCTTGCCTGCGTAAAAACGATAACGGGTCACGGCACCGACGGCTATCTTGAAGCAATCGATTATCTGACAGAAGGAAAATGATATGAAAGCGATTTTTAAACCCTTCACGCTGAACGGAGCAATAAACGCACCGCCGTCAAAGAGCATGGCACACAGATATCTCATCTGCTCCGCATTGTCAAAGGAAAAATGTGTTGTTTCGGGCGTTGATTACAGCGAGGATATCCTTGCAACCATTGACTGCCTGAAAGCTCTGGGTGCGGAAATACAGACTGAAAAAGACA
The DNA here is from genome assembly GCA_045542715.1 of Acutalibacteraceae bacterium. Classification (GTDB taxonomy): domain Bacteria; phylum Bacillota; class Clostridia; order Oscillospirales; family Acutalibacteraceae; genus CAG-177. The sequence goes on from JAZQLN010000056.1 coordinate 15,549, forward strand.
CCGTGACCGTAAACCCCGAAAACTTTATGAAATCGGCGTCAGCCGTTCTGAACTGCAGAGAAAGCGGAAGTACATTAAGATTTTTTATTCCCCTTGCATTGTGTCTCGGTAAACAAATCACTCTGCAGGGCAGTTCAGGTCTTTTTGAAAGACCTCTTGATGTTTATGAAAAATTATGTGCCGAAAACGGCTTTGATTTTATAAAGAACGAAAACTCGGTGACTGTCCGCGGCAATCTCCGAAGCGGAGAATACACAATCAGCGGCGGGATAAGCAGTCAGTTCATAACGGGACTTATTTTTGCTCTTGTGTATCTCGGCGAAGATTCGACAATACGCATCATACCGCCGTTTGAAAGCAGGTCATATATAAATCTCACTCTGTCGGCATTGAAGTCTTTCGGAGCAGATGCCGGGTTTGAGGATGAATACACAATTTCAATAAAGAAGTCAAGCCTTCATTCGTTTTCAGGCTCGGTTGAGGGCGACTGTTCAAACGCCGCATTTCTTGATGCGTTCAACCGTATCGGCTCTGACGTTGAAATCGGTAATCTTAATTCCGACAGCCTTCAGGGCGACAGAATATATAAGGAATACTTTGACCGCATTTCAGACGGCACTCCGACTCTGGATATCTCGGACTGTCCCGACCTCGGACCCGTGCTCATCGCTCTCGCGTCTCTCGGAAACGGTGCTGTCCTGACGGGCACAGACCGCCTGAAGATAAAAGAAAGCAACAGAGGACAGGCGATGCACGAGGAGCTTCTCAAGCTCGGCGGCGGACTTGTTTTCGGCGAAAACCGTATAACGGTCCCGAAACAGAGCTTTGCGGAAAACGCACAGCTCAGCGGTCATAACGACCATCGTATTGTTATGGCTCTGTCATTGATTCTTTCAAAGTACGGCGGAACAATCAGCGGTGCGGAAGCGGTCAGAAAAAGCTATCCTTCGTTCTTTGAGGATCTGAAGAAACTCGGAGCAGAGGTGAAAACGGAATGATAGTAAATGTCAGCAAAAAAATTCTTATAGTCGGTCTCGGTCTGCTGGGCGGCAGTTATGCGAGAATTCTTAAAAGATTCGGATTTCACATAAGTGCAATAACAAAGGAACAAAGCTCCGTAGACTATGCGCTCGGAGAAGGGCTGATTGACGAAGGCTCAACACAGCTCGATGAAAGAATAATCGGTGAAGCCGATATAGTAATCTTTGCATTGTATCCCCATATTTTTGTGGAGTGGATTGAGCAGAATCAGAAGCTACTGAAAAGCGGTGCTCTCATAACCGACGTAACGGGCGTAAAATGCAGCATAGTCTATAAGGTTCAGGAAATGCTTCGCCCCGACGTGGAATTCATAGCGGCTCACCCGATGGCGGGCAGAGAGGTTTCGGGCGTTGAAAACAGCACGGATAAGCTGTTTGCGGGAGCGAACTATATCGTTACTCCCACCGATAAAAACACTCCCGAAGCAATAAGCACCTGCATGGAGCTTGGCAGACTGCTCGGATTTTCAAACGTCACCACTCTTTCACCCGAAGAGCATGACGAAATGATAGGCTTTCTTTCACAGCTTACCCACTGCATCGCCATAACTCTCATGACCTGTAACGATAAAGAGAATATGGAAAAGTTCACGGGTGACTCTTTCCGTGACCTTACCCGAATCGCACGGATTAACGACCTGATGTGGAGTGAGCTTTTCATAGAAAACAAATCCGCACTTCTCGAACAGATGAATCTTTTTATAAACAAATTCATTGAACTTAAATCTATGCTTGAAAATGAAGATGTTGAATCGATGAGAAAAATGATGCGTCATTCAACAGAACGCAGAGCATTGTTTGATAAAAAATAACCTTGGAGGCAGCAAAAATGAACATGAATTTCAAACGAAAATTACCCATTCCCATGGAGATAAAAGAACAGTATCCCATCACATATGAGCTTGAGCAGATGAAAGAAAAACGAGATCTGGAAATCAAATCGATTTTTGAAGGCAGAGATGACAGATTCATTCTCATCATCGGCCCTTGCTCAGCTGACAACGATGACAGCGTAATCGATTATATATCGAGGCTCAGAGGTGTTCAGGAAAAGGTTTCGGATAAAATCCTCATCATTCCGAGAATTTATACCAACAAACCCCGCACAACGGGCGACGGATACAAAGGAATGCTTCATCAGCCCGACCCTCATAAGGGTGAAGATATGTTAAAGGGTGTTGTTGCAATCAGAAATCTGCATATCAGAGCAATGCGGGAAACAGGCTTCACCTGTGCCGACGAAATGCTTTACCCCGAAAATTACAGATATCTTTCCGATGTTCTTTCATATGTTGCAATAGGTGCAAGGTCTGTTGAAAATCAGCAGCACCGTCTGACGGCAAGCGGTTTTGATATCCCCGTAGGCATGAAAAATCCCACGGCAGGCGATATTTCCGTTATGATGAATTCAATAACAGCGGCTCAGCATTCACACACCTTCATTTACAGAGGCTGGGAGGTTGAGAGTCAGGGCAATCCGCTTGCTCATGCCATCCTCAGAGGATATGTCAACAAGCACGGTCAGTCAATGCCCAATTACCACTACGAAGACCTGATTCATCTTGCTGAAATTTACAATAAATCCGCTTTGAAAAACCCTGCCGTCATAATCGACACAAACCACGCAAACTCAGGCAAAAAGTGGATGGAGCAGCCGAGAATTGCAAAGGAAGTTCTCCACTCCTGCCGTCACTCCGCTGATGTGAAAAAGCTCGTCAAGGGTCTCATGATTGAAAGCTACATTGAAGACGGTGCACAGAAGCCCGAAGAAAGCGTTTACGGTAAATCCATAACCGACCCGTGTCTCGGCTGGGAGAAAACGGAAAGACTCATCCTCGATCTGGCTGACGTTCTCTGATAATAAGAAACAAAAAGAATCCTGCAATGCTTTGGGTATTGCGGGATTTTGTCATTTCTCCCGCTTTTTCAATAAAAAAACGGCATAACCGAAGTTATACCGTTTCAGACACCTGTTTTCAGGATACGGTTTATCATGCATGGGAATAAACCGCACCGTCTTTGTGAGCATCCTTTTTATCGAGAAGCGATGTGAAATTGATTATGAAAAGCAGTGCATACGCAACCCACATCGGCAGATTTTCGATGAATGCGCTTTTGCCGACTGTCACAAGCAGAACAAGCATGAGAATGAGCACCGCAACGAAAAATACGGTTGCGAATATGTATTTCTTTTCTTTCTGCCTTGACTTGTGGAAAAGGAAAATTATCACGCCTGCAGCTCCGAGAAACGCAAAGATAAGAGCAGTTGCCCAATGCGATAAGCAGCGGGCTGTCATAACAAGCTCAAGACCTGCCGAGGGCACATTGACCGTTACATAAATAGCGGCACAGCCCAGCGAAGTAACTATAACGCCGGTTTTTCCCTTGTAGTTATTCTTGCGGTACATATAAAGCGTGTTTGTGAAAATCGAGAGCGATGCAAGAATGCCCCAGATTTTAAACTGCCACGGATAACGCAGACCCAGCATGCTTGCCGTAACATCGGTCAGGATATTGCCGAACTGCTCGGGGAAGCTCAGAAATCCGTACCATGTGATAAACACAAAGCCAGCAATGAGGTTTGCCATGCAGAAAACCGTTGTACCCCTGCCGATTTTCTCCGCAAAAAGTATCTTTTTGATAAAGAACGCATAGGAAAACAGAATTACGGTTGAAACAACCACCCATATCCAATAGAGCGTCTCGTTGGCATACAAAGGCTGCTGAAGCATACCGTCAAATTTTGCAACAAAGTCCGCAGACGGCAGAAGCATATCCGCTTCCGTGGGAATAATATAAGGGAATTGGTCCCAGCTCATGAATAGCGACATCCATAAGCCGTAAATAAGTGCAACCGCACTGCATAAGCCCATATAGACCTTCATTGTTTTTTTCTCATTCATAAAAATTCTCCTTAAGAATATCTGTAAAACGGACCCTTGTGAGTCTTTCCCTTCCGCTTCTTTTTCACCGTAAGCACGGGCAGTGCGATTGCAACGGCAATCGGAGCAAGCGGAGATAACAAAAGTGCGATAACATATATCACAGCCATCAGAACACTGCCTGCACGGGATTTGTAAACGGGTGTATCCATACGCGGCGGCACGTCTTTTGTCAGGTCAAGCGTGCCTTCTCTGTCCGGTGCGGAATTGTTGAAAAGCATCGGCTCGATAACCTCGGAAACGGAATAACCGCCCAGATAGCTGTCTTTTACGTTTACAAACGGCTGGGTGTCCGCAATGCTGTCAAGAACGGCACACAACGGCATAATCACCTTGTATTCGGGGGTATCGGGTGTATAAACACCGTCGCCGATGAGCATATTGAAAGCGATTTCAATGATGAGGTCAAAAACCCTGACATCCTTGATTCTGCTGTATTCCACGTCGGTCAGCCGTGCTTTGCTTCTGACAAGGAAATAAATATCCTTCACGGTGAGACGGTCCGCAATTTTTTTAACCGTTCCGTTCGAGCCTGTCACCGAGCGATAAACGTTGTTGCGGAATATGTTGTGATAATGCTCAAAAAGTGATTTTTCTCCGATATTTATATTTTCGTCAGCCTCTGTATATCTGCAGTTATATTTAATCTTTCTGCTGTCCCCGTCCAACTCGATTTCTCTGTAAGCCGGCGGATAAAATCTGACACTCGGTGTTGTGATATCCCAGAGGATATTTCCGCTGTCGCTCCTGAGAAAGCCGACATCGCAAAAGTGCGAATGCCCCGTAAACGCAAGGCGGAATCCCATATCAGCCAGCATATGCCCAACAACGGGTGAGCGCATATTGCGGTTTTCCTTTCCCGCACCGATGCGATACGCGGGAACTGCGGGAATCAGCGGATGGTGCGTACAGATGAAAATATATTTTCCGTCTCTTTCCGCTTCGTTATACATCTGCTTTATCCAACGCAGGCATGACGGAGTATATGTAGGGCTTTTGTCATGAAGTGCCTCCTCGTTGCGGAAGATATCGTTAAGCATCAGGCAGCGAGTCTTTCCGTCAAGGTCGAGGCAGTAGGAAAAGCTTGATTCATGAACGGAGTAGGCTTCATCGGGGCCGAATTCCCGATAGGTCTCCCACACCTCCTCCGGCGAGAGTGCGGGCACAAGACCCGGAACAAGCTCCTCATCGGGCAGGGATGAAAATTCATCCTTCGCCAGCTTCCTCCAGTCTGCCTTCTCTGTATCGAACCACGGCTCGTTCCACGGACAGGATTTATATTCCGTTTTTTCGCCGTATTTTCTGACATAGGCTTTCTGATGATTAAAGTCATGAGTTGCAAAAATGACATATATTTTGGTTCCGCCCTCTTTGACCTTGCGAAGAAATGCCGAAAAATCCTCGTGGGAAAATCTGTCTCCGCTGTCCGTAAGGTCGCCTGCGATGAACAGTACGTCGCAGTTCTCCGATGCCTGCAAAACGGCGGCTTCCGTTACCGCAGGCTGAAGCATCAGCTCTTTATCCGTTTTATCCGCTATCATTCTGCGGGAAATATAATGCGTGTCGGACATCATTACAAATTTCATACAGGCACCTTCTCTGAGTGGAATTCTTAACGGCAGATATCCGCCTCATAATCATACTATAACAAAATGAAAACGACGCTGTCAATAATATTCGGATATAAAATTGCATCGGCTTTTACCTGTTCCTTTTGCGGAAAACAACCGTCGGCAGGGCGGTTGTTTAAATTTTTTGCATAAATTTTGTATTTTTGGCAGACCAACCGACCGTTTCAATCGTATTACCTGATGAAAGATCCGGAACGGAGGTGTGAAATGAACAATGACGTAAAAACAACAAGGGTCAGCCTTGACGGCATACATTCCCTTGAGATTGCGGTTAACGAAAAGGCAAAAACCGTTGTGACAGAGCTGATTATCGGCGAAAAATCAACCTTCATCTATGCCGAAAAATTCGATGCACCGTGCAATTATCTGCGTACGGCAATCAAAAAGAGCATCGCTTATCTCAACGGTGACATACACGGAACAAATCACGTCGGCGAAAATCAAAAAGGGAAATATTGTAACTGCTTGAACACGGAAAGTTATGTGATATAATGAAATCGGGAAATACCGGCATGATGAGGTGAGACAATGAAAGATGAAAACAGAAAAACCGCCCGGTTAATCAAGCAGATACAGCGCGGAAAACAGTCCGCTTTTGAAGAATTCTACAGGCTGACAAGCCCGAGGGCATATTTTCTCGCCCTCAAAATAACTCAGAACGAACACGATGCAGAGGATATCCTGCAGGAAAGCTACATAAAGGCTCTTGAAAAAATCAATGAAATCGACACCTCGCAGAACGTAACCTCATGGTTTCTTAAGATTGTTTCAAACAAGAGCAAGGATTTGCTGAAAAGCAGAAACCGTCTTGCTTTTGAAGATGACGAAGACACCTTTTTTGAAGAAATTCCCGAAGAAAAAACCGAATTCTGTCCCGAAGAAAGCTTAAATCAGGAAGAATTACGGCTTGAGGTCATGGCGGCAATCGACGAGCTGACTGCCGAAAAGCGAGCCTGCATCATGATGATGTATTTCGGCGACATGAGTGTCAAAGAGATTGCACAGAGCATTGCAGTTCCCGAAAGCACTGTCAAAAACAGGCTTTATACCGCAAGAAAAGACCTGAAAACAAGGTTTGAGAAAAACGGAAACATCCTTTACGGCGCGGCACTCGGCGGATTGCTCATATGGGCGCTTAACAAAACCTCAGTCACCGCTTCGGCGGCATTCCTTGCGGGCACGTCGGCGGAAACCGCTGCAGCATCGGCATCAACCGCGGCTTCGGCAGGCACGGGCATGGCAGCAAAGGCTGCGGCAGCCACCGTTGCGCAGAAAATCGCAGTCGGAGTGGCGGCAGCGGCGGTCATCGGCGGCTCAACGGCAGGCGTTGTGTCTGTTGTCAAAAACACCGCACCCGAAGAAACGACAACCCAAATCACCGAGGCTGTTACAACAGCTCCCGTTTTCACAACGGAATATGTGTTCAACGAAACAGTGTTAACCGAAACGTCGGCGGAATCCGTTTCCTCATCCCTCAAGACGACATCGCGGACAAGCACGGGCACAACCGCGGCCCCGTCAACAACAGCCGAGCCTGAATGCACAACCGCACCCGTAACGGAAACCTCCTCTGCCGAACCGACGGAGGAAGAGAAAACAACAACATCGGCTTCAAGACGGACAACAACCCGAAGATATACGGATATATTCACAACAACCGTAACGGAAACAGAAACAACTCAAGTCTCCGAAACGGAAACAACCACACGCAGAAGAAGAACAACCACCACCGAGGCGGAGACAACCTCCGTGACGGAGACCGAAGAAGAAGAAACAACCCGCACAACCACTCGGACAACCACGGAAGCCGCAACCGAATCCACAACCGAAACCACTGCGGAATCAACAACGCAGGCACCCGCAACGCTGATTATCGATATCATCGACATGAACGGTGACGTTGCCGACACTCTTAATCTGACCGTTGACGCAGGCACGGAAATGACATGGGAATACCTCATTTCTCTCATAAAGCAGAACGGATATGAGGCAAAGGCGGGCGTTTACGGTGACGGTGTTGGTGCAGTTGCGGAATCGGGCACAACCTATACATTTGAGGCTGAATTATAAAAGGAGGTCAGAATTTACCATGAAAAAAGCATTGTCATTGATTCTTGCGTTTATAATGACATTCGGCATTGTTGCCGTCGGCATATCGGAGATGCCGCATTCTCATGCAGACAAAGCCGAAGCTCAGATATTTACCGAAAACAACTTCGTTTATAAGATAGTTAACGATAAAGCCATTATCATTGATTATGCCGATAAGCAGTCAACCGATGAAATCGTTATTCCCGAAACCCTCGGCGGCCATTACGTAACCGAGCTTGCAGCCGAATCGTTCAGGGGATGCCGGTGCGTTGCGGTTACGATTCCCGCAACGGTAACCTATATCAGTGTTGAAACATTCGCTTATGATACGCCGAATATCGAAAGATTCACGGTAGATGAGAATAACCCGGAACATAAATCCCAAAACGGCATTCTGTTCTGCCAGGGAAATAATCTTTTGGCTTATCCGAAAAACGCTCCCGAAGAATCTCTCGAATTAACTGATGTTGATATATGCTCATTGGCTTTCACGGAAGTAAGAAACCTGAAAAGCATCAGCCTTAGTTCAACAAAATCTTCTAATGATGTAGTTATTTATAAATACGCATTTTATAACGCAACCAGCCTTGAAAGCGTTGTTCTGGATGATTACATAGATTCAATCGGCCACTATGCTTTTGCGTCATGTCCGTCTCTTGTATCTGTCACCATTAACGATGTTATTGAAGGTCTGGGCTGGGAAATCTTTGCGGATACTCCTTTTATCAATGACATCAAAAATTATGATGCAAGCGGTGTTCTTTACCGCAACAAAAACCTCCTTGCAACCCATCCCTCCGGTGATATTGAATATTATGCAATTGAGGGAGCCACAAAATCCATTGCGGGCGGTGCGTTTCAGTGGAACTCGCTTAAAGAAATTTATATCGCCACCGCTGTTGAATATATTTCATCAAATCCTTTTGCAAAATGCCCGAATCTTGAAACTTTTTCACTTCATGAGAACAGCGATTTGTATACCGATGACTACGGCGTGCTTTACAGCAGCGGAAACCAAATAATAGCTTATCCCAACGGCATATACAACAGCTGTTATCGTGTCCAAAACACTATCAAATCATATGCATTCTATCTCAGCCCGATAAAGAATATATACGTTTCTTCGAATGTCGGCAGTATCGGATATTGTGCTCTGGGCGGCGAAGGGGTAACCGATATTTATTATCAGGGCGATAAAAACGACTGGAAAAATATATGCTATAATAAAAGCGCTTTTGAAAATACAGTAGCCGCAGAGGAAGTTGCGGAGATTCATTTTGAAGAATACTCATCATCCAAACATACCCTTGTTACCGATAACGCTTGTCGCTCGGTATGTTCGTGCGGCTACACCGTTGAACACCCTTATGCCGAAGGCAGCTGCACGGAAGACGGCTTCATTTATGACATCATAAGCAAAGAGGCAATCATCACGGGTTATAATTTCAAAGAGTCAACATCCGGAATTGTTATCCCCGAAACGATTGACGGCTATCCTGTAACAAAGCTTGAACGCGGTGCATTCAGGGACTGTATGTTCTCCTCTGTTCATATTTCCGCAAACGTTAAGGAAATCGACCCCGAAACATTTACCTATGCAATTAACAATCAGTCTTTCACCGTTGATTCGGGAAACAAAAATTTCAAGGCGATTGACGGAGTGCTTTTCCAAAAATGTTCCGTTACATCGTTGTTTGCCTATCCTCAGAATGCCCCCGCATCGGAATACAAAACTCTTCCTGCGGGAATTGAAATCTTACCTTATGCATTTTACGGAAGCAAAAATCTTAAAACAATCAGTTCGTGTCAGTCAGTTATCATAAGGGACTGTGCATTTCTGAATTCAAGCATAGAATCAATCATCGATTCCGATTTTCAGCGAATCGGCAGCTTTGCATTCAAGAATTCTGCTCTTAAGGAATTTTCAATAACCTCAACCCCCGAATACTTCGGTTATAATGCTTTTGAAGGCACACCCTTCCTTGAAAACGCTGTTTATGACGATGACGGTGTTTTCTATCACGAAAATATCCTTGTGTCCGTTGATAAAAAACTCGATAAAAATTATTATGCAGTCAAAGACGGAACAACAATTATTGCGGGCGGTGCAATCAGATGGCAAAGCCTTGAGGAAATTTATCTCCCCAACAGCGTTGTAACCGTCAACGGTTCTTCATTCGTCGAAGCAACAAGTCTTAAGACCTTCACTTTGGACAGTGATAACCCGAATTTCAAGGTTCTCTATCACAGCGTACTCTTTAACTATGCGGAAACCAAACTTGTCGCCTATCCTCTCGCTGCGGAAAATGTTTGTTTCTGGATTCCCGAAACTGTCACCGAAATCGGTGCGTTCGCATTCAACAATGTTAAGATGCTCTGTTCCGTTAACGTTCCCTACAGCGTTAAGACCATCGGCGAATATGCTTTCGGTCTGTCCGGATTCAGACATATTAAAAGCATCAGAACAGCAGGAACAGAAGCTGAATGGAAGAAAATAAACTTTGAACAGTCAGGCTCGGGTTTGACAGACTGTGAAACAATTATCAGCAAAGATTACCAAGGATATTGCTTCGGCTACCACTCAAATTCCAAAACCGAAACCACGACCGTGGGAACAGGCTGCGATGAAAGCACACGAGTAACTTATTACTGCACCTGCGGTAAAGGGTATTATTTTACTTCCGCCCCCAAGGGAACTCATGTTCCCGAAGAAGAATATACCGTTGTCAAAAACCCCACCTGTACAGCCAAGGGTTCAAAGAATCTCAAGTGCTCCGTATGTTCCAATGTTCTCGAAACAAAAACCATCTCTGCACTCGGTCACGATTACGAGCTTACGGAACACATCAAAGCGACCTGCCTGGATAGCGGTGAAAAAACATATAAATGTAAACGCTGCAATAATGTTAAGACCGAAAAAGCAGAAGCACCGCTCGGACATACAAGTTCGGGCAAAACGGTTAAAATCGACCCCACCTGTACTGAAGACGGCGGTCTGTATTATCTTTGCGACAGATGTAATGTGCCGATTCCGGATGAATGTCTTGAGGTTTATCCTGCAACGGGTCATACGCCGGGCGAGTGGAAATGTACCCAGGAGCCTACCTGTACATATCAGCGGGTTGACACACTGTATTGCTCTGTTTGTACTCAGGCTATTGAAACCAAAACGGGCGATTACGGTACTCATATTTACAGAGACGAACTTGCTTATGAGGACTGCACCTACAGGTGTTACATAGTTTACTGTATCGGCGGCTGCGGTGACGAATATTACGAAGAAATCTCTGCATCCGACGATGCAATCTTCGGCGAAGACGAAAGCGGTCTCGGCCATATAGTTGAAGAAGTGATAACAGAGCCGACCTGTACTAAACCCGGCAAAAAATATAACAGATGTACCGTCTGCGGCGAAACGGTAGGAGAGGTTACGGAATTGTCGGAAGCCCTCGGTCATAAGTGGGGAGAAGAAAAAGTATATTATGAACCGACCTGCTACGAAGAAGGAGAATCATATAAACAATGCACGGTTTGCAGAAGACGTGAATATAAAGATATTCCCATGGTTCCGCATACCTTTGACGAGTATAAGTATGAAAACGGAAATATCTTTTCGGGCGAGTGTACATATTGCGGAGACGTCTTTGATGCTGTTGAAGTTAAACTCACTTTAAATACTGACAAAATAACACTTTATAACAAGGAAACACAAACTCTTACTGTTACCGTAACGGAAAACATAACCGATGATATTGTTTTCACCTCGTCGAACAGCAGCGTTGCATCGGTTGATGAAAACGGAACAATAACCGCAAATGCTCCGGGCAATGCAGTTATTACCGCAAGAATCAACGGAACGGAAATAACGGCTCAATGTGAAGTAACGGTTAATGCAAGAAGGTTCGGCATCGAATGGATTGTTGACGGAAAATTATATTATTATAGCTACGTCAGAGAGGGCTCAGAAATTGAAACTCTCGAAGCACCCGAAATAGCAGGCTATACGTTTATGGGCTGGACACCCGAAGTGCCCGAAATAATGCCCTCAAACAACCTTTCTTTCACAGCTGTTTACGCTATAGTTTCTCAATCGGCTGATTACGATGTTTCGGCAACCTATTATCCCGGCTGTTTCGATGAAGAGATAACTCTCGATGTTGATTTGATTCAGGGCGACAGAGAGCCGGGCGGTGTTTATATGGTTGACGGCGAATACTATAAGCAGGTCGGTCTCTATAACATCAAGCCCGTCAATGCTGACGGCAATGTTGTTCAGCCCAACGAAGGCTGTAATGTAACAATCAGGCTTGCCATTCCCGAAGCATACAAAAATCAGACAACCTTCATGATTTATCACCGCTTCGTTGACGGCGGCAGAGAACAGCTTTCAACCGAAAACGGCACTCTCAGGGTCGAGAACGGTTATCTCGTTTTCGATGTGAGCAGGTTCAGCGAATTTGAAATATTCGTTCCTGCCGCTTCAATGAGAATAAGCAGACTGCCCGATAAAACAACATACGTCTACAAAACCGACGATATTGACCTGACGGGAATCAGACTCACCGTCACCAAGCCCGACGGCACAACAAAATCAATCACCGACACAAAATATATCTATGTCACCGATTTTGATAATTCCATCGTCGGCACTCAGACGGTAACGGTAAAATACGGTCAGTATACCGACACAATGGAGGTTACCGTTGTTTATACATGGTGGCAGCAGTTAATCAGGATTTTCCTCTTCGGCTTCCTCTGGTATTAAACCGTTATATAAAAATAAAATAGAACAAGGGGTTCTGTAAGCGTTATCTTGCAGAGCCCCGTTTTTTTCGTTTATCGGCAGAATTTGCCGTGTTGCGATATCTTTTTTCAGGGGTTATAATTAAATCGAAAAAATATTTGTTACATTACGGATTATTGTTGACTACATATTGAAGGGAGTGACGGCAATGGGAATAAAAAAGCGTGCAGACGCATTACTGCAGGAATGCTACAGCAAATACCGCATCAGGCTTTTCAGCTATTGTCTGTCACGCCTTGACGGTTCGCGGGAAGCCGCAGACGACTGTGTTCAGGAGACGTTTGTTGTGTTCTATAACAGGCTTCTCGGCGGAGAGGAATTTGAAAATCCGAGAGCGTTTCTTTATCGGACAGCCGATAATTTTGTCAAACGGCAAAAGCAGAAAACAGCTTCCGAGCTGAAGCATCGGCTTCCGCTTGAATCGGCGGAAAACATCGGGGTTGAGGATGAATACACCGAAAAGCTCGACCTGATTGACTATGACGAATGTGCGGAAATTCTGCTGACTCTTCTCACCGACGAAGAAAAACAGCTCTATGTTTTGCGGTACATACAGAAAACCGGAGTTGAGAAGATAGCGGAAATGCTCGGAATTTCAAGACCTGCCGCATCGATGCGGTTGGTGCGGCTGAGAAACAGGATTAAAGATATGGTTTATACTTTTATGGAAGGAGAATGAGGAAATAATGACGGTAAGCAAAGAAATACTTATGCACCCCGATTTCACGGCTGACCTCGCAGATGAGCTTTGCGGAATGCTCGAAGCCCTTATTGATGCGGAATTTGAAAAGGGTGATGACACGGATTTTGATTTCATCGACGAATGTGCAGACGCGATAAACGCAATCCGTTCGGGCAGTAATACGCAGATTCTTCCTCTTATTTCACGCAAGGATTTCCTTAAGAAAATCGGAGTTAAAACCGAACACAGATTCAGCCTCATCGTTGCCGCCTGTGCGGCAGCTGCGGTTATTTTTATCTTAGCCTCACAGATTGAGGTTGAAGAAAACGTTTCGGTTGTCCGTGCACTTTCGGGCATCGTTTCGGATTTGTTTGCGGATAAAAAGCCTGTTGAATTAATAACCGCCGAGACGACAGCCGCAGTAACCGCCGCCGCTGAAACATCAGCCGCAACAACCGCGGCATCATCGGCTGAAGCTTCGGAAACGCAGAAAACCTTAGTGAATATCAGCGTTGAAACAACTCCCGATTTCAAAACGGAATATTATGTAGGCGAAAAATTCAGCGATAAGGGTCTCAGGGTGTTCGGCGAATACGACAACGGCGAAAGACTGCTTGTACGCATTAACGGCTATACCGTTGAAGCCGCCGATGATTTCGGTGCAGAAGCGGGATACGAGACGGTTAAAATCACCTCAGGCGGATTTACGGAAACGGTCGAAGTCAGAATTATCGAAAAAACCGAAACAAAAAAGCTGACGTCAATCTACGCCGTATTCCCCGATGATTTTGATTTTACCGCAGATGATTTACACAGCATCGGTCTTACGGGAATGCAGGTTTATGCGGTTTACAGCGACGGCAGTGAAAAAGAGCTTTCCGCAGGCGAATATACGGTTGAAACCGAAACAGAAAAGCATCTGTTCAAAGAAAATGCTCTTGTGACAATCGGTTACGGCGACTGTTCATGCTCGTTTGCGGTTTATGAAAGATAAGGCTTCGGAGGTGAAGTTATGAGAAGAAAAGCATTATCCGTTCTGCTCGTTTTATCATTGATTATATCCGTTTTTGCAGGGATGAATTTATCCTTCCCGTCTGCATCCGCGGTTCAGACTGTCAGATCGGGCGATTATGAATACACGGTAAACGAAAACAGCGAAATCACAATTAAAGCTTATCTCGGCAGCAGCCGTGAAGTGAGCATTCCTTCCGAAATCGACGGTATGCCCGTCACCGAAATCGGGGAATACAGCTTCAGCGGTGATTACAGGAAAAATGCAGACGGTTCGGGGATTGAAAACCATCCGAACGCCCGCAGTAACAAAAGAATAAGAAAAATTTCCGTTCCGTCAACCGTCAGAACAATCGGCAGTTACGCTTTCACGGGTATGGAAAATCTGAGCAATGCCGTTCTCGCCGAAGGTCTTGTAACAATCGGTGAATTTGCGTTTGCGGGATGCTCCGGCTTGAAAAAAATCGTTCTCCCCGACAGCCTCGTCAATTTCACTTTAAGCTCCCTTGACGAAACATCGGTTGAAGCTCTGGTTCTCGGCACGAACGTGAAATCGCTCATTCTTGAAGACGGAAAAGGCACAAAGGTCAGAACAATAACCTGCAATGCGGACTCGGTTGCTTTTGACAGCGTTCATTTTGAAGGAACAACGGTTATCGATGAAATCACCGTCAACGGCAGCATTGAAAACGGCTATTCGGACAGAAAAGCCCCGATAAGCAGAATTGTCTGCAGGGGTGAAGCATCCTTCAATGTTGTTCTCAGCATGAGAGAGGCAGGATTTGAGCCGATTTGCGATGCCGACGGAAATAATCTTGTTTTCACGAAAAACGAAAGCGAATTCAGAAAAACCTATGATACAGATGATTTCAGATATTATCTGAACGAAAACAACGAAGCGGTTATCGCAAGATATATCGGCGGAAAAAGCAATGTTTCCGTGCCGTCGGTTCTCGGCGGACACACGGTAACCGCAATTGCTCCCCTTGCTTTTGCCTGCATGAAAGAAGGCGGTCTTTTTGCCGACGACAGATATATCACCGAGGATATGCTTGTTTCCGTTTCACTGCCCGATACGGTTGAAACAATCGGCAGATTTGCTTTTGCAAAGAACCTCGCTCTTGAAGAAATCAACATTCCGCCGAAGATTAAATCCGTTGCGTCGGAATGCTTCCTCGGATGCGAATCGCTGAGAAGAATCGTTCTTCCCGATACCTTAACAGAAATCGGCATCGGTGCATTCATGCGGTGCGGTAAGCTTGAAGCAATCGATATGCAGGGTGTTGAAAAAATCGGAGACAATGCTTTTGAAAGCTGCAAATTGCTCTCCTATACCGGATTTTCCGACAAGCTGAAAGAAATCGGTGCAGGCGCTTTTTACAACTGCAATCTCACGGGAACGCTTGATTTATCTTCGGTTATTAAAATCGGTGCCTGTGCGTTTGACAGCACGGATATAACGGAGGTTGTTCTGAACGATAATCTTGAAAAGCTCGGATACGGCGTTTTTCAGGGATGCACACTGCTCGAAAAAATAAATTTCCCGTCAAGGCTTGTTTCAATCGGAGACTGCTGCTTCAGAAGAACGGGCATCGAAAAGGCGGTTTTCAGCGAGGGTCTCAGGGAAATCGGTGCGTTTGCGTTTGATATGTGCAGGGAGCTTTACATATTGGAATTGCCCGAAAGTATAGAAAAAATCGGCAATTTTGCATTTCAGGAAATTCTGATTGATATTCTTGTAATTCCCGAAAATCTTGCGGTTATCGGCTACGGTGCCTTCGGTAATTGCAAAGAGCTTGAAACTCTTTATTTCAACGCAAAAGACTGCAGTATTGAGCCGTATATGAACGAAAACACGGAGCTTGATTTGGATAACCTTGCCGATGCTTCTCCCTTCTTCGGTTGTAGCATAAAAGAAATCTTTCTCGGTGAAGGAATATCCTCAATTGCAGGCACATTTGAAAACTGTTCGGTGCTTGAATCGGTTATCATTCCCGATACGGTTTCCGAAATCGGTACTGCGGCATTCAAAAACTGCTCATCGCTTGAGCTTGCGGTTATTCCGGGAAGCGTAACGGAAATTGCAGACGATGCTTTTGACGGCTGCAGCAACCTTACCATTCTCTGCTTTGAGAATTCCTATGTTTACAGCTATGCGCAGGCACAGGGCATAAGAGTCAGCACCTTTGTTGTTGCTCCCATACCCAATCAGACCTATACTGGATATGAAATCAAGCCTGAGGTGTCTGTTTCATATTCGGGCGATGCTCTTAATAAAAACATCGATTTCGGCGTGACCTATGCAAACAATATTGATGTCGGCGAAGCCGATGTTACCGTCAAGGGCAAGGGCAACTACAAAAACTTCTCAAACAAAGTGAAATTCACGATTGTCACAAAGAGCATTGCCTCTGCAACAATCTCCGCAATTCCCGACCAGGCGTACACAGGCGCTGAGGTTACACCTGAATTAATCGTAACCGACGGTTCAAAGCTTCTTTATGTAAATAAAGACTACACCGCCTCTTATTCTAATAACAAAAGAGAGGGCACGGCAACGGTAAAGATTACGGGCATCGGGAACTACTCGGGAAGTCTGTCAACGGAATTCCGGATTGTTAAAATGAGTGACGGAGAAAGCTTTTTTACGAGACTGTTTGCCGAAATAAAGTTTTTCTTTGCCGAGATATCATCGTTTTTTTCACAGATTTTTAATTTTATATAATGTAACGGGAGGAATAATATGTTAGAAAGAATTATAGCGTTCATCTTGTCGGTTATAATGACAATTTTTCCGTTTTTCGAGGAGAAAAAGGTTGTCAGCAATGAAGAGGTTGCAGAAGCAGTGATTTATGCGGTTGAAAACAAGGATGCATCTGCAATTGAAAAATATATGTGCAAAAACATCAAAGATAATTTTGATGACCTCACAGGTGAGATAAACACAATGCTTTCTTATATCGAAGGCGATATTGAAAACATCACTTGGAAAAGCTATGGCGGTTATTATGAAAGCGACGGAAACGGAAAAGCCGTAAAACAAAACAATCAGTCCTTTGAAATATTTACCCCAAACGGTGTTTACGGGATTGACATAACACTTGAAACAGATAATTCTTTTAATCCTGATGAATTGGGAATACGCACAATATCCTTATTTACTAAAGTCGAAAACACCAATCCTCACAGTTCAAAAAGTTATCCTTATGTTTTCGGAGAATCTCTTTACAAAATCTTTGCAACCGAAGGCATTGGTGAAATGCACGATTAAACCGTTCTCATCGGATAAGAAGGAGGAATATCATGAAGAATAAAATAATAAAAACGTTTTTCGTTTCCCTTGCAATGCTTATTCTTCTGTGTGCACTGCCGTTCGGAGCATCAGCCGAAAGAGAAATTACCGAAGGCATGTATACATACTATATTTCACAAAAGGGCAAATGCATAATCACCAAAGGCGATCCGTCTTTAAGCGGAGACCTTGTTATCCCCGATATGCTCGGCGGAGTGCCCGTTACGGAAATCGGAACATCGGCTTTCATAAGCAACGATAACATCACCTCAATCACATTCCCCGAAACGGTTACGGAAATTGCGGGAAGTGCGTTTGCAGGCTGTGACGGTTTAACCGAAATTATCATTCCCGACACGGTTACCGTTCTCGGCAACGGAGCATTTGCCGATTGCAGGAATCTTGTTTCGGTTTCAACGGGCAACGGCATAACCGAAATCGGCACGAGGACATTTAATTGGTGCAATTCTCTTAAGAATGTTACAATAGGAAACAGCGTTACGGTTATAGGTGAAGAGGCTTTTGCATCTTGCAAAGCACTTGAAAGCATTGTTATTCCCGACAGCGTAACCGAAATCGGACGCTATTCTTTCTATCGCAGTCCCGCTCTTTCTTCGGTTGCAATCGGAAAGGGTTTGAAAACCATCGGATACCGTGCATTCTGGGACTGTCCCGCACTTGATGAAGTTATTATTCCCGATAATGTTGAAGTGATTGAAGCGGAAGCCTTTAAGGGCACCTGTGTCGATACACTTATTCTCGGCAAGGGTGTCAGGGATATCGGCGATGCTTTCGTTTCCTGCGACACTCTGAAAGCCGTTGCGGTTGATGAAGAAAATCCGTATTTTTCATCTGACAGCGAAGGTGTTCTTTTCAGCAAGGATAAATCCGTTCTTTACTGCTTCCCACAGGCAAAAAACTCGGAGAGCTATGTTATCCCCGACGGCGTTAAAACGATTGCAGACAAAGCCTTTTACGGGCTTCCGAAGCTCAAATCCGTAACAATGCCCGATACGGTTACGGAAATCGGCGAGAATGTTTTTAACGACTGTATCAATCTTGAAAACATTAACATATCAAAAAACGTTGTTTCAATCGGAAAGTACGCATTCAGAGACTGCAAGAAAATTAAGGAAGCAATCCTGCCCGATACGCTGAAAACCATGGATACGGGAGCTTTTTACGGATGCACCAATCTCAAAACCGTAACTTTCGGCAACAGTCTTGAGGCAATTCCTCACAGTGCGTTCAACGGCTGCCGTATCAAATCGGTAATAATTCCCGACAGCGTTAATTCAATCGGAGATTACGCTTTTGACGGTTACATAAACGAGCTTGTAATCGGTAACAGCGTTGAAGTCATCGGAGAAAAATCATTTTACCGTTGTCCGATAACGGAACTTATTATTCCCGACAGCGTAAAAGAAATCGGTTGGGATGCTTTTATGGGATGCAGTTCGCTGACCTCTTTGAAACTCGGCAAAAATGTTGAAGTCATCGGTGCAAGAGCCTTCAAGAATTCGAGAATAGACACTCTTATCCTTCCTTCAAGCATCAAAAAGATAGGAGAAAACGCATTTGAGCTTTGTGACCGTTTCTGCTACTGCGGAACGGAAAAAGAATGGGCAGAGGTTATAATCGTCGGCGATATAAACGACAATTACACCCTTAAACACAACGTTACATTCAACTATGCCCCCGATGATTTCGGAACTGTTTCGGTTGACGATATCACTCTCAATTACAAATCAACCGCAAAGCTCAGTCCCGCCGTCAGCATCTCGCCGGATTACAATTATAAGCTGACATATGAATCATCCGACCCGTCAGTTGCAACGGTTGACGAAAACGGCAATATCACCGCAAAGAAAACAGGTACGGCAACAATCACCTGCCGTGCAGTTGACGAAAACGGCTACAGTGCAATCGACACTTGCACCGTAACCGTAGAATACAGTATAATACAATGGATAATAAACATCCTTCTTCTGGGATTTTTATGGTATTAAAATCGGAGGTAAAACAATGAAAAAGATAACAGCATTTATTCTCGCACTGATTATGATTACGGCGGTTTCTCCGCTGAACACATTTGCGTTCGAACCCGACAGGGTTGTTGAGAATATCGAAATAACTCTCGACTCCCGCATAGCAGGCAAAACCCCTGCAGACTGTGCCGAATTCCTTACCGTAAGCGGAGAAGGCATCGCATTTGATAACAGCACCTTCAAAGCAACATACACCGACGGACATTTCAACAATGTGCTGGAAGCCGAAGTTTTTGAAGAGGGAAAACAATATACCTCCGTTCTGTATTTATATCCTGCAGAAGGCTACATTCTTCCTTACTATACGGAAAACATAAGCATAAGCTATAATATTATCAAATCAACGGATACCGTTGAGGGCGGATATTATCTCTCTGCAGAGGAACACACAGACGGTAACCGGGCAGGATATTATAAAGTGACCATTCACTATTACGCTGAGCCTCAGATACCCGACGGAATTGAAAAAATCACGTATGATATCGGCATATTCTTTGAAAAAGCGTCGGTTTTCTTCACTCAGACATTTATACAGCCCATAGCAGATTTTATAATGGAAATCCTGAATATGTTCGCATAATCAAAACCACCGGCTGAGCCGGTGGTTTGTTTAGCCCCTATAAGGGGCAATTGCCGGCAGCACTAGTCGTGCCAGAAAGTCCACCAGCCGCACCGCATTTTCTCATTACCGCTTAAGCGGCTGGTTGTTACTTTTTATTTACCGGCTCTCCCGTAAACGGGTCTATGCTCTCAAATAAGCTTATCTGGTCATTTACTTTATCTTCTTCCAATTGAGTTCTTATGTATTCCTCAATCTTCTTTGCATTTTTTCCTGCTGTATCTACATAATATCCTCTGCACCAAAAATGCCTGTTTCCGTACTTGTATTTTAAATGGGCATGTCTGTCAAATATCATTAGTGAACTTTTTCCTTTTAGATATCCAACTATATCCGATACTGCATATTTTGGCGGTATTTTTATAAACATATGTACATGATCCGGACAACATTCTCCTGCTATCAATTCTATTCCTTTCCTTTCGCATAACATTCTTAATATCTGTCCGATATCTTTCCTCAATTCTCCATATATTACTTTTCTTCTGAATTTTGGCGCAAATACTATATGATACTTGCATTCCCACGTTGTATGTGCTATACTATTATTGTCCATTTGGACACCTCCTGTTTTATTTTGATGCGGTTGGCAGACCTCACCTTATTGTATCACAGGAGGTTATTTTTGTATATACTTTTAGCTAAAGCTTTTTCTCCCCCGGTATAACCGGGGGTTTTTTGTGTATACAAAAAAATCGGAAACGCTATTACACGTTCCCGATTCTGATGTTATGCGTTTTTATTGAG
>JAZQLN010000057.1:0-28177 GCA_045542715.1 Acutalibacteraceae bacterium
CTGCTTCTTAATACGGCCTTCAACAGCACCGGCAAAGATTTTGTCATTTACATATTCTTCCTTACCTGCTACTGCAAGCTCTGCAAGAGTAGCAACTGCTTCCTTTGAAAGGAAGTTGAAGAGGAAGTTGTTGTTCTTCTGTTCTTCGTATGCAGCGATATCTTCGTCGCTGAAGAGCTTTTCATTGCAAGCCTTCTCAAAGAGCTTTCTGAGGATGGGCTTGGGAAGAGATTCAGGCTTATTGAGTGAGCTGTCAATTGTGATTGACTTCATCTTTGCAAGCTCATCAGCTGAAATGCATTCCTTGCTGAGATATTCGGGGTTCATTGCTGCAACCTGCATAGCAATGTTCTTACCCATAGCAACGAATTCATCGTTGTCAGCTGCGTTTGTATCAAAGCTTACAAGAACACCAACGGAACCGCCGCCGTGGATGTATGAAACTGCTGTGCCTTCAACAAGAGCAAAACGGCGAAGCTTAAGGTTCTCACGAATCTTAAGGAAGAGTTCCTGAATTGAATCAGCAACTGAAAGGCTGCCGTCTGAAATTGTTGTTGCAAGAAGTGCATCAAGATCAGCGGGCTTTGTTTCAACAACAGTCTTAGCAATCTGGTTTGCAAGAGCCTTGAATTCGGGACCGTTGCCTACGAAGTCTGTTTCGCAGTTAAGCTCAACAAGAGCTGATGCATCGCCGTTTGAGTAAAGACCGATAACGCCTTCTGCAGCGATTCTGCTTGCTTTCTTAGCAGCAGTTGCAAGACCCTTCTCACGAAGAATTTCAACTGCCTTTTCCATATCACCGTCAGCTTCAACGAGTGCCTTTTTGCAATCCATCATGCCAACGTTTGTTCTCTCTCTGAGAGCCTGTACGTCTTTAGCTGTAAATGCCATGAAATTATTCCTCCTCTGTTGCTTCTGCTGCTGCGGGAGCTGTCTGTTCGCCCTGTCTGCCTTCGATAACTGCATCTGCCATTGCGCCGGCAATAAGCTTAACAGCACGGATAGCATCGTCGTTGCCGGGAATTACATAGTCAACTTCATCGGGATCACAGTTTGTGTCAACGATAGCAACGATGGGGATACCGAGCTTATGTGCTTCGAGAACAGCAATCTTTTCTTTGCGGGGGTCAACTATAAACATAGCTGCGGGCTGCTTCTTCATTTCTGTGATGCCGCCCATAAACTTTTCAAGCTTTTCGATTTCAAGGTTAAGCTTTGTAACTTCCTTCTTGGGGAGAAGATCGAAAGTACCGTCTGCTTCCATAGCCTTGAGCTGAGCAAGTCTCTTGATTCTCTTCTGGATTGTGTTGAAGTTTGTGAGCATACCGCCGAGCCAACGTGCGTTAACAAAAGGCATGCCGCAACGTTCAGCTTCTTCCTTAACAGAAGACTGAGCCTGCTTCTTTGTACCTACAAAAAGGATTTCACCGCCGTCTGCTGCGATTTCACGAATGAAAAGATAAGCTTCTTCAAGCTTCTTAACAGTCTTTGCAAGGTCGATGATGTAGATACCGTTACGTTCTGTGAAGATGTACTCTGCCATTTTGGGATTCCATCTTCTGGTCTGGTGTCCGAAATGAACACCTGCTTCAAGCAACTGCTTCATTGATACTACTGACATTTGATTTTCCTCCTAAGTTAAATTTTGTATCATGTCAGATACGAACCGCCGCAAAGCCTGATATTACAACGGATTCAAGCTCCGCACTCATAATAAAAATAGCTTTGCGTGTGATTTGCGTTGGAATTATATCACAACACGATTGAAATTGCAAGCATATTTTATAAAATATTTTATAATAGATATAATTTTCTCATTTTACACAAAAAGACACATCGGAAATCAATCCGATGTGTCAAATTGCATCCAAAAATTATTCTCTGTGCCACTTGACACCCTGTGCGGTGTCTTCAAGAACAATACCCATAGCCTTGAGTTCATCTCTGATTCTGTCGGCTTCTGCCCAATTCTTATTCTTTCTTGCTTCGGTTCTTGCGGCAATCATTGCATCAATATCCTCGTCAAGAGTTTCTGTTTTACGGTTATAAACAAGACCGAGAACGCCTGTAAGCTCATCAAAGATCTTTGCAGCATATTCAGCGGTTGCCTTTGTGCCGTTCTTGCCGATAACAAGTGAGTTGATATCTCTTACAAGCTCAAATACAGCAGATATGCCGTCAGCGGTATTGAGGTCATCATCCATTGCTTCGATAAACTGAGCAACACGCTTATCGAGCTGTACTTTTATTTCAGATGACACTTGACCCTCTGCAGCATTCTTGATTTCAAAATCAAGGCTGTCACGGCAGGTATAAAGTCTTGCAAGCGATGCTTTACACTGCTCAATAATATCTATGCTGTAGTTAATGGGACTTCTGTATGAAGATGAAATCATGAGATAACGGATAGGCTCATAGCCGTAAACAGCAGCAACATCTCTTACTGTCTTGAAGTTACCGAGAGACTTTGACATTTTTACATTGTCAACATTGATATAGCCGTTGTGCATCCAATAATTGGCAAAAGGTTTGCCTGTGAAGCATTCGCTCTGTGCAATTTCATTTTCATGATGAGGGAATATAAGATCCTGACCGCCGCAATGAATATCAATGCTTTCGCCAAGATATCTGCAAACCATTGCGGAACATTCAATGTGCCAACCGGGTCTACCCTTGCCCCAAGGAGAATCCCAATAAGGCTCACCGGGTTTTGCTGACTTCCAGAGCGCAAAATCCATGGGTTCTTTCTTTATATCGCCAACCATAATTCTCGCACCGGCTTCAAGGTCTTCAAGCGGCTGATGAGAAAGCTTACCGTAATCATCAAACGTTTTAGGGCTGAAATATACATCACCGTCAACAGCATATGCATGGCCGTTATCGATAAGACCCTGAACAATCTCAATAATCTTATCAATGTTTTCGGTTGCCTTGGGATGTATATCCGCAGGTCTGAAATTAAGGCCTTTTGCGTCGGTCCAGAATTCTTCTATATATTTCTCTGAAACTTCAGTGAATGTTGTATTTTCTTCGTTAGCACGCTTGATGATTTTATCGTCAATATCTGTGAAGTTCTGGACAAAAGTTACTTTATAGCCTCTGTATTCGAGATATCTTCTGAGTACATCAAACACACAAATGGGTCTTGCATTACCGATATGAATAAAATTATACACGGTAGGTCCGCAGGCATAGATTTTAACTTCGCCTTCTTTGATTGTCTTTAATTCTTCTTTTTCTCTTGTTAATGTGTTAAAAACTCTCATATTATTCTCCTTTATTTAATTGACTTTTTAATTCTGTTATTTCATTTTCAAGACGCGCAATTTCCTGCGCAACAGGGTCAGGAATATGAACCTGATCAAGATCATCAAGTTTTACACCGTCACGCTTTACAACTCTGGCAGGAACACCGACTGCGGTTGAGTTAGGAGGAATATCGTTAAGAACAACGGCACCCGATGCAATTTTGGAATTATTGCCGATTGTAAGAGGACCGAGCACCTTTGCACCTGCACCTATCATAACATTGTTTCCGATAGTCGGATGTCTTTTACCAGTATCCTTACCGGTACCTCCGAGGGTTACACCCTGATAAACCGTTACATCATCGCCTATAACGGCGGTTTCACCGATAACAACACCCGTTCCGTGGTCTATAAAAAATCTTTTGCCGATCTGAACAGCAGGATGAATCTCGATACCCGTCTTTTTTGAAGCTCGCTGAGAAATCCATCTTGCGGCAAAAAACATTTTTCTGTCATAAAACCACTTTGCAACTCTGTGAAGCCTGATTGCCTTCAAACCGGGATAAAGGAACAAAATTTCAAGTGCTGAACGTGCGGCAGGGTCACGGTCTTTGACACACGCAATATCTTCTTTCAATTGTCTGAACATACCGTCACACCTTTCAAATAAATAAAAAACTCCGCAGTCAAAAGACCACGGAGGCGTTGATATACGCGGTTCCACTCCTGTTTATAACTCAGCAGTTATACTGCATAGCTTTAACGCAGCCATACGCACAAAGATACTGTTAATTCCCCTTGTGTGCCGCCGGGCGCACTTCACCAAATCCGCATAAGAAGCATTTTCAGCTGCCTGCTTCCTCTCTGATATGCGTTTATCGGGCTACTCTACCCAACCATTGCATTATATATATTTTACTGTATTATATGTGTTTTACATGGAAAAGTCAATCACTTTTTTGCCGTCAATAATATATTTTATTCCCGAAACAACCGTAAGAACAGCGGTAACGGAAAGTAAAATATTAGAAACAAGCGAAAATGTGTCAAATCCTATTCCGAGATAATCGGCAAAATGAATTCCGAGCATTATCAAAATTGAAAAAACCATCTGGCTGACAGTCTTAATCTTGCCAAGTATTCCTGCAGGTATAATAACCCCCTGTGCAGAGGCAACAAGGCGAAATGATGTTACAAGAAATTCTCTTGTGAGAACAATCATAACAATCCATATATTACAAAATCCGAGCTGCAAAAAAGCAAGCAATGCCGCAGTTGTAAGCATTTTATCGGCAAGCGGATCACAAAGTTTGCCGAATACCGTAACAAGATTGTGCTTTCTTGCGATATTACCGTCAAGAAAATCGGTTACGGATGCAACGGCAAAAATCAAAGCAGCAATCAGATAATGATATCTGAACTGCATAAGCATTGCCGCAAGATAAAACGGTGTAAGTATTATACGAAAAACTGTAAGTTTGTTTGGTAAATTCATTTTTTACTCCTTAATATCCTTTGCGATAAGATCATAATCATTAACACCGATTACAACAACATCCGCAAAATCACCTGTTTCATAGTTATGATTTGTTGTGAATGTGATTGTACCGTCAATTTCAGGGGCATCCATATATGTTCTGCCGCTGTAGCTGTCAGTGTAACCGTCATAATCTTCAACAAGAACACGGTAGGTTTTTCCGATTCTTTCATTATTTTTCAATGTAACTATTTCCAACTGATCCTGCATTATAATCTCGCCTCTGCGAAGTTTGACATCCTCTTCAACCTGATTTTCCATATCAAATGCCGGTGTACCTTCCTGAGGTGAAAATGAGAAACATCCGAGACGGTCAAATTCCATTTCATTGACAAATTCAGCAAGATTTTCGAATTCCTTTTCACCTTCACCGGGGAAGCCCACTATAAATGTGGTTCTTATTACGGCATCGGGAAGGTATTCACGAATTTTTGCAACGGTACTGCGAAGAAATGCACTGTCTCCCCTTCTGTTCATAGCTTTGAGAATGCTGTCATCCGCATGCTGAAGAGGTAAATCGATATAATTAACAATCTTAGGCTGTTTAGCCATAGTTTCAAGAAGCTTATCAGAAATTTTGTCGGGATAGCAATAAAGCATTCTTATCCATTCAATACCGTCAATTTCGCACAATGCATCAAGCAATTCCGGCAAACGGATTTCACCGTAAAGATCAAATCCGTAATTGGTAGTGTCCTGTGCAATAAGAATAAGCTCTTTTGTACCCGCCACAGCAAGAGCTTTTGCTTCTTCAACAACAGTCTCAAACTCAACACTTCTGTAATTTCCTCTGATGGAAGGAATCGAACAGTATGTGCATCGGTTTGAACATCCGTCAGCAATCTTAAGATATGCCCAATGTTCGGGAGTTGTAAGAAGTCTTTCACCGACAAGAGGAAGATTTTCGTTATCAGGCATTTCATAAATTTTTTCATCAGCTATAACACGCTTTACAGCCTCAGCTATATTTCCGTTTGCACCTATGCCTAAAACTGCATCCACTTCGGGAATTTCATTGAAAATTTCATCTTTATATCGCTGAGCAAGACAACCTGTAACGATTATTTTTTTAACGGTTCCTTCCTCTTTCAGCTGAGCCATTTCAAGAATATTTTCGATAGCTTCCTGCTTAGCGGCATCAATGAAACCGCATGTGTTAACAATAACTGCATCAACACCGTCATAACAGTCGGCTATTTCAAATCCGTATTTATCAAACTGAGCAAGCATTCTTTCGGCATCAACCTGATTTTTAGGGCATCCAAGTGAAATCATTCCGACTTTATACATCGTAACATTCCTCCGTTTCAACTTCAATCTGACGAAGAGCACTGTTTATATCCGACCATCGGTATCCGAGCCGTTGTAAAGAAGCAACGGTTTTTCTGATGCCTTTTTCATCGGATAAATTGCGTCTGTATTTTGTGTTCAATAAATCTATAATACGCAAAATCGGATCAATGTCAAGGTTATCGGTTATAAAATCAACAATTTCATGTGAAATACCTTTTCTGATAAGTTCCGATTTAACGCCTCTGATACTCATCCCTTTTCGTTCAACAAGACTTTCAGCATAACTTTTTGCAAATCTTTCATCATCAATATATCCGTATTCTTTCAGCTTTTCCGTTGCGGAAACGGCATAAGAAATGTTATGACCCTTCTGAATCAGCTTGTTAATCATTTCTTTTTCGGAATGGTCACGGTATGAAAGAAGTCTTAATCCGGCTATGAACGCACAACGGGAGCCGACGGCTTCATAAAAAGCCGTCAACTCCTCATCATTGTCAATGCTTTCTATGCCGTAATACGGACTGCTGTACCAATATTCGGCATCAACGGTAAATTTATATTCACCGTCACAGGAAACATGAATTTTATTCTGTTTACCTTTATTAACAGTTATTTTCATATATTATTCGTCATCGTCAACAACAATATCAAGCTTTGCACGTGCACTTGCTTTAGTTGTGGGTTCCGGAGCAGGAGCAACAGGCATTGCAGGTCTGGGAGAACGTTTCACTTTAACCGATTCAGCTGCTTCCTTCATAGCCGCAACAATCTTTGCTTCGATTTCATCTGCAAGTTCAATATTATTATAAAAAAGTTCTCTGACATTATCTCTGCCCTGGCCGAGACGCA
This sequence comes from Acutalibacteraceae bacterium, assembly GCA_045542715.1. Lineage (GTDB taxonomy): Bacteria > Bacillota > Clostridia > Oscillospirales > Acutalibacteraceae > CAG-177. Next base: position 6,928 of record JAZQLN010000057.1, read on the forward strand.
TATCGCCATAAGAGAACCATGCACCGCTCTTCTGAATAACATTATATTTAACGCCGAGGTCAACCATCTCGCCTTCTTTTGATATACCTCTGCCGTACATAATATCAAACTCGGCATCCTTGAACGGAGGTGCAACCTTATTCTTTACAATTTTACATTTTGTTCTGTTACCGACAATTTCATTACCCGCACCTTTAAGGGATTCAACTCGACGAACTTCAATTCTCATTGTCGAATAGAATTTAAGTGCACGACCGCCCGTTGTAACCTCGGGATTGCCGTAAACAACGCCAACTTTTTCACGGAGCTGATTAATAAATATAATGATTGTATTTGACTTTGCAACAGCACCTGCAATCTTACGGAGAGCCTGCGACATAAGTCTTGCATGTGCACCGACATGAGAATCACCCATTTCGCCCTCAATTTCCGAACGGGGTACGAGAGCTGCAACGGAGTCAATAACAACAACATCAAGTGCACCCGATCGAACAAGAGCCTCTGCAATCTCAAGAGCCTGTTCACCGTTATCGGGCTGAGAAACAAGAAGAGAATCCACGTCAACGCCAAGGTTAGCTGCGTAACCGGGATCAAGAGCATGTTCAGCATCAATAAATGCAGCATCGCCGCCCATTTTCTGAGCCTGAGCAACAACCGTTAAAGCAAGAGTTGTTTTACCTGATGATTCAGGTCCGTAAATCTCAATAATTCTTCCCTTGGGCAAACCGCCGATACCCGTTGCGGAGTCGAGTGTAATCGAACCTGTGGAAATAGCTTCTACATTCATGCCTGTGTTCTGACCAAGACGCATGATTGTACCTTTACCGTATGCTTTTTCAATCTGGGCAAGTGCGGTTTCAAGAGCTTTTTGTTTATCTGCCATTTTACATCCTCCTAATTTACAAACAAATGTTCTGTTGATATTATATAACACAATTTCCAAAAATGCAATAGTTATTTTAAAATATTTTGGATTTTTCTCAGACATTAAAAAATACTTTTAAAAAAATAAAAAAAATACTTGCATTTTGTTTTAAAGTCTGCTAATATATCATCTGTTAATGAGTAAAAAGGAGGTGTGACACATGGCAAAGTGCGAATACTGCGGTAAGGATGTGTCATTCGGCATTAAGGTTTCTCACTCACACAGACGTTCAAACAGAACATGGAAACCCAACGTAAGAAGAGTTAAGGCTGTTGTTAACGGAACTCCCAAGAGAGTTTACGCTTGCACACGCTGCCTTCGCTCAGGTAAGGTTACAAGAGCCGTTTGATTTAAACGCATGATTAAGAGACTGCATTAAAGCGGTCTCTTTTTCTTTTGTTGTTTTTGCCGATTGAATTGTGGTGTTACAGCCAAGAAAGCACAACAGATTGTATTTATTACATTATATTATAGAATATCTCCAAATAGCGATTTTTTTGATAAAATATGTTTCATTTTTCATCGGAATTGTGTATAATATTTGATAATGCATTTTTGTAACTACAGCTTAACGGAGAATACTCATGAAATATTCAATCAATCCAACTGCATATAAAAATATTTTCCCCGTGCCGGCAGATCTTGTTGATAAACATATACGGCTTGCTAACGAACATCAGCTTAAAGTTTTGTTATGGATATTAAGAAACAACCCCGATAATCCCGATATTAATAAAATGTGCACTTCGTTAAAAATTAACAAAGATGATGCATTTGACTATCTTCAATACTGGATTTTAACGGGTGTAATTCTTGCAGACGGTGAACAGATTCCAAACCTCCCTGTCTCATCACCTGTAACACCTCAGACTAACATCATAACAGCTCAGCAAACAGAAGCAGTTAATAATGAACCTTCAAAGCCTTCGAAGCCGTCGGCTGCTGAAATTGTAACAAGAATTGAAGAATCACCGGAAATCGGTCTGTTATTCAACGAAGCTCAAAAAAAGCTCGGAAAAACTATCGGCTATGACGGTCAATGCACACTTCTGCTTATTCATGACCACTACGGTCTGCCGATTGAAGTTATGTTTATGCTTATTGATTATTGTGTTTCAATCGGTAAAATAAATTATTCATATATCGAAGCAGTCGGCAGAGACTGGGGTATCAAAGAAATCGATACTCTCGAAAAAGCCGCCGAACGAATTGCAGCGTTAAAAAAAGCAAACGTTCTGTGGACCGAGTTTTCACAGTATGCAGGAATTAATAATCCGAGACCGACTCAATCTCAGGCGGAATATCTTTGCCGCTGGAGCAATGAGTGGAATTTCGGAATCGATATGATAATTGTCGCCTATGAAGAAATGGCAAATCATACAGGCAAACTCAGCTTCGGATATATGAACAAGGTTCTTATGAACTGGCATACAAATGGATTTAAAAAACCTGAAGATATAACAAAACCCGATACCCAAAAGAAATCAGCAATCCCCAAAACGAACACATCAACTGCATCCCCTTCCTATAACCTTGACGAATTCAAGGCACAGTCACTTCACGGTGAACTTAAATACGAAAGGAAGAACAAAAAATGAGTTACAGCAACGAAACCGTAACAAAAGCAAAAGCTGTATTGAAAAAAAGAAAAGATAAAGCGGAACATAATGCTCTTGTCAGAAAAGTTGAGGCAACAGCAAAAATACCCGAACTTGCTGAATGCGATGAAATTCTTTCTACTGCAGGACTTTCAGTAGCGAAAGCAATCGGTATGGGTGCAAACATTGAAGAACACATAAAACAGATTTCGGAAATAAATCTTTCCGTTCAGGCAAAAGTAAGAAAACTGCTGAAAGAAAACGGTTACCCCGAAGATTATCTTGAAATAAGATATACTTGTCCGAAGTGTAATGATACAGGGTTTGAAGGCATTTATTTCTGTGAATGTTACAAAAATCTTCTTAAAGAAATTGCTTTGGATAAGCTTGCATCTGTTTCAACAAGTGCAGACTGTACATTCGATAATTTTGATTTGAATTACTACCCCCTGCCTGTTGACCCGAATCTCGGAATTTCACCCAGAAACAGAATGACTGCTCTGCTTGATTATTGCAAATGTTATGCAGAAGATTTCGACACGGAATCGGAAAGCTTATATATGCACGGTGCAACAGGTCTCGGAAAAACCCATCTTTCGCTTGCTATTGCGAATGAAGTTACCAAAAAAGGATATCAGGTTATTTACGATACAGCACAGAATATTTTTTCTTCACTTGAAAAAGAAAAATTCAGCTACAGTAATTCCTATGACAAGGAAAACGAAATCCTCGGATGCGATTTACTTATAATTGATGATTTAGGTTCTGAATTCATTACGAATTTTACTTCAGCCGCACTTTATAACATTATAAACACAAGAATCAACCGTTCAAAACCTGTTATAATCAGCACAAATCTTACCGAAGATGAACTTGAGGCAAAGTATACTCAAAGAGTAACATCGAGAATAATCGGAAACTACGCTTCGCTTTTATTCGTTGGCAGAGATATAAGACAACTCAAGAGAAACAGATAAGGAGAACATAATGGATATAATTCAGCAATTAACAACTCATTTCGGCTTGCAGACATGGCAGGTCGAAAACACCGTTAAGCTCATTGACGAGGGAAACACAATTCCTTTTATAGCACGATACAGAAAAGAAGCACACGGTACCCTTGATGATCAGATAATCCGTGAACTTTCCGAAAAGCTTGAATATCTCCGAAATCTTGACAAGAGAAGAGAAGAAGTCCGTTCATCAATTGAAAGTCAGGAAAAGCTGACCGATGAAATCGCCGCAAAGCTTAACGCGGCATCAACTCTCGCGGAAATCGAAGATATATACAGACCATTCAGACCCAAGAGAAAAACAAGGGCTTCCGTTGCAAGAGAAAAAGGTCTTGAACCTCTTGCAAATGAAATCTACGAACAGAAAGCCGATTCCGCATCTCCCCTTGAACTTGCAGCCAACTATGTTGATGCGGAAAAAGGTGTTGAAACACCCGAAGATGCACTCAAGGGTGCAATGGATATTATTGCAGAAAACATTTCCGATGATGCCGATATCCGCCGCAGACTCAGAAATCTGTTTACTGTTCTCGGTATCGTTACAACATCCGCTGTTGATTCTTCCGCAGACAGCGTATATACAATGTATTATGAATATAACGAACCCGTCAACAGAATTGCAGGACACAGAGTTCTTGCCATTGACCGCGGCGAAAAAGAGAAATTCCTTAAAGTCAATGTAACTCTTGATGCCGTAAAAGCAGCTAATGTAATCACAAGTGCAACGCTCAATCCCGAAGGATCGCCCTGCACAGAGACTGTAAGAGAAGCAGGAGAAGACGCATATAACAGACTTATTTATCCTTCAATTGAACGAGAAATAAGAAATATGCTTACCGAAAACGCCGCGGCAAGTGCAATCAAAGTATTTGCTCTCAATACCAAAGAGCTTCTTCTTGCACCGCCCGTTAAAGGAAAAGTTGTTATCGGCCTTGACCCCGGATACAGAACAGGCTGTAAAGTTGCCGTTGTTGCCGCTACAGGTAAAGTTCTTGATACAGGTGTAATATACGTTACCCACTCTGAAGCTCAGAGAAATCAGGCAAAAGAACTTATTAAAAAGCTTATCGCAAAACACAGTGTTAACTGCATTTCAATCGGTAACGGTACGGCATCAAAAGAAACTGAGATATTTGCGGCAGAAGTTCTCAGAGAAATCAATGCCGAAGTTTCATATATGGTTGTAAGCGAAGCCGGTGCATCCGTTTATTCAGCATCGAAACTTGCTGCTGCCGAATTTCCGCAGTTTGACGTTTCATTAAGAAGTGCGGTTTCAATCGCAAGACGTCTTCAGGACCCTCTTGCCGAACTTGTCAAAATCGATCCCAAGGCAATCGGCGTAGGTCAGTATCAGCATGATATGCCTCCTAAAGAGCTTGATGCAGCACTTGACGGTGTTATTGAAGATGCCGTTAACTCCGTAGGCGTTGACCTTAACACAGCTTCTGCCCCCCTGCTTTCAAGAGTTTCGGGCATTAACTCAACGGTAGCTAAAAATATCGTTGAATACAGAGATGAAAACGGCGAATTCAAAGAACGTTCACAGCTTAAAAAAGTTCCAAAACTCGGTGCAAAAGCATTTGAACAGTGTGCAGGCTTCTTAAGAGTTCCCGAAAGCAAGAATGTTCTTGATAACACAGGCGTTCACCCTGAAAGCTACGGTGCCGCAAAAGATCTTCTTAAGCTCTGTTGCTATACACTTGATGATATCGGAACAGAGAAAATCAAGGAAATTAAAGAGAAAGTTGAAATACTGGGCGAAGATAAGGTCGCAGAAAAGCTCGGAATCGGCGTGCCGACTCTGAAAGATATTGTCAAAGAGCTTATCCAGCCCGCAAGAGACCCCAGAGATGAACTTCCCCCTCCCATGCTCAGAACGGATGTTATGGATCTCAAAGACCTTGTTCCCGGTATGGAGCTTAAAGGCACAGTCAGAAACGTTACGGATTTCGGTGCATTTATTGATATCGGCGTTCATCAGGACGGACTTGTTCATATTTCTCAGATCACAAACAAATTCATCAAGCACCCCTCTGAAGTTCTCAAGGTAGGACAGATTGTAACCGTTTGGGTGATTTCGGTAGACCCGGTCAAAAAGAGAATTTCACTTACCATGAAAGAGATAAAACCACAGGAGAATAAATAAAAAATGGCAGACAAATTCAGACAGGACTTAACACAAGGAAGCGTCGGTAAACAGTTAATAAGATTTGCCGTTCCCTTTCTTCTTTCAAACCTTCTTCAGGCTTTTTATTCAGTTGCCGATATGATTATCGTAGGACGTCTGTGCGGTACTCACGGCATAACAGGTGTAAACATCGGCAGCCAGATCAACATTCTTGTTACGGGTGCCGCATTCGGACTTGCCGTAGGCGGTACGGTTCTTATCGCTCAATACGGCGGAGCAAAAAAATTCGACGAACAGAAAAAGACTATCGGTACTCTGTTCACTGTTTATATGATATTAAGTGTCATTTTTACAGTTGTAATGCTTTTGCTCGATGACACGTTGCTGAATCTTCTCAAAACACCTCAGGTTGCATTTGACGAAGCACGGAACTATTACAATATCTGTATGTCAGGTATGGTGTTCATGTTTGCATACAATGTTATCAGTGCAATTCTGCGAGGTATGGGCGACTCAAAAAGACCTCTTTACTTTGTTCTTATTGCAACAATCGTAAACATAATCGGTGATATTATTCTTGTCGGACCTTTTAAAATGGGTGCGGCAGGTGCAGCTTACGCCACTATCGGTGCACAGGCGCTCAGCGTTGTTCTTTCGATAATTTATTTATTCAAAAATCATTTCTTCATCGGATTCAGCAAGAATGACTTCAAGGTTGACAGAGAAAAACTTAAAATGCTTCTTAAGCTCGGTCTCCCGTCTTCTGTTCAGCAGGTTGTTGTTTCCTTCTCGTTCCTTACACTTACCGCACTCATCAACTCTCTCCCGAATGCTGAAATCGCTTCCGCCTGTCAAGGAATCGGCGGAAAGGTCAACTCTTTTGCTATTCTTCCGGCTCTCGCAATGAGCAGTGCCGTTTCTTCAATGGCAGGTCAGAATATCGGTGCAGGAGAGATAAAGAGAGCAAAAAAGACAATGACAACAGGTATGGGTATTGCATTTGCTATATCGATTGTTGTTTTTGCAATCGTTCAGCTATTCCCCGGTCAGATAATTTCTCTTTTCGACACCAATCAGGCCGTTATTGATACCGGTGCGGATTATTTAAGATTCATAGCACTTGACTATATTTTTGTTCCGTTTGTTTTCTGTATGAACGGACTTGCAATCGGTGCGGGATATTCAAATTTTGCATTGTTCAATGCATGTTTCAGCTCAATAATCGTCAGAGTTCCGTTTGCATATCTTGTTGTTCACTTTACAAATCTCGGATTCAACGGTATAGGACTTGCAACGGGTCTTGCTTCGTTTGCTTCCGTTATAGTCGGTATAATTTTTGTTGCAAGCGGAACTTGGAAAACTCCTAAAATAAGTATTTAATTATGTTGACAAAAATATATTATTATGTTATATTTTTTGTGTAAATTAAAGGATTTTTTGTAACTGACGGAACCGCAGATAACTGCATGGAAGCAAAAAATCTGTTTAATGCCGACCGTCTGGGCAGTCTTATCAATCAGATAGGACTGCCTTTATTTAATTTGAAAGGATGATAAAAATGGGCATTTATGAAATCAACAACATCGGCGAACTTATCAAGGATAACTCCTATGTTGGCAGAGGTATCGTTATCGGTAAAAGCGCAGACGGAAAGAAAGCTGTAACAGCTTATTTCATCATGGGCAGAAGCGAAAACAGCAGAAACAGAGTGTTTATTGAGCAGGGCGATGAAATCATCATCCATCCCTTTGACGCTTCAAAAGTTGAAGACCCCTCTCTTATCATTTACGCACCCGTCAGAGTTATCGATAATAAGCTTATCGTTACCAACGGTGACCAGACAGACACAATCTATGATTTTATCAAAGACGGCAAAACATTTGAGCAGGCTCTTGAAACAAGAGAATTTGAACCCGATATGCCTAACTTTACACCCAGAATCAGCGGCATGATTGAATTTGCAGACGGTAATTTTACTTACAAAATGAGTATCCTCAAGAGTGTAGATGAAAAAGGAACTGCCTGCAACAGATACACCTTCGCTTATCCCTCACTTGCAGGTCTCGGTCACTTTATCCACACATATAATCATGACGGAAATCCCATTCCCACATTCACCGGAGAACCCGAAAGAGTTGCAATTCCCGATGATATCGATGAATTCACAAATCTTCTCTGGGCAAACCTCAATGAACAGAATAAGATTTCACTTTATGTCCGTTATATTGACCTTGAAAGCGGTAAATATGACAGCAGAATGATTAATAAGAATAAATAAGGAGAAATAAAGATGAAAGAATTCGAACTCAAATACGGCTGTAATCCCAATCAGAAGCCTTCAAAAATTTATATGTCAGACGGCACAGAGCTTCCCATCGAAATTCTCAGCGGCAGACCCGGCTATATCAACTTTCTCGATGCTTTCAACAGCTGGCAGCTTGTTAAGGAAATCAAAGAAGCTCTCGGTATGCCTGCAGCAACATCATTCAAGCATGTAAGTCCCACATCGGCAGCTGTCGGTATCAAAATGAGTGATAACCTCAAGAAGGCTTGCTTTGTTGACGATATCGAAGGTCTCGACGACTCCCCTCTCGCAACCGCATATGCAAGAGCAAGAGGTACAGACAGAATGAGCTCTTTCGGCGACTGGATTGCTCTTTCTGATGTATGTGATGTTACAACCGCAAAGCTTATCAAGCGCGAAGTTTCCGACGGTGTTATTGCTCCCGGTTACGAACCCGAAGCACTTGAAATCCTCAAGAGTAAGAGAAACGGCAACTACAACATCGTTAAAATCGACCCCGATTACGTTCCTGCTCCCGTTGAAACAAAGCAGGTTTACGGTATCACATTCGAGCAAGGCAGAAACAATTTTGAAATCAACAACGAGCTTCTTACAAATATCGTTACCGAAAACAAAGAAATGCCCGACAGTGCAAAGCGTGACCTTATAATCGCACTTATCACCCTTAAATATACACAGTCCAACTCGGTTTGCTACGCAATCGACGGACAGGCAATCGGTGTCGGTGCCGGACAGCAGTCAAGAATTCACTGCACACGTCTTGCAGGCAACAAGGCTGATATCTGGCATCTCCGTCAGCACGAAAAAGTGCTCAATCTCCCCTTCCTTGATTCCGTTGGTAGACCTGACAGAGACAACACAATCGATGTATATATTTCAGACGAATGCGACGATGTTCTTGCAGACGGCAAATGGCAGAAATATTTCTCCGAAAGACCCGAACCTTTCACAAAGGAAGAACAGAAAGCATATCTTGCAACAATCAAAGGTGTTGCTCTCGGCAGTGACGCATTCTTCCCCTTCGGTGATAACATCGAAAGAGCATCAAAGAGCGGCGTAACTTACATTGCTGAGCCCGGAGGATCAATCAGAGACGACAATGTTATCGAAGCCTGCAATAATCACGGCATGGTTATGTGCTTCACCGGCATGCGTCTTTTCCACCACTGATATTCAATCAACGGTTCGTACCAATCGGTGCGGACCGTTATAACATAAAAAGAGGTATATTAATGAAGAGAATTACAGCAATTATCCTGAGCATCACTCTTATGTTGTTCTCAGGAATTCAGGCTGCAGCCCAATATGATAAAATGACAAGAGAAGAATGGGATATGTTTTACGCTTCACAGCACGACAATAATAATCTTCCTACCCTCAATGTTGGCTCGGATGAAACCATGTTTAATCTTTGCTGGCATTCAACAGCCGAAAAGTCAGCCGCTGAGGTCAGAGTTTCAAAAAGCGAAGATATGAGCAATTATAAATCTTTTACCGGTTATAATGAATATGCCGAAAACGATTATCAGCTTGTAAGCAGAGTCAATGTTTACGGCCTCGAAGAAAATACAACATATTATTATCAATGGAATACCGGTGACGGTTGGAGTGATACCTGCAAATACGAAACAAAATCATTCGGAAACCACAAAGCAATGATAGTCGGTGATATTCAGATTGCGGAAGATACCCGCACTGGTTCGGATACCCAGTCTGATATCGGTTTCAACTGGAACAATGTTCTCGCAGAGGCATTAAACAAAAACCCCGACATCAGCTATCTTGTGTCACCCGGTGATAACACATCCACCGGTCAGACTGCTGCCGAATGGCAGACTCTTCTCATGCCAGAAGAACTAAGAAGCATTCCCATGGCTCTCGCAATAGGAAACCATGATAAAAAAGGTATGATGTATAATTATTATACGGATATGCCGAATGAATACTACGGAAGGTTCTTCTCCGGTCTTGACCGTGATTTCTGGTTCAGATACGGTGATGTTCTTTATCTCGTGTTTGACTCAACATCAGGAAATGCGCCAGATCACATGGCATTCGCAAAAGAAGCTGTTAAGCTTAACGAAGATGCCAAATGGAGAATCGGTGTTATTCACCATGGCATCTTCGGTGCAGGAGATTGCATCGGCGATTTGGAAACAGAAATTCTTCTTACCGGAATTTTCGAACCCATATTTCTGACATATGACCTTGATCTTGTTATAACAGGACATACACATTCTCAGGGTCGCTCTCATTTCATGCAGAACGGTAAAATTGTTGAAACTGCAGAAAGCGGTAAAACATACAAGAATCCCAAAGGAATTGTTTATCTTAACTCAAATTCCGTTTGCGAAAAAGTAATAATGGATTACGAAGCGGACCATCTTGCATACAGTTTCCTTGAAAACGATGTCACTACATATTCAACACTTGAATTCAAAGATAATACACTTGAACTTAAAACATTCCGCGGCGATAACAGTCAGCTTCTTGACAGCATTACTATCGAGAAAACAGAAGAATTCAACGATTCATCATTTATTAAAATAATCAACAGAGGAATTTACAAAGTTATTGAATTTGCGGGATTTGTTTATACAATGATAGATAATCTTGTCAGAAAATTCAGTTGATTTATGCCCGTACCGTTTGGTACGGGTTTTTCTTTACATTCATAAAAGATAATGATATTATTATAAAAAGGAGGAATATTAATGAATTTTGATATATTTGAAAAAGCAAAAGAAAACATAATCGTAGTGGCTCACAGAGGCGTTTCTGCAGGCAATATTCCATGCAATACTCTGACATCATACGAAATCGCACTTAAGCAAGGTGCTGATATGATTGAAGTTGATGTAAGCCGAAGCAAGGATGATAAACTGTTTCTGTTTCATCCGGGAATGGAACATGCGCATCTGAACCGGTATCTTATTTTGCCGATGATGCATTTTTCAAACATCAGTAAGCTTCGATATGTGAATTATGATAATACGAAAACTCAATTCGGTATTGCTTCTTTCGATGACTTTCTTGAGCAGTTCAAAGGCAGATGCTATATTAATATTGATAAATTCTGGGATAATCCCAAGAAGATTTATGAATCTGTAAAAAAGCATAATATGCTTGACCAGATTATCGTAAAAAGCAAGCTTTCAAAAAAAGTTATTTCCGTGCTTGAAGATCTTTGTCCGGAATTGCCGTTTTTGCCAATCGTCAAAGAAAAACATCCGGAGCATAAGAATCTTATGAGTCGAAATATAAATTATATAGGTGCTGAGGTTCTTTTTGAAAAAGACGACTCCCCTCTCGCAAGCGAAGAATTCATTGATATGATGCACAAAGACGGTAAGCTTGTATGGGTCAACTCAATAATTTATGATTATAAAGAACAGCTTGCCGGAGGACACAGCGACGATACGGCAATGACAGTCTCGCAGGATTACGGCTGGGGCTGGCTTGCTGATAAAGGTTATGATTTTATTCAGACAGACTGGACTATGATGCTCATTGATTATCTGAAAAAGAACGGAAAATATTATAAATAATTTTTGAGATAATAATCATCGGTTCTGCATATAATATCTTTGCAATTTAAAGGAAGGTATGTTATATGTTCAGAACCGATGATTTATTTGATTTATCACACACAATGGCTTCAGGCTATTTATCGGAATTCGTTTATCCGTGGCAAGCTTTAAAAGGAATTGAAAATCTTATACTGATGCTCGGTAAGACTCTCGACAAAAACGAATTTACCGAAATAAAGAAAAACGTATGGATTCATAAAACCGCAACAATATCTCCGACAGCTTTTATAGGTTCACCCTGCATCATTGATGAAGAAACCGAAGTCAGACACTGTGCGTTTATCCGAAGTTCGGCATTAATCGGAAAAAAATGTGTTATCGGAAACAGTACGGAACTTAAAAATGTAATCATATTTGATAATGTTCAGGTTCCTCATTATAATTATGTCGGCGACAGTATCCTCGGATATAGGGCACATATGGGAGCAGGCTCAATAACATCAAACGTAAAATCAGACAAAAGTCTTATAACAATAAAAACAAATAACGAAACAATCGAAACAGGGTTAAAAAAATGCGGTGCAATGCTTGGCGACTATGTTGAAACAGGTTGCAACACTGTTTTGAATCCCGGAACAATAATAGGAAGAAACACAAACATCTATCCTCTTTCATGTGTACGGGGATTCGTTGAACAGAACAGCATTTATAAAGCAGAAAACAAAATTGTTCCTAAATTATAATTGGAGGTTTCGAATGGGCAGATATTTCGGCACTGACGGTTTCAGAGGAGAAGCCAATGAAAACCTTACCGCCGACCACGCATACAAAACAGGGCGGTTTCTCGGATGGTATTTCAATGAATTAAACCATAGAAACGGAATAAAAGAAAACGCCGGAATTGTTATCGGAAAAGATACCAGAAAATCCAGCTATATGTTTGAATATTCACTTGTTGCAGGATTAACTGCATCGGGGGCAGATGCTTATCTTCTTCATGTAACAACAACGCCTTCAGTTGCATATATTGTCAAAACAGACGGATTTGACTGCGGAATAATGATTTCAGCAAGCCACAATCCGTATTACGATAACGGTATCAAGCTGATAAACAGGAACGGCGAAAAATTCGATGAAGAACTGACGGATTATATTGAAGACTATTTCGACGGAAAACTTAATGTTTTCGGTAATAATATCAAAGAAATCCCGTTTGCAAAAAAAGAATTAATCGGAAAAACAGTTGACTATATTTCAGGCAGAAACAGATATATAGCCTATCTTATTTCATTGGGAATTTATTCCTTCAGAGGGTTCAGGATAGGTCTTGACTGTGCAAACGGAAGCTCATGGAATATCGCCAAAGCTGTTTTTGATGCATTGGGTGCAACAACCTTCGTTATCAACGCAGAGCCGAACGGAACAAATATAAATCTGAACGCAGGCTCAACTCATATTGAAGGATTACGGGATTTTGTAATCAAAAACTCTCTCGATGCCGGGTTTGCATATGACGGAGATGCTGACAGATGTCTGTGTGTTGACGAAAAAGGAAATATCCTCAGCGGAGACCACATCATGTATATATGTGCAAAATATATGAAAGAAAACGGGAAGCTGAACAACAATACGGTTGTCACAACCGTTATGTCAAACTACGGGCTGTATAAAGCATTTGACGATATGGGAATCAACTATGTCAAAACACCTGTCGGGGATAAATATGTATATGATTATATGATGAAAAATGATAACAGACTCGGCGGTGAAGAATCGGGACATATAATATTTTCAAAATACGCATCTACCGGTGACGGAATTCTTACAAGCCTGAAAATAATGGAGATTATGATTGCAAAAAAAATGCCGTTAAGCAGGCTTGCCGAACCCTTAAAAATATTTCCGCAGAAACTCGTCAATGTCAGAGTTACCGACAAACCGACTGTAATGAAAGACAAAGATGTTTTGAATGCTGTTAAAAAAGCTGAATCCGCCTTATCGGATACAGGAAGAATACTTGTCAGAGAATCAGGAACGGAACCCGTAATCAGAGTTATGGCAGAAGCACCTACCGATGAAATATGCAATAAATATGTTGAATCCGTTGTTGAAATAATCAGGCAAAAAGGTTACGCAATATAATAAAAAACAAACCTGCAAGCTGTAAGCCTGCAGGTTTAATTTTTACCATGTTACATAGATTGTAAGATCTTCGATTGTGTAATAAACATCATGATCGCGATGATTGTCAATAGACTCCGTAAATGCATAAAGCATTTCTTCATTCGGGAATTCAATTGAGAACTTCATAGTAAGAGACATCGGCACATATCTTCTGCTGTTCATCTGGAATCCGTTAATCCACCAATGCATCTGCGGAGGCTGATTAACAAGAAGCTCTTCATTATGATAAACCTGAAGTGACATTTCCATAAGCTGGTCATCGCTTGCACAGTTATAGAATGTTCCGAAGCTGCCGGGTTCTCTGTTATATACGCCCGCTTCAGCACCGTTTGTGATAAGATAATTACCCTTCCATATCTGAATCATCCATTCGAGTCCGTCATAATCGAACTTGAAACGGCGAGTTTCGTAATTCCAGAGAAGAGGCATCGAGTTTGCAGCGATATCATAAAATACACAGAAACCGAATTGTCTCATCCAGCTGTCAATTGTTGCATAAACAAGCAATTCATTAAGATTGAAATTGAAGCCTGTACCCACAAGACCGCTGCCGTCATCATTTGAGAATTCGCCTGTTGTGATATTTACAAAAATACCGGGATAATAATATTCACATCCGCCGTCCTTGAATGTTGCCTTAAGTTTGATCTCATAAATTTCGGGATCTTCTGTGGGATCGGCATAAATCAGACATTCCTCAACGATACTCAGATACGCACCCATAAAGAAGCAAACCTTTGCCATAGTGGGATTATCCTGCTGAGCATATTCATCACGCTTATCATAAAGAGTGTCCTTGATTGTAGCTGTATCGATATTGAAAACTTTAACAGCAAGTTCTGCAGGACCGTTGATATCGGGTACACTCATAAAAAGCGCAGCAATATCAAGACCGCACTGATTGAATATTTCGTCGGTAGCATATGTTAAATAATCATCAAATTTAACATTGAATCTTTCCTTCGGAATAAACAAATCACCCGAAAATACCCTGACAACAAACTCAAAGAAGCTTGTTATCTTAAGAAACTGTTCTGTTGTAAGAACGGGATAACCTTCATCATAAATCTTCTGCTTATACTCTTCAAGGCTCATCAGATTCGGTCTTGAATACATAATCTCAGAGCTTAAAGCAAAAGCAGGGAGAAACGCCGTTACGGAAATAACAATCGCCATAACGAATGCCAGAAGTTTTTTTGTGATTTTCATCGTATGTCCCCTCCAAAAATAAAATAGCTTTAAAATTTTAACATACTATTAATAAATTATCAACGGACAAAACATAAAAATTATCCGATTAAAGTTGCAAAATTATATCAAAACACAACAAATCCGCATAAAACTGCAAACTTTTACTTTTCATTCATACGAAACAATAAAAATCCCGCAATACTTTGTGTATTACGGGAAATGCATTAAAGTGTCAGTGAAGAAGAAACGATAAAGGCTCAATTCTTTGTTAATTGTCGCTGAACACCTGATTTAAGTTTTACTTGCTGTTTTTACATTTATAAGGAAGTTCCGTTTCGGTTATAACATGTGAGAAGAAAAACTCACATCTTTCTTCACTGTTAAGAACGGTTACAGGTTTAACCTGATTAAGTACGACTCCCCTTGCGCGAAGAGATTCCTTATAATCATTGTATGTTTTTTCCTTAAGGAAAAGTATTTCGGGTCTGTTGAGCATACCCCAACGTCTGTATTTGAAGTATTTCTCGTTAACATCATTGAGTTCTTCGTCGAGAATGTCAATATATTTCTGTCTGTCTGCTTCATCAACAGGAGTCTTGGGTTCAGCAAGCATACAATATCTGGGAGGATTTGTCGAAAAATCGGCATAAAAGCTGTGACCGACAAACTCATTACCCATTCTCTCTGCCGTCATTTTTGCAACATGGTCAACCATCTGGGTTGTTGTTTTCTCATTGGCAACATTAAGGCTGAGATTTCTTCTGTAAAGAAGTTCGATTTTGGGAGTGTTGTTATGCATGCCCGTAACCATAACAACGTCTTCAATTCTGTATCTGTAAAGACCTGAGAAATTAGAAACGATAACTTCATATTTCTTACCGATTTCAAGATCTTTGATGAGAACGGGCTTAACATTATCATCTGCATCCTCCGCATCATCATCAACGGGGAGGAACTCAAAGAAAATGCAGTGAGGAAGAAGAACACTTTCATGAACATCAAGCTCTGTAGGCATAGCAAAGAATCCTTCTGCTGCCGCATAGCCCATATTATGAATAGGAATATCATCACCGATATATCTGCGGAATTTTTCAACATAAACCTTAAGATTTGCACCGACCATACCGTATCCCCACGTAAGCTTAGGCCATATTCTGGGTGCGATAGGTGTATCAAATCCTTTTTCGAATTCTCTGCGGAGTTCCGCTGCTCTTGCTGGATTGGGTTTGAATTTGGGTGCATATTCAGCATATGCTTCAGGAGTGATTTTTATTGAGGGATTGATAATGCCTTTTTCAATGTCATCGCAAAGCATTTCCCAGTTCTCTTCGAGATATTCGAACATGGTTGTAAGAAGAGTGATAACAAGCGAACCAAGATAGCTTACATCCTTGTTTTCAAGAGCAAAACGAAGCTGGAGATATGATGTGTCAAGAAGTTCTTCATGTTCGGGGATAAGAAGAGATGTGGGCGATGTGCAGAAGAAAGGAAGAATAGGCTTAAGATATCTCAAAGGAATCTGAGCTGCACCGTTGCACTGCTTACCGTCTTCGAGCTTATGTCCGCTGAGAATAAGAGCAAGAGGTCCCATCTGTGCAGGCATTTTTTTGCCTTTTACCTTCTTAAGATGATGTGCAGATGTTGCAACGGTACATGAAAAACCGATGCACTGCATATTCCAGAGATCCTTGACGGATTTAGGAAGAATTTTAGGTTTACCCACACTGCCGGAAGATGAACAGTATCTTATATTGGGACCTGTAAACATAAGATTTTTTTCTCTGCCGTTAAGCATTCTTTCAACATAAGGCTCATAATCTTCATATGTTGTAATAGGAACTTTTTCCTGATATTCTCTTATGGATTTAATATCTTTAAAATTGAATTTTCTGCCGATTTCGCAGTTTTTGTTTCTGCTGAGAATCTTTTTCAGAGTGTTTTCCTGTGCTTTCATAGGATTTTTGGTGTAATGTTCTATTTCAAAAAGAGAAACATCTCCAAGTAATATGCCGATATCCGAAATTGCCATATATACACCTCATGTCGATTATTATAAATTTTTGTGTTATTTTATCATATTTTTAACAGCTTTTCAATATATAAAATATATAATACAATTCAACAAAACTACTCAATATTGTATTTTTGTCTAAATCGGCTTATCGCGTTTTAGGAAAAAAAGAAAATAAATATATTAATTTGCAATTTTTTATTGTAATTTCAGATTAGTTATGTTATATTTATATCAAATGTATTTTGTATAAACGGAGGTTTGTTTAATATGGAAAATAAAGAATTATTTCAGAAGGTTCAGAACGGATACAGCTGTGAACAGGTAGAGCAGTATATTGCAGTTCTTAAGGCTGAATATAAGAAAGTTTTTGAATATGCAAAGGGAACCGAAGCAAATAACGAAAAGCTCAAGAAAATCTGCCGTTCTCTTTCAGATGAAAATAAAGCACTCAAAGCATCAGGTGCAGTTGCACCCGCAGCATCAGCTGTTGACCCCTCTGCTCTTGCAAGCATCGAAAGAATTTCAAAGCTTACAGATGAAATCGCTAAAGAAAATGCAGCTCTTCGCGAAAAGATTTCAAAGTAATTAATCCGAAAGGCAGAATAACATATGGATCAGTTTAAACTTAAAAGCATTGATGAGCTTGATCTTGAGTTCGTTTCAAAATCAAGAGGTCAGTCTTCACCGGTTAATAAGCAAGAACAAAAATCAAGTCTTATTCCCGAAATAAGCAAAAATCAGCCTGAAAATGATAATGCAGCTGCTGAATCTTATTTCCGTAAACCCGTTCAGCCTGTTAACCAGGAACCTTACTATAACCCCTCGCCTGCTTCTCAGCAGAAAAAAGCAAGGCCCCTTGTTCCCATAGGTCAGAATCCCCCTTCATATGTACCCAGAGGAACAGCAGCTCCCGTTGCCCCCATTGAAGAAGATCTTGATTTTTCTGACGGAAATTACGGCGAAGCTAAAATTGAAGAAAAACCCGCAAAAAAGAAGAAAAGCGGCGGTGCTCTTGCAGGGAAGATTATTGCAATCGTTCTTCTTTCCGCAACAGTAATCACATTCGTATTAGGCTGCTTTGTTACAATCTTCCTTGACAACAACGGCTCCGATATCGGCGGCATCTGTTTCAACACAATGGGTCAGGATATCGAAAGTGTCGGTGTAAATAAAGGCGATCTTATCATCTCAAAGAAAGCTGAAATCAGCGAATATGTCAACAACAGTCTCATCGCAGTTCCCAACACAAATCTTGAAGGCTGTGACATCCAGTCCATTCAGCATGTAAGTACATATTCAACCAACGATGCTGAAATAACAACCGTTGCAATGCAGAACGGAATCGGTTACGAAAACACCGTTATGGCTTCTTCATGCTACGGTATTGTTACATCATATATCCCCGGACTCGGTAATCTGCTTAACTTTGCCATGGACAATGCAATCCTTGTTTGTGTTCTCTTCATTCTTCTTTCTGCTTTCTGGTGTCTGCTTCTTGTTCTTATCGAAAAGCAGGCAAAGGCATCACCCAAGGCAAAAAAATCCAAATAATTTCAAAGGTGAACCATACTTCTGTATGATTCACCTTTATGTTTTATAAAGCAAAAAAATGTTGTCGGTAATCATAATGATACTTATGTTCAGTGAACATATCAACCGGACTGTTTTTTGCTTGAATTATTTACATCCGGACAGTATACTATTATTAATAATAAACGGAGTTGATAGTATGGCTAAAATTACAACCGTAAAAACACATACAAGCGGTATTGCTTTAGGCGGAATAGGTGCAGGCAGTGTTGAGCTTTTGCCTGACGGTGAGTTTCACTTCTGGCAGATAGCTAATCCGCCGAGGCTCACAAGAGTATGCTTTGAGAACAAGGTTGATGACGGCGAATCAAGCACGGGTGCTCTTTCTTTTTATGTGCGTGAAAAGATAGGCAATAACCATCCCGTTGTCCGTAAACTCGGTATGAAAACTGATGCCGACGATTTTTCTTACAGGATGTTTGCATGGAACAAACCTGTTGAAAGAATTGATTTTGACGGAAAATTCCCTGTGTGCAACATTGATTATACCGACAGTGCTCTTTCCTGCAAGCTGAACCTTCAAGCGGTTTCCCCTTTCGTTCCGTTTAACTCCGATATTTCATCCACTCCCGGCTTTTACCTGGATTTTACCGTGGAAAACCCAACTGACACCGACATCGAAATAAGTCTTTTGGGAACTCTTGTTCCTGACTTTGCGAACAAAAACGAGAGTAATAAAAACTCACTACACACCTGCGGCGACAGCTGTGCCGTACACATTGAACCTGCAGACAAAACAGACTCCCCTTGCTGCGGCGACGTATGTTTTTCCGTAAACGGTGATGGTGAAAAATCTTATATAACGGCGGATTACTACCGTTTTTTGAAAGAATTCATAGCTGATTCAAAATTAGGTGTAACTCAGGAATCCGTGTTGTTCGGATTCAGAAAAAACGGCAGACTTCCGGATACCGAAATCGGGACAAAACCCAGTCCTCTGCCTGATAATTTAGCTTTATTGAGCGATGCTGAGCTTGATGAATTATGTGAGAAATACAGAAAGTATCCCTACGTTGCTTCAATTCTCAGCCGAATTTTATATTGCAAACCCGATTTTCTTGCTTCAAGGGAGAATAAAATCTTTTTCCTTGACAACTGCTACAACCGCAACGAAAGAAGAAGAGAAGATTTCGGCGGATGTGCGCTCTGCTCCAAAGTATCTCTTAAGCCCGGTGAAAAGAAAAGCATCCGTTTTATACTCAGCTGGTATTTTCCGAATCTTACTTCAAAGGACGGGGAAATTCTCGGGCATTACTACGAAAATCTTTTTAAAAGCTCGCTTGAAGCCAACAGATTTCTCAAAAAGGAATATGGCAGCATTTTCAATTCCGCCGTTGCATTCTCGGATCTTATATACTCGACGGATTTACCTGCAATTTATCCCGATGCGTGGTCATCCAATCTGTCACCTTTGATTAAATGTTCTGTTTATCTCAAAAACGGAAAATTCGGTCTGTGGGAAGGTCTCGGTTACTGCGGACTTCACACCACAGATATTACCTATCACGCTTCGTTTTCGCTTATCAGTATTTTCCCCGATCTGCAGAAAAAGCAAATGAAAATGGGTGCCGAACATCAAAGAGATGACGGAAGAACGCATCATTCCTTCAAGCCTGACATGAAATGTCCCGACAATGGTTATGACCGTGTAGACCTTAATATGCAGTTTGTTCTGATGGCTCTCCGTGACTACCTTTTCACCGGAGATAGTGACTATCTTTTATTACTCTGGGACAATATAAAAAAAGCAATGGACTCCACCGGTTTGCTTGACACTGATAATGACGGTCTTCCGGATTACGGTACAAAACGCAACACCTACGATGCATGGAATTTCTCGGGAACACCCGTATACATTTCTGTCTTATGGTTAGCGGCACTTAAAGCTGCCGTTATAATCGCTGACACTGTCGGTGACAAATCCCGTTCCGACCAATGGAATAAAATGCTGCTTAACGGCCAAAAAGCACTTGAAGAAAAGCTTTGGAACGGTGAATATTATAACCTCTGGAGAAAGAATGACGAAACCGACGAATCTCTTATGACAGATCAGCTTGACGGCGAATGGTTTCTGCGGATGATCGGTCTTGACGGCAATATTCCCGATAGCAGAGTCCGTTCGGTAATTAACTGTATATTCAAAAACAATTTTGATGTTGAGCAGGGGCTTGTAAACGCTACCGTACCCGAAAACAAAAAGACAAGCTTAGATACATACAATAACTGTCAGACAATTGCCGTATGGACCGGAATAGGCTACGCTTTCTCAGCACTCGCACTCTCTGTAGGAGAAACAGAAATTTCAGACACAGTGGTTGAATCTATTCACATGAATCAGCTCAGACTGGGGCATTTCTGGGACCATTGGGAATGCGGTCACCACTACACAAGACCGATGTCAAGCTGGACTACACTTTTAGCGGTTTCGGGACTAAAAATCGACTACAAAAACAAAAAGCTGAGCTTAAAACCGATTTACAAAAATGTTACTTTTCCGATTATTTTTCCCGATATACTTGCAAAAGCTGCATTCACCGACGGTAAACTCAGCATTGAATGTATTCAAGGCGACCTCAGTGAATGGGAAATAACTGCAGAATAAATTTACATCATAACATCTTTGATAAACACAATCATAACCCCCGGCTGAGCCGGGGGTTTGCACTGCCCCTTCAAGGGGCGATTACTGGCTTTGTCCCTAAAAGGGGCTCTGAAGGTTTAGCAGCGCATTACTGTCACCGGCAGCCGCTCCCGAGCGGCTGTTTTATTTTG
>JAZQLN010000058.1:0-3258 GCA_045542715.1 Acutalibacteraceae bacterium
GAAAAATCAACTTGTTTCGTTTATTTGACGTTTTTTCTCCCATCGACGTACCTTTGTACGCCATCGGTCGAAGAAAACGCCATTCAGCTTCCTTTCTCAACAGCCGCACCTTGCCGAAAAACAAGTTTTTCGACAAGCTGGGGCAACATCAATCTGCGATGTTGCCTGTTTTATTTCGGTTCAAAAATTTGCGGTAAAGCCAGGTGTTGGCTATGTTATGATTGATTAATGAATTTAAAAAATAAAGCTGTCACACGTTATGTGCAACAGCTTTACTGTAAATATTCTTTTGCCTTTTCAAAAAGCTCGGTTCTGTTTGCGGTTTCGAGCTTGCGGTAAATTCCTGAAGTGTGTTTTTTGATTGTGCTTTCAGTTACGAAAAGTGTTTCGGCAATAACCTTGCGTTTCTTGTTTTCAAGCAGGAATCGCAACACTTCTTTTTCTCTTTGAGAAAGAGTATCAACCGCACCCCAGCTTTTCATAATACTTTCAATTTGTTCGTCTGAGAACGCTTTGACTGTTTCAACAGGTTGAGTGTGTTGTTCAACCGTCTCAACAACTGTCTGCGGGTTATCCGTTACCCCGTAATCCTGAAGAATAGAATATAGAAAGAGTATCATTCCTTCGGTTACGATATACGAAATTGAAAGGAATTCGAAGCTTGAATGAATCATATTTTCAACAAGCCAGATTGCAATGTTTCCGATTACAACAAATGCAAGAAAAACAGTGTGCTTGCTTGAAACAACGGTTTTCTTTGCTGCCGTATAAGCAATAACCGCCACCATTGCGGCAAAATATGCAAAAAGAAAAACTTTATAAACGGGATGAAGCGGACCGTAGTCCTTGATGAGTACGGAACAGCCGTTGACGGAATCGAGTGAAACCGCCTTGTAATAAATCGGCAGTATACCTCCGCTGGCGGCCATCAGAAACATAACCGAATTAAGAGCAACAAGAATTTTGGGTAATATTTTCGGGTAAGTGAAGCGTGACAGTGTCATCACCATCATCAGCAGCGAAAACGGAAGAAATACGCTTCCGAGGTATGCGATTCTGTTAGCCCAAAGAGCCGCACTCAGAGATTTTGAAAGGGATAATATAAAATAGCCGATGTCACAGACGGCAACTGACACGAAAAGAAGACCGAGCCATTTGTCATGCTTGCGGTCAACGAAATAATAAACGCCTGTCATAACAAGCGAAACAGCCATTGCAATGCCGTAAACGGTTGACATATTATCCCTCCTTTATTCTTTTTCAAAAATCTTATCACAAATTACTGTAATTGTCAAATTAAAACGTTATTGTGCAGCAGCAACAAAAAAACACTCCGTTTTTTGACACGGTAGCCCTAAAGGTAGCCCTGTTTCAGGGAAAGTAACCTTCAGGGCTACTTATTTTTACAAAATAGAAAATGTAAAATTTAGTTATAAATAGAAAGGAGCTTTTTCTATACATGAAAAAACTGAAAAAACTGACTATTTTACATTCCAACGATTTGCACGGTGACTTTCTTGCGGAAGAAATAGACCGAAGCCTTGTCGGCGGTGTGTCGATGCTTTCGGGTTACGTGAACAAGGTGAGGAATGAAGAAAAAAATACACTTTACTGTATTGCCGGCGATATGTTCAGAGGGTCGGTTATCGATTCGGAATTCAAGGGCATTTCAACAATTGAGATTATGAATATGCTTTCACCCGATGTTGTTACACTCGGCAATCATGAAACGGATTACGGCATTGCTCATCTTCTGTTTATTGAAAAATGTGCAAAGTTTCCCATAATAAATGCCAACCTTCATATCAAAACAAACGGTGCAAGACTTTTCAAGCCGCACTATATTGCAGAAGTTGACGGCATGAAAATACTTTTTATCGGAATCATTACCGAAGATGTCATTTCGCAGACAAAGAACGACGGAATTATCGGGTCTTTTGTCGATATCAACGAGGCTGCACAGGAAATCGGAAAAATCTGCGATACTTACAACGCAATTGACATTGACTTTACCGTTCTTCTTACTCACATCGGCTTTGAGGAAGATAAAAAGCTTGCCGAAAAGCTTGACCCCGCATGGGGCGTTGATGTAATCATCGGCGGTCATTCGCATACGTTTATTGACGAGCCTGCTGTTGTCAACGATATTGTTGTTGTGCAGGCTGGCACGGGCACAGATCAGATAGGCAGATTTGATATTAACATTGATACGGACAACAACTGTATTGATACATATACCTGGCAGACTGTGCCGATAAACAGCGAGCATTGCCCGAATGATGAAGACCTTGAAAATATACTCAACCATTATAAAGACCAGACCGATATTAAATACGGCAGACTTGTGACAAGATTAAAAAAGAAGCTTACGCATCCCGACAGAAACCGTGAAACTGCACTCGGTGGGCTGTTATCCGATATTTTGCGCAAAAACCTCGGTCTTGACATCATGCTTTTAGGCTCGGGCAGCGTAAGAACAGAGCAGCTCGGTCCGATTGTACTGTTTTCCGACCTCTGTGAATGCTTCCCGTATGATGATTCGGTTTATATGCTGAAAGTTACGGGCGGACAGTTAAAACGTATGCTCGCATATATGGTGCGCGATGAAGTATGGGAAGGTGTGCATTGCGAATTCTATCAGCTTTCCTCGGGTCTGCGTGTGGAATATGACAAAAAAACACATTCTTTCAACCGCTTTGATTTTAACGGTGAGCCTGTTGAAGACGATAAAATTTATAAGGTCGGTCTTCAGAAATATCACTATATAAACTTTGAGGAGTTCTTCAACGTATCTTTTGATGAGATTTCCGCAAACGGAACACCGGTTGTTGTTTCAACCTCCTGCTGCAGTATCTTTGATGAATATCTTTCAAATCATCAGAATCTCGACCGTGAGATTTCGGGCAGGCTGGTTATCAGATAAATTAATGACAATTCTGAAAGGAGAAATTAAATATGGGACTTATTAAAGCCGGAATAGGAGCACTCGGCGGTGTACTTGCAGACCAGTGGAAGGAGTTCTTCTACTGCGATTCACTCGAAAACGATGTTCTTATGGTGAAGGGCTCAAAGAGAGTCGGAGGCAGAAGCTCAAATACCAAGGCAAGCGATAACATAATCTCCAACGGTTCGGGTATAGCCGTTGCCGACGGTCAGTGCATGATTATCGTTGAGCAGGGTAAGATTGTTGAGGTTTGTGCAGAGCCGGGTGAATTCACCTATGATTCATCAACAGAGCCCAGCATCTTCTCCGGTAAG
>JAZQLN010000059.1:0-153340 GCA_045542715.1 Acutalibacteraceae bacterium
ATCACGGTCACGAACGGTTACACAGCCGTCGTTCTCGGACTCAAAGTCGTATGTAATGCAGAAGGGTGTACCGATCTCATCCTGTCTTCTGTATCTCTTACCGATAGAACCTGTCTCGTCATAGTCAACCATAAAGTCGCGGGAGAGCTCGTCGCAAAGCTCTGTTGCCTTTTCGGAGAGTTTCTTGGAAAGAGGAAGAACAGCTGCCTTGAAGGGAGCGATTCTGGGATGGAAGTGGAGTACAACACGTGTATCGTTCTTCTCGGGATCTACGATCTCCTCGTCGTATGCCTCAGTGAGGATGGTGAGGAAGAGTCTTTCTACACCGAGAGAGGGCTCCACAACGTAGGGAATGTATCTCTCGTTGGTTTCGGGATCAAAATAGTCAAGACCCTTGCCGCTTGTATTGATATGCTGTGTAAGGTCGTAATCTGTTCTGTCGGCGATACCCCAAAGCTCACCCCAACCGAAGGGGAAAAGATACTCGAAGTCTGTCGTCGCCTTAGAGTAGAAGCTGAGCTCCTCAGCTGAATGGTCGCGAAGACGAAGGTTTTCTTCCTTGATTCCCAAACTGAGAAGCCAATTCTTACAGTAGCTTCTCCAGTACTCGAACCACTCAAGGTCTGTGCCGGGCTTGCAGAAGAACTCAAGCTCCATCTGCTCAAACTCACGTACACGGAAGATGAAGTTACCGGGAGTGATCTCGTTTCTGAAGGACTTACCAACCTGCGCTACACCGAAGGGAACTTTCTTTCTTGTGGTTCTCTGGATGTTGGCAAAGTTTACGAAAATACCCTGTGCAGTTTCAGGTCTTAAATAAAGCTCGTTTTTACTGTCTTCAGTAACACCCTGGAAGGTTTTGAACATTAAGTTAAACTGACGGATATCTGTAAAGTTGTGTTTACCGCAATCGGGACAGGGAATGTTCTTTTCCTTGATGTAATTCATCATCTGATCGTTTGACCAGCCGGAAACGTTTGTGCCGTCGAAATCCTCAATGAGATTATCAGCTCTGTGACGGGTCTTACACTCCTTACAGTCCATAAGGGGATCGGAGAAACCGCCAAGGTGACCTGAAGCCACCCAGGTCTGAGGATTCATAAGAATAGCAGAGTCAAGACCTACGTTGAGCTTATTCTCACGGATAAACTTCTGTCTCCATGCATCCTTGATATTATTTTTGAGTTCAACGCCCAGGGGGCCGTAGTCCCATGTGTTAGCAAGACCGCCGTAGATTTCGCTGCCTGCAAAAATGAAACCTCTGCCCTTGCAGAGAGCAACGATTTTTTCCATTGTTTTGTCTGTGTTTTTCATCATATCCAAAACTCCCGCCATTATAATATTTATGATTAAATCATACCTTAATTATACCCCAAAGTCAATATTTACCTCTCCGAAAAAGGGCAGAAAAAAGACCGCAAAAAGCGGCCTTTTTTGTTGAATGTGCTATTTAACTTAAAATTATTTCTTCTTCCTCTTCTTTATAACGATTGCAACGATTGCGATAACCGCAATAACGGCAATTCCGATTGCGATTACCGTTGCCGTGGGGTCGCTTGCAACAAAGATTTCGGTCGGACCGTCGGCACCGCCGATGATGCCGATTGAGCTGTCAGCGAGAAGTTTCATTTTCAACAATCCTTTCCTGTAAGGTGTTTTTGATGTTTGTGAGAAGCTTGCTTGATGATGACTTGATTTCAATGCGGTTTTCCGCAGTTGCGATTATTATTTTCGGGGTTGAATATTTACCGTGAAAGCCTTCCTTTTCAACGCAGACAATATCCGAAATCTCAACCTCAAAATCAGTTGTTTCGAACATTCCTTTAGGGATTGTGCCGTGAATTTTTTTATCGGTAATGGCAATAAAGCACTTCTTTTCCTGCCTGTAGCTTGCGATGCCGTTGAAAACGGATAATCCTATGGCGACAACCGCAATAACAACCGAATAGAAATCCTTAGCGGAAAAATATCTGTTGTCAAATGCGGCAAAGATAAGAAGAACGGCAAAAAACAGTGCAATTCCCAGACTCCACAGGAGAGAAGAAAGAATGTGGTCTTTATAGCAGAAAACGGTGTCGGATTCGGAAAAACATGGGTCGGGAATTTTTGTTTCGGTCGGTGTTATTTCGGTTTCGGGAACTTCAATTTCAATATTATTGTCGGACACGAATTTACTGCAATTCGGGCAGATTTCATCAGTTTTTTTGAGCCTTGCACCGCAGAACTTACATTTCATTTTCATCACCCCGAATAATTATATCATATCCGCAATTTGCCGTCAATGAAAAAGACTGAAGGTACAGTGTTTAAAAAAGAATAGGAACCACAATAAATCTTAACACGAATGTCAAAAGACCAGCACCAATGATAATCTTTAATATCGTTCTTCCGCTTAAAAATGGCAGACCTGTCCCGACTGAACTATTGTTTGATGAATGCATTGCTTGATTATTTCTGTCTATTTGATCCAATTTGTTCATAAGGTCTATTTTATCATCGTATCGCATAAATATATCTCCTTATTTTTGTGTTGCACTTATATGGGTGCAAAAACATTGTAGCATATGAATACAATGAAGTCAAGAATATTTGCACTTATTCAAGTGCAATAAAAGGCGGTGCTTTGTTGTATGAATTATGATTATGAAAAACAGCTTGGAGGAAGAATACGAGAATTGCGAGAGAAAGCGGGATTTACTCAAGAACAATTATCTGCAAAACTTCAAGTTAATGGTTGCGATATAACACGCAGTGCTCTTGCAAAAATTGAAGTCGGTCAGAGACACATTTATCCGGATGAAATCAAGTTGATGAAAGAAATTCTAAATGTTTCATTTGATGATATTTATATATAATTTTATTGGCAAAAATGCATCCAAAGATTATGAATTGCGAAAAAAGAGAGGCGGCTTGTGACTCAAGCCGTCTCTCTTTTCCGCTATATCGGATAGGTACTATCCGCAGTTAAGAAATGAATATTGAATTTGCGATTTCCGCCGCATTCATTACAACATTAAAAGCTTCCTTTAAAGACTCTCCGATTCCCGCTACGGCTTCGGGATTTTCCACAGCCCATGTTTCAAAAGCCTGCGAAAGCAGTTCATACTGTTCTGATGTAGGAACACCCGTGATTTGTTCAATCATCAGATTTACGAAAAAAACAGGGAGAAAAAGCGGAACAAGAAGAAAGATTGCGAATACTGCACCCATAAAAACACTCCTTTTGATTGATTTTTCCGGCGGATGGGGAATTCCTCATCCGCAAAATTTTATTTGAGTGTAGGGCGGGGCTTGCTCCCGCCGTGTTACGGAACGACACAGAGGTCATCCCCTACGATTATTCCGTAAAATTATTTTCGGCTACACTTTGTTTTTCTTCAAGAATTTCAACTTCGCCGTCATTGATTACATATTTTATGTTTACCGTTTCGTTTTCTCTGTTATATCCGTCGATAAGTCCGTATTCAACCGAATAATAATATTCTTCACCTTCCGCAAGATCATCTGAGGTGTGAATGATTGTTAAGGTTTTTTCGGGTGAATATTCGGCTTTGTAGTGTTCGGTACGGAATTCGTAATTCTGATTGTACCAACCGTATTCGCCTTCAATGGGTTGTTGTGCCGTTACGGTGTAGTCGAAGGTAAAATATTCATCGGGTGAATAAATTTTCAGCTTGTCGATATAAACCGATTCCAAATCAAGCTCGGATTCGGCATAGTATATCTGCTCATTGCCGTTTGCGTCGGTGAACGTGATTTTGTAAAAATCGCCGTAGGAGTATTCGTGTTCTGAATATTCCTTGGTGATAAGCTGCTTTGCTAAATCGGCAAAGATTTTCACCATATCCATTCCCTCGGTGCTTTTGAAATAAAAAATCTGAGTGTTGCCGTTAACCTCGGTTTCGACAAGCTCAACGGGACTGTCGGGAACATCGCATTCCCATACAATGCCTTTTTCGGGTTCATAGGGCAGAACAACCTGTGTTCTGTCTCCGCCCGTGACGGCGCCGATGAGGGATGAGCCGATAAGTGCGAGAAAGAAAAGCGGAATTATTACTATTATTGTTACTGCACCCATAAAAACACTCCTTTTAAATTAATCAAAATATGCTTCAAATCCGTTGGTTTTCAGAATATCGGCAACATATGTTTCAATTTCGCTGTCAAGTATATAAAGATAAATTTCGTGATACTGTCCTATGTGTGTTCCTTTGTGATAAACCCTGCCTTCATAAACGACAAATTCATCGGAATTTCCGTAAAAAAGACCGTCTTTGCTTGTTTTCTTCAAAAAGAAAGAGTGATATTCCGCAGAATCGGAAATTTTTACAATTGACTGAGTGTTATCCCTGATATCCCATTCGTATCCCAAAAGCTTGTTGAAGGTTTCTCCGTCTGAAACGGTAATTGTTTTGTCGTTTGGTGATGTATGATAATGGGATTCAAAATAACTATAGTCAAAATTTTCGGAATCGGAATAATATGCTTTATATTCATTCCATTTTTCTTCGGTACAGTAAAGCAATGCCGATATTCCCGAATCGTACTGCTGAGTGTGGCCGTTGTATAAAAAGCCGTTGTCCAATTTATAAAAATCTTCTCTGTAATCAGGCTCTTGATTATAGAAGTTGAAATCTTCAACAAGGAAGAGATATTCTTCGATAAAATGATTTTTATATGTTATGCCGTCAAAGGTTACGGTTTTGATTTCAGGCTCTTTCGGTGTTTCGTCGGTGGGCATAAATATTGAAATAATCGGTGAAAACAATGCGATAATTACCGTCAGGATACCTATTAATATGTATGACATTTTACACACTCCTTTTTTATGTCTTCATAATGTAGTCAACGTTTTTTGGGAATGTAACAGAAATTTTTTGAAAATTCCGGATTTTAACGGTGGCTGCTGCGGTATACTGTGCCGGAAATTGTTATAAAAAACGGAAGCAGCTTCTTTGTGAAGTGCCTCCGTCGGAAATTATCTTTCAAGATTATCAATCATTGTGAAAAGCTCTGTGAAGAAATTCTGAGTAGGTTCCGCTTTGGAGTTGAGACCGATAACGTTGCCGTGGTCGCCTTCCCTTGTCGGCATAACATGCCATGTGCCTTTGATGATTTCAGCATCTTCTGCGGGCGGAAACTGTGTATATTCAATATAAGGCTCGTTGAACGGATATCTTGCGGAAACAACGCTTACAAGCCCGTCATTTTCCTGCCAGCTTTCATCGATGGAAATTCCGCCTGCGGTTGTGCCTTTATATGAACCCATTGCAAGAGCAAACGGATAAAGCACGGCAAATGTGCCCGACTGAGGAACCTGACCTCTGAGGAACGAACCTTCTTTTGTGGTTGTGTAGGAATATGAAAAATAGTAAACGCTTTCGACGGTTTTTATTGTTTCGTTGAGCTTTGCCGCACCGTCGGGCGAAAGGTCATATGCCGCATGGTCATTGCCCGATTGTGTTACTGCGGAGATTGCGGATTCGATTTCGGCTGAGCTGTTTCCTACGGAGCTTATTCCGAAGTGGTCAAGCTTGAAATCGTAAACGCCGCTTGCTCCCGAACCGACCTCTGCAACGCTGAAACATAGCTTCATGAGCATTTCTGTTGTATCTGTGATGCCGACAATTCCGCCGACGGTGTTGAGCACTTCAGTGAGAGATGAGCCGTTATGAGGTGCACAGAGGGTTGTTACGCTGTTTACCCAATTACCTTTGCCACCCATGAAAAGAGGAGAGGTTTCGCTGCCTGTTGCGTTCTGTTCAGCTTCGCTTCCGTATTCGAGAAGTGATGTGAGCAGTCGTACGGTTGCACCGCCGAAGCTGTGACCGACAAGGTTGATTTTAACCCTCTGACCGCCGTTGATTTTTTCGCCCCAGCCTTCAAAAAGGGGAGTTGAATATGTTCTTCCGTAGCGTGCGTGATTATGCTCTTTTGCGTGAGCTTCACCGTAGTCAACGGTTGTGCCCGTAAGCTGAGCGTAAAGTTCGCAGGCTCTGTCCCATGCACTTGAAACGGGACCCACACTCGGCATATATACTTCATAGCCTTCATCTGTGAGATAAGATTTGAGGTCGGTTGTGCCTGCACCCCAATACTGAATTGTTTCGTTTATTCCTTCGCCTTCGCCCCAGCCGCCGAGACCGTGGACAAGAACATAGGGATACTTGATTTTTCCGCCGTTTAGCTCCCACCATGCCTCACGGATTCCGCCGTAATACATGGGAATTGCAACTGCCGTAACGGCTATGCACAGAGCAAGGATTGCGGCGATGATTTTCACCGTTTTCTTTCCTTTGCCTTTTTTCTTCATGGGTTTTACCTCCTCGACGGGCGGAACAACAGGGTCATTATCAACGGGAACAAAATTTTCCGCCGGGTCATTTTTAAGAATGTAATCTGTTGAAACTCCGAAAAGCTCACTCATTGCTATTATCTTATCGGTATCGGGAAGTGCCGTGCCGGACTCCCATTTTGAAACCGACTGCCTTGATACTCCGAGTGCCTCCGCAAGAGCCTCCTGCGACATTCCTTTTTCTTTTCTCAGTTTTAAAATCTTATCGGAAATATTCATGGTGTACCTCCTTTGCGATATGGCTGAATTATAGACCCGAAGGCGGAAAAATTCAACCAACTCAGGATTGCAATTATAATATTTTTAGTGTAAACAGAAGTTTACATTCCTTGTAAATCAAGGGTTACGAGGTAATAATATCATTTTTTGACTATACAGTCAACAGCAATAAAAAAGACCGCCCAAGCGGTCTTTGAATTATAACAGAAATACTTTTGCAAGTCCGAAATAAATAATAAGGGTTACGATGTCAACAAGAGTTGCAATCATCGGACCTGCCATAAGTGCGGGGTCGAGTTTGACTATCTTTGCGAAAATGGGAAGTGAGCAGCCGATAAGCTTTGCAACAACTATCGCACAGAACATCGCAATCGAAACAACAAGGAAAACTTCAAATGTTCCTTCGCAGAACAAATACATTCGCAGAATGTTTGCAATGCCCAGTGCGAGTCCGCATATGGATGCAACACGAAGCTCTTTGAAAACGATTTTCAGGTAGTCTCTTATCTCGATTTCACCAACCGCAAGACCGCGGATGATAAGTGTTGAAACCTGGCTGCCTGCGTTACCGCCCGTACCCATGAGCATGGGCATTGATGCGGTCAGTGCAACGAATCCGGCAAGCAGAGTTTCGTAGCCTTCGATGATTTTGCCCGTGAATGTGCCCGAAATCATGAGGATGAGAAGCCAGAGAATTCTGTTCTTTGCAAGCTTGAAAACACCTGTTTTGAGGTATTCGTCATCTGACGGAGCAAGCAAAGCCATCTTTTCGAAGTCCTCGGTGGTTTCTTCTTCGATAACGTCAACGATATCGTCAACGGTGATGATGCCGACGAGTCTGTTTTCATTATCAACAACGGGAACGCTCAGAAGGTCGTATTTTTTAACAATATCCGCAACGTATTCACGGTCATCATGAGTGTTAACGGAAATAAGCTGTGCATCATCCTCCATTATGTCGCCCACAAGTGCATCGGCATCGCACAGAAGCAGGGAAAGAAGTGGAATGCTTCCCAGAAGATGATGCTCACGGTCGATACAGTAGCAGGTGTAGACGGTTTCTTTGTCTACGCCTGTTTTCCTTATTTTTTCGATGGCTTCGGCGGCAGTGAGCGAGGTTCTCAGATGCACCATTTCGATTGTCATAAGGCTGCCTGCACAGTCATCGGGATATTTAAGAA
Organism: Acutalibacteraceae bacterium; assembly: GCA_045542715.1. Classification (GTDB taxonomy): domain Bacteria; phylum Bacillota; class Clostridia; order Oscillospirales; family Acutalibacteraceae; genus CAG-177. The sequence goes on from JAZQLN010000059.1 coordinate 7,756, forward strand.
AACGGTTGATAAGTTTTCTTGTTTCAGGGTCGGAGTGAGCGAGAACACGGGTTACAACGTTTGCGGGAACCTCTTCAAGAAAGTCAACCGTATCGTCGAGGAACATCTCGTCAAGCAGGCGTTCAAGCTCCGTATCGTTGATCATTCGGACAATATCTGCCTGAGTGTCAGGCTCAAGATAAGCGAAAACCTCAGCGGAAACATCCTTGGGAAGAACACGGAAAGCGTGAAGTCTGGGTTTGGATTCCAGTTCTTCAAGAATCAAAGCGGTGTCAACGACGTTCATTTCTATCAGCATTTCACGCATAGCCGAGATTTCGCCGTTTTTGATGTATTCGTTGAGCTGTTCAAGCAAGAGCTCAAAATTTTCCATAAAAAAAGCATCTCCTTTTGCAATATCCGCAAAAGACGATGCAACCAAAGAAAAGCGATTTAATTCCTAAATCACTCGGTGAAAGCCATCGGCAGTCCGTCAATGCGGCAATATCGGATTATGTATCTACTTCGGGGGTTAGGTATTTCAGAACTGCCCAAAATTTTTCACCACACATTTCAAAAAAATTTTTACTCCTCAATTCTACACCCTATATCGTATGAAGTCAAGCAAAAAAGCAAAAAAACATGAAAATTTGCAATATCGGAGAAAATCGGAGAAAAACAGCTCTATACGGCTGAAAACAGGCGAAATCGAAAGAAAAATCAATGCAAAAACTGAGAACCGCTGAAAAAAGTTAGCTTTTTCAGGCTAAGAAAACAGTGTGTTCACGGTATGGGTGAGAGGGAAAACAAAAAACCTCTCGGAAAGGAGATGCTGAATGAAAAAAGGATTGACGGAAAAAGAACGGCTTTTCTGTTTCTATTTTGCCGAGGACGGCGATGCAAGAGGATGTGCCGCAAGGGCGGGATTTTCGGTTGCACCGAAAAGGAGCGCGGCAAGGCTTCTCGGAAGGGAAGAAATCCGAGCCGAAATCGCAAAGCTCGAAAAAGAAAAGAAAGCTGTCAACGCCGTTGAAAAGGGGCTTATGCGTCTTGCGTTCGGGTCGGTTGCGGATGCGATGAGGCTCATGCTCTGCGAGGATTCGCTGACTGCGGATGAAATAGAAAAGCTCGACCTTTTCAATGTTTCCGAAATCAAAAGACCCAAGGGCGGCGGACTTGAAATCAAATTTTTTGACCGTCTCAAAGCTCTTGAAAGGTTGGATAAAATCAGCGGCGGTGAAGAAAATTCACGAAGCAGTTTTATTCAGGCTCTTTCGGAGGGTGCAAAAAATCTTTCGCAGGGTGATTCGGATTGAAAGAGAAAAAGCAGAAATTCACTCCGTTTTCACCGAAACAGCTTAAAGCGCTCTGCTGGTGGATGCCTGAAAGTCCGCTGAGTTTTTATGATGCAATTATCTGCGACGGTGCGGTAAGGTCGGGCAAAACACTGTGTATGTCGGTTTCCTTTGTAACATGGGCGTTTTCGGCGTTTTCGGACTGCTCCTTTGCTCTTTGCGGAAAAACAATTGCATCTCTTAAGCGAAATGTCGTTACGGTTATTCTGCCCGTTTTGCGTGAACTCGGATTTGAGTGTACGGAAAAGCATTCGAAAAATCTGGTTGAGATTACTTACAGAGGAGTCACAAACAGGTTTTATCTTTTCGGCGGAAAGGATGAAGGCTCTGCGGCACTGATTCAGGGCATGACTCTTGCGGGAGTTTTGCTCGATGAGGTAACGCTGATGCCGCGTTCTTTTGTTGAACAGGCTCTTGCACGATGCTCCGTTGACGGCTCGAAGCTCTGGTTCAACTGCAATCCCGAACATCCCATGCACTGGTTTCACGAGGAATGGATAAAGAAACATGATGAGAAAAACTGCCTTTATCTGCATTTCACCATGAAGGATAATCCGTCTCTTACACCTGCAATTATCCGCAGATACGAGAAGCTTTATTCGGGTGCTTTCTACGAGCGTTTTGTTCTGGGCAGATGGGTGGCTGCTCAGGGCAGCGTTTACCCGATGTTTTCGCAGGAAAAACATATCGTTGAACCTCCCGATGTGTTTGAGTGTTATTACATTTCTTGCGATTACGGTACGGTAAACCCTTCGTCATTCGGATTATGGGGAAAGAATTCCGGCAAGTGGTACAGAATCAGAGAATACTATTTTGATTCACGCACGCAGGGGCATCAGCGTACCGACGGCGAGCATTACAAGGCTCTTTGCGAGCTTGCCGGCGGACTGAGGATTGAAGCTGTCGTGGCTGACCCGTCAGCGGCAAGCTTTATGGAATGCATACGGCGTGACGGCAGATTCCGTGTCATTCCCGCCCGTAACGATGTTATTGACGGCATACGCAGAGTTTCCGACTGTCTGAAAGAGCAGACAATCATGTTTTCTCCCGGATGCAGGGATACAATCCGTGAATTCGGGCTTTACAGATGGGAGGAAAACTCGGCTAAAGATGCGGTCAGGAAAGAAAACGACCATGCAATGGATGATATCCGCTATTTTGTTTCAACGGTTGTGACGCAGACCGATGATTGCGGATTTTTCGCCGTTGCGGCAAAAAGATGAAAGGAGGAAATGAATGGGACTTTTTAAAAAGAAATCCAACGCAAGAGTTTCCGCACCCGCCGTGCAGACGGAAAACAGGCACCCTTTCGGCATCATCGACGGCTATGTGCCCCTCGGTGTGCCTCAGCTCAGACTTTACACCGCATTGCGTGAGGCTGTGCCCGTAATCGATGCGGCAATCTTCAAGCTTGTGCGTCTTACGGGCGGATTCACGGCGGAATGTGAAAACAAAACCGCTGAAGCGGAGCTTTCGGAATTTATCCGCAGCGTACCCGTCGGAGGCAACAGAATGGGACTTTCGGAGTTTGTTTCAACGTTTTTTGAACAGCTTCTGACATTCGGTACGGCAATCGGTGAAATTGTTACCGATACCGAGGGTAATCCCAGAGCACTCTTCAACGCACCTCTTGAAAACATTGAGCTTAAACGCAGCAAAAACGGCTTTGATGTTGAGATTTTTGTCCGTGACGGCTCAAAGCTCCGCAAGGTTTCAAGGCCGGATATGTGTCTTCTGAGCGTGCTCAATCCCGACCCGGGTGCACTGACGGGCAATTCGATGCTCAAGGGTATGCCGTTTGTCAGCTCGGTTTTGCTTAAGATTTTTGAAAGCATCGGTGCGAATTGGGAAAGAGTCGGCAATCTTCGTTTCGCGGTTACTTATAATCCCAAAAACGATGCGGTTGACAGAGCTTATGCAAAAGACAGAGCCTTACAGGTTGCCAGGGAATGGAGCGAAGCAATGAAGAACGGCTCGGAAATCAGGGATTTTGTTGCTGTCGGCGATGTGCAGATTAAGGTTATCGGTGCGGATAATCAGATACTCGACAGCAATGTGCCCGTCAGACAGATGCTGGAGCAGATAGTCTCCAAAACGGGCATACCGCCCTTTATGCTCGGTCTTTCATGGTCGAGCACGGAAAGAATGTCGTCTCAGCAGGCGGATGCTCTTACAAGCGAACTTGAGGCGTACAGACGAATTCTCACCCCCGTCATAGCGAAAATCTGCAACGAATTTTTGAAGAGCAGAGGCTATAACTGCAGGGCGGACATCGTCTGGGACAGCATCACGCTTCAGGATGAGGTTGAGCTGAGCAAAGCCGCACTTTACAGAGCACAGGCAGAAAAAATCAGGAGAGGTGAATAATTACGGAAAAGGAAAATATCAGTCAGCTTCCCGATGAGGAACTTGAGCTTATCGGGAAATTCTCAAGAAAAAAGCTTGAAAAAGACGAGCTTTACACATTTTCTCTTATTCTCTGTGACAACGAAATCGACAGGGATAACGAGAAATTCACAATTGAAGCGCTGAACACCCTTGCAAAGCTTTTTGTGGGAAAAACAGGAATTTTTGACCACAACATGAAGAGCAAGGACCAGTCGGCAAGAATCTATGCCGCCGAGGTCGTGACGGATTCAACACGCAAAACCGCAGACGGCGAGGATTACACTTATATCAAAGCAAAGGCGTATATGGTCAGAACCGAGAAGAACAAAGACCTGATTGCCGAAATCGATGCGGGAATCAAGAAAGAGACAAGCGTCGGATGCTGTGTGAGCAACATAAGCTGTTCAATCTGCGGAAGAAATATCAAAACCGAAGGCTGTGAGCATCAGAAAGGCAAAAGCTACGGCGGAAAACTCTGCTGTTATCTTCTTTCAGAGCCTGCGGATGCATATGAATGGTCTTTTGTGGCTGTTCCCGCACAGAAGAATGCAGGGGTTATCAAGTCTTTCAACCCCATGCATGAAACGGAAAAGCTTGCCGAAACGGCGAGGGAATACAAAAACGAAATGCAGAGCGAAATTCTTCGCTGTGCCGCAAGCGTGCTTCCCGAAATGAAGTCGGCGGCACTTGAAGAAATCTGCGGTTCTCTTTCTGTCGGAATGCTTCGTGAAATGCGTGATGCATTCCGTAAGAACGCAAAGAAAAATCTGCCCGTTGTAAGACAGCTTGACTGCGGCGGTACGGATGAAGAATCGGAAAATTCCGAATACAAAATTTAAGGAGGAAAAATTATGTCAGTATCATTTAACGGTTTCAACAGAAACACGGCAACATTCAGAATTACAGAGGATATCGAAGCGGGTACAGCGGTTAAAATCACAGGGTCGGCACAGGTTGAGCCTTGTGCAGACGGCGATGCTTTCTGCGGCTTTGTTGAAAACGGCGAAGACGGCTATGCGGCTGTGCAGCTCAGCGGTGCGGTGACTGCGGTTTATTCGGGTTCGGTGCCCGAAACAGGCTACGCAAAGCTTGTTTCCGACGGCAGCGGTGTCAAGGCGTCGGAAAGCGGCAGAGAATATCTCGTTGTTGCAGTTGATGAAACCGCATCAACCGTGACATTCATTATGTAAGGAGGAATTTTATAATGTCAAATTACGATAATATCAGACTTGAAAAGGGTCTTTATGCTTCAGGCAATTTCACAAAGGCACTCGAAAGCCTTGACCCCACGGAAAACTACAAGGGCACTTCTCTTGAAGGTCTTGACGCTTATCAGCGTCAGCTCAAGCGTTTCGGCATCAAGGTGGGCGGCACATCAAGCGACATCGTTGATAAGTTTTTCAAAAGCTCAGACAGTGCGGTGCTTTTTCCCGAATATGTTTCAAGAGCAGTAAGACAGGGTCTTGAACAGAGCGATATCCTTCCCGGTATCGTTGCAACAACCACAACTATTGACGGACTTGATTACCGTTCAATCACTTCAATTCCCTCGGAGGAGGAAAAGGAGCTTAAAATTGTCAAGGAGGGTGCGTTTATTCCCGAAACAAATATCCGCACGAAGGAAAACCTCGTCAAGCTCAAAAAGAGAGGCAGAAGCCTTGTTGCTTCATATGAGGCAATCCGTTTTCAGCGTCTTGACCTTTTCACCGTTACACTCCGTCAGATCGGTGCATACATCGGCAGAACTCTTCTCAAGGATGCGATTGATGTTCTTGTCAACGGTGACGGAAGCGGAAATGCGGCTGAGAATATTGCGGCTGAAACTCCCGGTACACTTGAATATGCGGATCTTGTAAGCTTCTGGAACAGCTTTGACCCCTATGAGCTTAACACGATCATCGCTTCTCCCGAGGTTATGGCTGAGATGCTCAATATGGAGCAGTTCAGAGATGCGGCAGCAGGTCTTAATTTCCACGGCAAGGGCAGTATGATTACACCTCTCGGCGCAAAGCTTCTCAAGTCCAACGCCGTTGCAGAGGGTACACTCATCGGTCTCGACAAGACGGCGGCTCTTGAAATGGTCAAGGCAGGCGGCGTCATGACCGAATATGACAAGCTCATTGACCGTCAGCTTGAACGTGCCGTTATCAGCTGCACAACGGGCTTCAACAAGATTTTTGACGGTGCATCAAAGGTGCTCACCGTCTGATAAACGGAGGTAATACCTTGATTGACTGCTGGAGAATACTTAATGCACTGCGGGAATATTATTCTCCCGCAGGCACTGATGAAGAACTGATGCCTCTTTGCAATTCAGCCGCAAAGGAGCTTAACGCAAGGCTGAAAAAGAATGCGGATTCATCGGATATCCGCCTTATCAATGCAGCTGCTGCGATAGTCAACTACCGCCTTTGCGTGAGGAATACCGGCACTTCGGAATCGGTGACATCATTCAAAGCAGGCGATGTTACAGTAAGTGTTTCGCCGAATGCTGCGGCAGAACTTGCCGAAAAAGAAAAAAGCGAGGCGATGCTTGCGGCATTGCCTCTGCTCAGGGATGAGGAATTTGTTTTCAGGCAGGTGAGCATATGAATATTGCTCCGCTGTTTGACAAACACGGCAGAAAGGTCGGAATCTATGACAGCAACGGTTCTGAAATTTCAAAAACATCTGCGTTCATAAGTCCTCTGAGATATAAAAACAAGATGTATCTTTACGGCGTAAACACCGAAATCGGTTACAACTCGCAGGGTCATTATCTTTATATCGGTCCGCCCGATGTGGATTTGACAGTGCTTTCCGAGGGCGGATACATTTCTTGCGAAAACGAAAAATACAGAATTGACAGAGCCGAAAAGGTATATAAAGGAAGCGATGTATTTTATATATGGGCGATTGTCAGGGTTATTGTTGAGATTGAGGAGGGATAAACATGAGTGCCATAAGTGCGTTGCCGCGAAGTATTGTTGAGTGGCTGGAAACAAGAGAGGAGCTTAAGGGAATCAAGTTTCTTATTGAATTCCCTGCAATAAAAAAGGCGGTTCCTCTTAAAAATACGATTGTAGCTGTCGGCATCGGCGGAGTTGATATCGTTGACTCTTTCGTTGAAAACGATGAAGGCGTGCTGGTTAAAGACGAATACTGCAGGCAGGCTGATATGAAGCTCAGGCTTTCGATTCATGCACCGTATTCGGAAGGCGGTGAAGCCTGTCACAAAGCATTTACTGATATAATCGACTGCCTTACTTTCGCTTCGGGGCTTGATATTATTTCATCGGGATGTGACAGAATTGAGGCGGACAGGGATACAGACGCATTTGTTCTTACCGCATGGATTTCGGTCAAAGCATCCCTCTGCCCTGCGGAAACATCGGATATTGAATTCCCTTCGTTCATAAACAAGGAATTGCTCTGCGGTTCGCATATAAACGATACCCGTGTTCACCTGAGCGAGGAGGAGAAGGATTATCTCATATGTCCTTACGATTTCGGCAGTTATTTCGGCACGGGATCGGCATCGAGAGTTATTTCTCTGGGCTTTAAGCCGAGTCTTGTTGTGGTTACCGCAAACGGTCTTCCGATGCTCTATTACGATAAAAGCAACAGCACAAACTATACTCTTTCGGGCGTTGCGTTTGAAGGCGGACAAAGCATCGGTGTCAAGATTACGAACAACGGCTTTGAAGTGAGAACGGGCGACAGCATTTCCGCAAGAAACAGCTATCCGAGACTCAATGAATCCGGTATAACATATGTGTATATCGCCTATAAGTAAATAAAAAGAGCACGGCTGAGCATCAGAATCAGCCGTGCTTTTTGGTTGTTACTTTCTCATTTCCGCGAGGTCACGGTAGTTGATAAGCTTGATACCGTTTGCCTCGATATGCTGTTTTGTTTTGGGGTCCTTCATGATTTCGTATTCCCAGACTCTTCTCTGCCATGCACCTGTTGTGCCCTTGAGGTCATCTGTTTCAAGCGAAGGATGGAGATAGGTTTCTGTTATGCCGTCGGGAATGTTTGCGTAAAGGTCATAGAGATATTCCCTGAAGTTTTCATAGCTGTCTGCCTGAGGACCGCTCCATTCGTTGGGGATAAGGTAATCGGGGATTGCAACGTTGTTCATCTTTGCAAAAGCAACGATTTTGCCGAATACCATGTCAATCATGCTCTTGTCAACGTTGATATCAAGCATGGAATTGCCCATCATGGCATCTGTTACGTTTGCGGGCATACGGAAGGGGAGACCGTATTCGCCTGCAAGGGTGAGAGTGAGCTGAAGAAGCTCGAATCTGCCTGTTTCGATGCCGTAAAGCGAGCCCATGTGGTTATCGAGATGTGAGGGGTTGACAAGACCGAGTGTTTTGGCACGGGCAATCTGTGCTCTGATTTCACCCTCAACCTCGTCGATGTCAACATTGTTTTCAACCTGGTCGCTCTCGTGCCACATGAAGCCTTCTTCGTCACGGAGCGAATCTGTGTTTTTCGTGTTTACGGGTGCCCAGCGGTAATTGCCCCATTCGCTTGTGAGCGTGAGGTGAACACCGATTGCAAGGTCGGGATTGGCACCTGCAAAACGGCAGGCTTCGGGTGCCCATGCACAGGGAGTCATGATGGTTGATGATGTGAGTGCACTGTTTTTGTCGGTGAGAAGGTCCATAACCGCAAGGTTGGCACCTCTGCACATACCGAAATCGTCTGCGTTGATAATAAGATATCTGTCCATTTTCATTTCTCCTTTAAATTATATCGTTATAGCTGATTTTGTTGCCTTCAAATTTGTTTACATCAAGCTCTTTATCGCCGATGAATGCCTTGTCAACCTGCTTGATACCCTTTACGAATTCCGTTTTGCCGGGGCAGAAGGGATAAAGTCCGAGTATGCCGAAAATATACCAGATTGCGGTTGTGCCGTTATCCTCGTCACCGGGGAAACCGTCATCCTGCCATGAGAAAGCCTCTTCGCAAAGACGTTTTACCCAATACTGAGTTTTTTCAACATTGCCGAGTGCGGAATATATATAAGGAATATGGAAACTCGGCTGATTCGAAATTGCACACTGACCGAAATCGACAGCCGCCATTTCCGTCATTTCGTGAATTTCACTGCTGTAGCCGACTACTTCATAATAGGGAGGAGTTGCGAAAAGTTCATCGATTTTTGCAATCAGTCCTTCCTTGCCGCCGTAAAGCTCTGCAAGACCTTCGATATCATGGGGCACTGCAAATGAATTCTGCCATGCACTGCCTTCGGTGTAGTCTCTGCCCCATGCAACGGGTGAAAAATCGGGTCTGAAGTTACCTTTTTTATCCTTTGCACGCATGAAGCCTGTTTCGGGGTCGAAAAGATTTTTGTAGTTATCTGCCCTTTTTCTGTATTCTTTTTCAATATCGGATTTGCCGAGAATTTTTGCGATTTCGGCAATGCACCAGTCGCCGTAAGCCGCATCAAGAGTGAGGTTTACGGTTTCTTTTTCTTCTTCATAGGGCACATATCCGTATTTGCAGTAGCTTTCCGCACCGTTTCTGCCGAAATCCTTATGGCCCGAATTCTTTACGGAATGCTTTATCATGCCTTCAAGTGCGGTTTCAAGAAGAGGCTTGCCGATGAAGCCCTTTACCGCACCGTCGCAGATAACCGCATCGATGAGTGTGCTGGGCATACAGCCGCATTCGCCTATTGAAAGCCAGCGGGGAAGCCAGCCGCATTCGGTGTATTCATTGATGAAAGCTTCAAGCATCTCGCGGAATTCATCCTTGGCAACGAGTGAGAAGAATGAATAAACTGTGCGGTAGGTATCCCAGAAACCGTTGTCGGTGTATCTCACACCCTTGCGTGTTGAGCCGTCATGGGGACAATAGTGGATGGGATTGCCGTTTTTATCGTATTCGTAGCATTTGTGGGGATACAGGAATGCTCTGTACATACATGAGCAGAATGTTTTGAAAAGCTTCTCATCTTTGGTTTCGATTTTAACTCTTGAAAGATAGCTTTCCCAGATTTTTTCGCCCTCGTTTCTGACATCCTCAAGAGTTTTGCCCGAAAGCTCTGTTTCGAGATTTAAAACAGCCTGACTGAAGCCGATATATGACGAAGCAACCGTAATTTCGGTTGATTTGTTCTTCAGATTGATGTGAATTCCCGCTTTTTTACCTCTGCATTTTGTACCGTTTCTGAATTTGTCACCGCTGCTGACGAGCGTTTTTGCGGCATCGACACTGTTTTCGGGGAACTTGAAAACGATGTAATTTTTGAACTTGACCGCTTGACCGCTCATGTGCATATCGGTTGTCACATAAAGAATGTTTGCCTTTTCGTCAAAGCGGAAAGAATGATTTCCCTTTACGGGGAGAACAGAAAAATAATTATCTGTGTCTTCATCAAATGTGACCTTGACAACCGCACCTCTTTCCGTGGGTGAAAGCTCAACGTCGGCTCTTGAACGGAGAAAACGGGTTTTGAGATAATAGGGCTTGAGAATTGCTTCTTCGGGTCTGTAGCCCGACCATCTTCTGCCGCCCGATGCACCGAGTTTTTTGTTCTGAGGCATAAAAACTATTGCACCGTAGTCTGCAATCCAGGGTGAAGGCTGATGAGTGAGTCTGATACCCTCAAGACTGCGGCTGTCGGGATGATAATACCATCTTGTGTCGTGTTCCGTCTGGGGTGCGAAGGCAGTCATGCCGAAGGGAAGCTGAACAAGCGGCAGAGTGTTGCCGTTGGAGTAGGCATGGGTGGATTTACTGCCCTGCTTTATGTTGACATAATCGCAGTATTTCATAATTATTTCTCCCATATGTTATTAATCAGATTTTCAACGCTGTAACAGCGGCTTTTTCTGATTTGGTTTTCGAGAAATTCCATGTTGAGTGCTGAATGCTCAACCTCTTTCGAAAATTTCTGCATGGCTCTTATGCGTTCGGATTTATTTTCCGTGCAGGAAACAAGCCTGCGTATGACAAGAAAAGAAGCAACCGTGAATTTTGCTTTCGCAAGCAGATTTCTGTCGAACACGGCAAGCATGAAGTAACGGAAAACAAAATATACGGCGAGGTTTTCAAATTCATTTTCACAACCGCGGATTTCTGCGGATGAAAATGCAGCTTCAAGAGCTGATTTCCATTGAGTGTCAAGCATTTCAAGCTCTGAAAAATCTTTCAGGAGCTTGGCGTTGAGCCGCTTCGCACGGCTCGGATTGAACTGATAATCTTTCTTTTTCAGAAAATCTTTTTTGATTATTTCACGCACTTCACCGCAACTGTTTCTGCGGATACAGGGTGAAATTTCGTTGCAGAGTTCAAGAAAAGCACAGATTCTTTCCCGAACTGAAAATTTTCTGTTCTGAAGTATATCAATCGATGTTTTTCGTGCTTCAAGCAGAGTAAAATACAGATTCGGGTCTATTGAAGTCGGTTCGGGAAAACCGTCGTATTCCTCTGTTTCGAATCCGATTTTTTTATCCTGCAGAATCAGCCTTGCCGCTTCGGGACATGAAAGAGATATTCCCGTTTCAATCCTTGCACCGAAATATGTTATGTGGCGGGGAAACTGTCTGCAGGTTCTGCACAGAGAATCCTCACCGATTTCAATATACATTTCGCACAGTCCGTTGTCAAGCAGAAACGGACAATTCCCTCTGACGGGTGCAAAAATACTGTCACCGTCGGAGTCAACGGTGATGCGGCTTCGTAGAATATCTGCGTAATCGCCTTTGAGCGATGAATATTTTTCAAGGCTGTCATCATCAACAACAACCTCCCAGCCCGCACAGCAGGTATCGGGGCATTTGTCGGCGATGCAGCGGAAATCTTTATAGTAATCCGGAAAAGTATTTTTCATGGCATTAATTAAAACAGAGCTGCTGCAGAAAAGCAACAGCTCTCATGTGTTTATTCATCAAAGGATTCGGGAATTCCGCTTTCGGGTTCGACTGTTTCGCCGTTTTCGTCGGTTACAACCTCAGTTTCGGGAACGTAAACCTGAAGTGAAATAACCGTTCCTCTGTTGTATGCTTTTTCGGCGGCGGGAGCCATGCCGATAACCTGATTTTCGGGATACGAGCCGTCGGAAATTTCGATTTTCTTGATTTTGAAGCCGATTTCTTCAAGTCTTGCGGAAGCTTCTTCAAAATCCGTACCGACAACATTGGGAAGGGTTATTACTTCCTTGCCCTTGCTTACATAAAGCGTGATTTTTGTTCCGGGAGCAACCATTGTGTCGGCGGCGGGGGACTGATTGAAAATATAGCCGCTTTCAATGTCACTGCGGTATTCGTATATGGGTTCGAAATCAAAATTCTTATCGAAAACAGGGTTTGACGATGTGACGATATAGCTTCCGTTGATGAAGTTGGGCACGGGAATGGGAGCTTCGGTTGTCTGGGCAACGGGTGCGGCGGTGGTTGATTCCTCTTTGCCGATTGAAATTCTGCCTTTAAGCAGAGTAAGGGAAAGAGCACCGAATACCACAACACCGACGATGATTATGATTGCCGCAGTTGTGAAAATAACGGAAGCGTTGCTTTTTTTCTTTTTGGGAGGCTTTGCCGGAGCTTTGGGAGCAGCGGGCTTCTGAGCCTCGGGCTGTGCAGGCTGAGGTGCTGCCGTTCGCTGATACTGACTGCTTGCGGCTGTTGCTGCAGGCGATGCCGAAAGCTCTGCACGGAGCTGCTCAACGGTTCTTGTTCTGTCTTCGGGAAGAATCTGAAGAGCGTTTATGAGTCCGTTAATGACATAAGCGGGAAGCTGTTCCGCAAATTTACCGGGAACCATAAGTCTGTCGTTCGTGATTCTTTCCTTTGCGGAAATGGGATCGCTGCCGATAAGCGTTCTGTAAAGCACGGCACCGAATGAATAAATATCGGTCCATGTGCCCTGACTGCCGTCAAAGCCGTATTGCTCGATGGCGGCGTAGCCGTCAAAAAGCTGGCTGTTGAGGTCGCTTCTTGCACTTCTTGCCGAGCCGATGCAGAATCCCGTGATTTTTATTTTGCCGTCTCTGCTGATAATGAGAGTTGACGGCGAAATTCCTCTGTGGATAATGCCTGAGGAGTGAAGTGTGCCGAGGGTTGAGAGAATAGGCATAAGAAGCTGCCTTGCCTTTTCCCATGAGATATAACCCGTTTTGCTGCGCAGAAGGAAATCACGCAGTGAAATACCTTCAAAATGCTCGTAGATTGCATAGGATGTGCCGTAATCCTCAACAACATCCGTAACGCTGATGAGAGCTGAAAGACCCTTGAGCCTTGCAAGCTTTGTCCACAGCTCTTCGAAGCTCTGGCGAAGCTCTGCGTAAACGCCCTCACTGCCGAGCATAACCTGAAGATTGAGGTTTGAGGAGGTTCTTGTTGTGAAAGAATCGGGGATGAATTCCCTGATTTTAACGGCTTTTTTCTCTGAAAGATCCCAACCGATATAGGTTGCACCCTCGCCGTTATATTCAAGCATTTTGCCCACAAGATAGCGGTTTGCGATAACCGTTCTTACGGGCAGATAGGGCGGAATCTGAACTGAGTCGGCATGGTAGCCGCAGTGGGGACACTGCTTTTCTTCGCCTATTTCCCTCATGCAGCTCATACATAAATTATCGGAACTTATCATTTATCGGTACTCCTTACCAATTATGATTTCATAATAAACCATCGTAATAGTAGCAAATTACGGGTGATTTGTCAATGAAGGTGACATAATTGTAACCTCTTTCGTCAATTTGTAAAATATTTGTAATAATAATTCGGCATATATACACTTGAAAAAACGGGGTACACTTGTTATAATAAAATTTATAACGGAGAGAGTTTCATAATGAACAGCGAAGAGCTTAAAGTACCTCTTTATTTGTTTCATCAGGGAACAAACGCAAAAGCGTATGAATTCCTCGGTGCACACGAATCGGAAAACGGCGTCTGCTTCAGAGTATGGGCACCCAACGCACGATGGGTCGGCGTTGCGGGCGATTTCAACGGCTGGCAGGCAGAGTGTGCTCCCATGGAAAAAATAAGCGGCGGAGTCTGGGAATGTACGGCGGAGAATGTTAAAAAATTCGATGCATATAAATTTGTTATCGTAACACCCGACGGTCGCAGAATTTATAAGAGCGATCCATATGCTTTCCATGCTCAGACGAGACCCGAAACAGCATCGAAGTATTACGGCGAGCTTGATTTTGAGTGGACAGATAAGGCGTGGCTCGTGAAGAGAAAGAATACCGATATTCAGTCTTCACCTGTTAATATATATGAAGTTCATGCAGGCTCGTGGCAGACCCGTGACGGCGGCAATCCGCTATCTTACAGAGAGCTTGCGGACAGACTTGTTCCTTATGTCAAGGAAATGGGTTATACCCACATTGAGCTGCTCCCCGTAACGGAACATCCTTATGACGGTTCATGGGGATATCAGGTGACGGGCTATTTCGCACCTACCTCCCGATTCGGCACTCCCGATGATTTTGCTTATTTTGTCGATAAGGCTCACAGCGAAGAAATCGGCATTATTCTTGATTGGGTTCCTGCTCATTTTCCCAAGGATGAGTTCGGACTTTACGAATTCGACGGAACATTTTGCTATGAATATTCGGATTCGAGAAAAGGCGAGCATTACGAATGGGGAACAAGAGTTTTTGACTACGGAAAAACCGAGGTTCAGAGCTTCCTTGTTTCAAGTGCGATGTTCTGGATTGAAAAATATCATATCGACGGACTGAGAGTTGATGCCGTTGCATCCATGCTTTATCTTGATTATTGCAGACCGGACGGCAGCTGGATGCCGAATATCGAAGGCGGAAAAGAAAATCTCGAAGCTGTTGCATTTCTGAAAAAGCTTAACGAAGCCGTGTTCAGAGAGCATGGCGATGTTATGATGATTGCAGAAGAAAGCACTGCATGGCCCATGGTTTCAAAGCCGACATATATGGGCGGACTCGGATTCGGTTTCAAGTGGAACATGGGTTGGATGAATGACTGCCTGAGTTATTTTTCGCTTGACGGCATCTACAGAAAATATCACCATGACCGACTGACTTTTTCGTTTTTCTATGCGTTTTCCGAGAATTTTGTTCTTCCCGTTTCGCATGACGAGGTTGTTCACGGCAAGTGCTCGCTGATAAACAAGATGCCGGGCGCATACGAAGAAAAGTTTGCGGGAGTGCGTGCATTCCTCGGATATATGATGTCCCATCCCGGCAAGAAGCTGCTTTTTATGGGCAGTGAATTCGGGCAGTTTGACGAATGGAATCACAGCCGCTCGCTTGATTGGATGCTCCTTGATTTTGATGCTCACAGACAGCTCAGGAATTATGTCTCGGCTCTCAATAAATTTTATGCAAAAAACGCTCCTTTATGGGAGATTGATTACAGCTGGGACGGTTTCGGATGGATTGTCAGCGACGATAAGGATAATTCGGTTGTTGCATATATCAGACGGGACAGAGAATCAAACGAAATTGTTTCGGTTTGTAACTTCACAACCGTCAGACGGGAAAAATACCGCATCGGTGTTCCCGGGGCGGGCACCTACAGAGTTGTTTTCAGCTCATCGCTTCCCGAATACGGCGGAAGGGGAGAGAGTACCGTCGGTTCTGCCGAAGCAGAGAAAATTTCCATGCACGGATACGATTACAGCATAGAGCTTGATATCGAAGGTCTGAGCTGTATGTATATAAAACACATCGAAAAAAATTAACTTAAAATAAAGGAGGACCCCTCTATGGCAGTTAAACCCGAATGCATAGCGATGCTTCTTGCAGGCGGTCAGGGAAGCCGTCTCGGCATTCTGACCAAAAACATTGCAAAGCCTGCCGTTCCTTACGGCGGCAAATACCGCATCATCGATTTCCCTCTTTCAAACTGTGTTAACTCCGGTATCTATACCGTCGGCGTACTTACTCAGTATCAGCCGTTGGAGCTTAACGACTACATTGGCAACGGTCAGCCCTGGGACCTTGACCGTGCCAACGGCGGCGTACATATTCTTTCTCCTTATCAGCAGATAAAAGGAACAGAGTGGTACAAGGGTACTGCAAATGCAATCTATCAGAACATCAACTTCATCGAAAGATATGACCCCGAATATGTCCTTATTCTTTCGGGCGACCATATCTACAAAATGGATTATTCAAAGATGCTCGATTTCCACAAGGAAAAGAACGCAGACTGCACAATTGCAATGCTTGAAGTTCCTTGGGAAGAGGCAAGCCGTTTCGGTCTCATGATTGTAAATGATGACGGCTCAATCAGCGAGTTCGAAGAAAAACCCAAGAACCCCAGAAGCAACAAGGCTTCAATGGGTGTTTATATCTTCAACTGGAAGAAGCTCAGAAAGTATCTTATCGAAGACGAAGCAAAGGAAGGCTCAGGCAACGACTTCGGTCACGATGTTATCCCTGCAATGCATTCCGCAGGCGAGAGAATGTTTGCTTATCAGTTCGACGGATACTGGAAGGATGTAGGAACAATCAGCAGCCTCTGGGATGCTAACCTTGACCTTCTCAATCCCAAGGTTGACCTTGACCTTACCGACGACAGCTGGAGAATTTATTCGCGTTCACCCGCAGCTCCCCCTCACTATATCGGCGAGACTGCAAAGGTTGAAAATTCAATGATTACCGAAGGCTGCGAAATCAACGGAAACATTGATTTCTCCGTTCTTTTTGCAAACGTAACCGTTGAAGAAGGCGCAGAGGTCAAGTATTCAATCGTTATGCCCGGCACCGTTATCAAAAAGGGTGCGGTTGTTCAGTATTCAATCGTAGCCGAAAATGCGGTTATCGAAGAAAATGCGGTGGTCGGCGAAAGTCCCGAAAATATGGCTGACGTCAAGGAATGGGGCGTTTCGGTTATCGGCAACGGCGTTAAAATCGGCAAGGGTGCAAAGGTTGCTCCCAATGTTATGATTGACAGTGATGTAGGAGGTGCGGAATAATGTCAGCAAAAAATGTTCTCGGCATTATCTTTTCTAATGCCTACGATGAAGCTCTTCCCGAGCTTACGGCTCTCAGAACGATGGGTTCCGTTCCCTTTGCGGGACGTTACCGTCTTATAGATTTCCCTCTTTCAAAAATGGTTAACGCAGGTATTTCGCAGGTTGGTGTCATAACCAAGAGCAACTACCGTTCGCTTATGGACCATGTGGGAACAGGCAAACCCTGGGACCTTTCAAGAAAAAGAGAGGGCATGACCATTCTGCCTCCCTTCAATACATCCGAGGCAGGCATTGACACAGGCAAGGCGGATGCTCTCTACGGCAGTATCAGCTACATAAGCAAATCAGCCAAAGAATATGTTCTTCTTACCGATTGCAATGTTGTTTCCAGCATGGACTATGAAAAATTCATCAAGGCTCACGTTGCAAAGGATGCGGATATCACAATCGCATATGCAAACGGAATTCCCTCAAAGGTTAAAAACGGTACGGAGCTTATCACAGACGCTGACGGCAGAGTGACCGCAACGGGTCTCGTTGACTGCTACAGCAGTGAAATCAGGTATTCCCTCAAAACCATGATTATCAGAAGAACTCTCCTTGAACGTCTTCTTCATGAGGCACACAGTGCAAAGATTGACGATTTTGAAACAATTGTTGCAAAGAATATCAAGCATCTGCGTGTTTACGGCTATGAGCAGACAGGCTTCGTAAGAGTTCTCGATTCTCTCCAGAGCTATTACGATGTAAGCCTTGAGCTTCTCAGCCCGGAAAACAGAAAGCAGATTTTCACAGCCGACAGTCCCGTTTATACAAAGGTTCGCGACGAAGTTCCCGCAATCTACGGCATCGGCTCGGATGTCAGAAATTCTCTTATTGCTGACGGCTGCCGCATTGACGGAGAGGTTGAAAATTCAATCCTCTTCAGAGGTGTAACCGTTGCAAAGGGTGCAAAAATCAAAAATTCAATTGTTATGCAGGGCACATATGTGGGTGAAAACACGGTTCTTGACAGTGTTATCATCGATAAGGGAGTTGTTATCAAACCCAACAAGAAGCTCTGCGGAGATTCAAACTACCCTGTTTATATCGGAAAGGGTATTGTTATCTGAGAAAGAGTGAATGCAAATGTCTTCTAAAAATATTATGACGGGAATTGTTGTTGCTTTGGCACTTGTTCTTGTCGTGGTGGTAGTTCTCGTTAAGAGCGATGTTTTCGAAAAAAAGGAAACCACAACAACCGAAATCGAAACCGTTATCGAATCCGAGATTATCGTTGTGAGCGAAACGGATATGTGGGGCGATGTTACTTTTCTTACCATGGTCACAAAGTATGTAAGACCCAAATATTCTTCTATTCACAAATATCCCACAACAACCACAACAACCGAAGCTCCTGAGGATGAAACATCCGACGAAGAAACAACAACCACAACAACGGAAAT
Organism: Acutalibacteraceae bacterium; assembly: GCA_045542715.1. Taxonomy (GTDB): domain Bacteria; phylum Bacillota; class Clostridia; order Oscillospirales; family Acutalibacteraceae; genus CAG-177. The sequence goes on from JAZQLN010000059.1 coordinate 25,841, forward strand.
TCAGTATGTTGAGCTGTCCACGGTTGTTCATGCAACCGACGAAAACGGCAACAGGCTTTTTGAGGAGGACGGCACTCCCATAACAGAAACCGTTTATTACACCGTTGATGCAAACAGTCTTACAACCACTGAAACAACGGAGTATATTCCCGAAACCTCGGTGATCGAGGTAACGAACGAGCTCGGCGAGACAGTAACCGAAATCGTTACCCTTCCGCCGCCGTCCACATCGGCAACAACCACCGTAACACAGTCATCAAACACAAGATGGGACACAACCACCTCAACCCAAAAAGACGGAATAAATGTTGACCTCAAAACTCCGGGCAGGGATGATATTCTTGCCGAAAAAATCGTTGAGCAGATAAATGAGGACAGAGTTGAAAACGGACTTGAACCCCTTGTTCACGATGAGAGTCTCAGAGCATCCGCAAGAAAGAAGAGTCTTGCTTTGGCTTTGCCGTCGGTTTACAATCAGGACGAAATTGAAGCCGATTACACCGCAACAACCAAATTCGGAGGAGAATCTCTTTATATGAAAGTTGTTGACGGAACAAAAGACAAAGCACTCAGCGGGGATGTCAGCAAAATCGGTCTTGGTATTGTTGTTCAGGACGGAGTATATTATACATCGGTTATCTACGGTTAATCCGGATAATAAAAATAAGCAGAAAGGAAAATTAGTATGAAAGTTCTTTATGCTTCAAGTGAGGCGCTTCCCTTTGCAGCAAGCGGCGGACTTGCCGATGTTGCAGGCTCATTGCCTCAGGCTCTCAGAAACCGTAAGGTTGCCTGCAGAGTTGTTATGCCTCTTTACGGCTCAATCAGCGATGAAATGCGTGCAAACATGAAATTCATAACCAGCATCATGGTTCCCGTTTCGTGGCGCCGTCAGTATTGCGGAATTTTTGAAGCCAAAGCAGGCGGAGTTATTTATTACCTTATAGATAATGAATATTATTTCAAGAGAAACGGCTTTTACGGTCACTATGATGACGGTGAAAGATTTGCTTTCTTCTCCAGAGCAGTTCTTGAAATTCTGCCCTATATCGATTTTAAACCCGATATTATCCACTGCAATGACTGGCAGACTGCTCTTGTTCCCGTTTATTATTCAACCCTTTATGCAAACAAAGAGGGTTATACGGGAATCAAAACCGTGTTCACCATCCACAACATTCAGTATCAGGGTAAATACGGAAAAGAAATTCTCGGCGATGTTTTCGGCCTCGGCGAGGAATATGCATCCCTTCTTCATTTCGGCGACAGCCTTAATCTCATGAAGGGCGGCATAGAGTGTGCAAACAAGGTAACAACCGTAAGCAACACCTATGCAGGCGAAATTCTTGACCCTTGGTTCAGCCACGGTCTTGACCCCATTCTCAAAGAGAGAAGCTATAAGCTCAGCGGTATTCTCAACGGTATCGACGTCAAGAACTATGACCCCGAAACCGATAAGGATATTTTCCGTAACTATAACGCAAAGGATTTCTCGGGCAAGGCTGAAAATAAGGCTGCTCTTCAGGAGCTTTTCGGACTTCCCGTTAGAGACGAAGTTCCGGTAATGGGTATTGTTTCCAGACTTGTTGCCCATAAGGGTCTTGACCTCGTTAAGAGAATCATGTGGGAGCTTCTTAATCTTACCGATATGCAGCTTGTTGTGCTCGGCTCGGGCGACTGGGAATATGAAGCATTCTTCAAAGAGCTTGCGGCAGCATTCCCCGATAAGGTTGGTCTGCGTATAGGCTTTATTCCCGATATGGCAAGAAAAATCTATGCAGGCAGCGATATGTTCCTCATGCCTTCAAAGAGTGAGCCCTGCGGACTTTCGCAGATGGTTGCTCTTCGCTACGGCACAATCCCCATTGTCCGCGAAACAGGCGGACTCAAGGATACCATCACCGACAGCGGCGACGGCAAGGGCAACGGTTTCACCTTCAAGAGCTACGATGCTTATGATATGCTTGACGCAATCGGTCGTGCACTTTCGGCATACTGGGACAAGGAAAACTGGCAGAAGCTGGTTGCAAGAGCTCTCAAGTGTGACAACAGCTGGGGCAAATCCGCAAAAGAATACATCAGCCTTTACGAGTCAATGGTTTAATAATAGTGAAAAATGAAAAGTTAAGGATATAATCTGTCCGAAACTGTTTGCTCTTCACTTTGTGAAAGTAAAAAGAAAAACCACCCGTGAAAACGGGTGGTTTGTTGAATGGATTTATCTTGCAAATTCAAGAGGCATCGGCGGAACGTTCTCCGCAAGATGCTTAAGAATATGTCTTTCAGCGGTTTCAACAAGAATTTTTATAACTTCGGGTATGGGTTCGTCTGGACAGGGTTCAAGATTCATCACGGGACGCAAAGTTTCATAACAAGCCTGATCTATTCCCGCAAGATATGTTGTGGTGCAGCAGATTTCACCGTTTACGCAGGCTCTGCCAACCCAGTTTTTTGGAATGTTTCCTGCCATTGCCTGAATAATAAGAACCTTATAGAATTCAACGGCAACTGATTTTTCAAGGGTGGTATTGGGCAGACCGTTTGTTTCACGCAGTCTGTTGACAATCGAAAATGCACCCTTGAGAATCGTTTTTGTTGAAGAACTGAAATCGCCGTATTCCTCAAAAATATCGGTGTCCCATATCTGAATATTGTTTCTGCTTTTTGACCTGCCGAGAAGGTAGTCTGTTGAAACATTATAGAAATCCGCAACTCTCAGCAGAAAGCTCTGTCCGCATTCACGGATTCCTTTTTCATAATGCGAAAGCAGAGCCTGAGAGATTCCGAGCTGTGCGGCGGCATCTTTCTGGCTGAGGCCCTTTTCTTTTCGAAGCTCGCATAAAATTATAGGAAAATTGCTGTCCATGGCAATCGATACTCCTTTTTGTATATTATATGGAACACTATTATACACAAAGTAATATATTTTGTATATTGACAAATTCAACAAAAAATCAACTCTTTTTTTGGAGGAAAAATGAAGTCCTATACTATCCATTTTATCAGAAATGCACTAACAGACGAAAATCTTGAGGGCAGATATATCGGTCATACAAACGTTGAAATCAGTGATGACGGAAAAAAACAGCTTGCCGCAATGAAAGAGGAGCTTATTTATCCTCCCGTTGATGCGGTTTTCACAAGTCCGCTGAAAAGATGCACTCAGACGGCGGAAATTCTTTATCCCGACAACAAGGCTATCGTTATTGACGGCTTTATCGAATATAACTTCGGCGAGTTTGAAAACAAAACTGCCGAGCAACTTGAAAAATACGAGGAATTTCCCCGTTGGCTTGCAGGCGAAAAGGGGGTTAAGCCTCCCTACGGCGAAAGCAACGAGGAATTTGCAAAAAGAGTATGCGAAACCTTTGAGAAGGTTGCGGAGGGTCTGATGAAAACGGGCACAACAAACACCGCAATCATAACTCACGGCGGAGTTATCATGACGATTCTTGCCGCTTACGGAATTCCCGAATATCCCATGCACGAGTGGATAACTCCCAACGGATGCGGATTTACCGTCAAACTCAATCCGTCGCTCTGGTCAAGAGCAAAGAAATTTGAGGTTTTCAGTGAATTCCCCTATGAAAGAGAAGAATTACCGGATTAAGGAGAGAGAATATGAATTTTGCAATCGAAAAAGACGGTTTTAAGCTTAACGGCGAACCCTTCAGAGTGCTTGCGGGTGCAATCCATTATTTCCGTGTTCCCGCAGAATATTGGCGTGACAGACTTTTAAAGCTCAAGGCTTGCGGTTTTAACACCGTTGAAACATATGTTGCATGGAATATGCATGAACCCGAGGAAGGGGCTTTTGATTATTCCGATATGCTCGATATCGAAAAATTCCTTGATATTGCCGCAGAACTCGGACTTTATGCCATCGTTCGACCCGGTCCCTATATCTGTTCGGAATGGGATTTCGGCGGACTTCCCTGGTGGCTTCTCAAGAATGATTCCATGGCACTCCGCTGCATGGACAAGGATTATCTTGCGGCGGTTGACCGCTTCTTTGATGATTTTATTCCCAGAATTAAAAAGCATCAGATAACCGAGGGCGGAAATGTTATTCTTGTTCAGGTTGAAAACGAATACGGCAGCTACGGTGATGACAGCGAATATATCCGTTATCTTGCCGACGGAATGAAGAGAAGGGGAATCAATGTGCCGTTCTTCACCTCCGACGGTGCGGAATATCAGATGCTTACGGCAGGAACAGTGCCCGAAATTCATAAGACTGCAAACTTCGGTTCAAGAGCGAAGGAGCAGTTTGAGCGTTTAAGAGAGTATCAGCCCGACGGTCCTCTTATGTGTACCGAATTCTGGAACGGCTGGTTTGATCACTGGACAGAAAACCACCACAGCCGCGACCCTCAGGATGCCGCAGATGCACTTGATGAAATTCTTTCTCTCGGCGGCAGTGTTTCCGCTTATATGTTCCACGGCGGCACAAACTTCGGATATATGAACGGTGCAAACGACTATGATTTTTATGAGCCTACCGTTTCAAGCTACGATGACGATGCACCCGTTAACGAAAACGGTGCTCTCACCGAGAAATATTTCAAGTTCAGAGAAGTTATTTCAAAGTATGCACCCGTTCCCGATGTTGAGCTTCCCGCACCCATTCCCACAAAGAATTACGGCGAAATAAAGTTCACCCATTCGGCAAAGCTCTTTGATAATCTCGATGTGCTTTCAACTCCCGTTGAGTCGGTTATGCCTCTTACAATGGAAAAACTCGGTCAGGGCTACGGCTTTGTGCTCTATAAAGCTCAGGTAAGAGGTCCCCGAGAGGAGCAGAAAATCCGTTTGCAGGATGTTCGCGACAGGGGATATATCTACCGTGACGGAAAATTTGTGGGTATTCAGTACAGAAATGATAAAGAACCCATGCACGGAATCAGCATCGATAAGGGAGGCAATGAACTTGCCGTTCTTGTTGAAAATATGGGACGTGTCAACTACGGTGCAAAGCTCAAGGATGCAAAGGGTATAACACAGGGTATCGGTTTCGGCAATAACTTTGTTTACCATTGGAAAAACTATCCTCTTCCGCTTGATGATATCTCAAAGGTTGAGTTCAGAGAAGGCGTTGAAGCTTTTGACGGCACACCCGTTTTCCTTAAGGCTGAAATTGAGATTGACGAATGCTGTGACACCTTTGTCAAGCTTCCCACATTCAAAAAAGGTATTATTATAGTAAATAACAGAGTTCTTTCAAGACATTGGGAGGTCGGACCTCAGCGCTCCGCATATCTTCCCGCACCCTTCCTCAGAAAGGGTAAGAACGAAATTGTTGTTTTCGAGCTTGAAGGCTACGGAAATCCCTCGTTCATTCTTGACAGCGAACCCGATTTAGGCTGAAAAATAACCCTCGGAAATCAATCCGAGGGTTTAATTTTTTATCAGTAGTTTGTTTTGTATTTGACCATAAATGCGGAGAAGCCCGTACCCGAATTCATGCCGTTGAAAGCTCCGTCAGTGGATTTTGTTCTGCCTACAGCAAGAACATCTCCACTTACGCCTGCACAAACACCTGCGTAGATATCGTCTTTTGAGCCGGAATGCGTGAACAAATCAACCGTTGTACCGCTTTTGTCGAGGAAAAGCACAAAGCTGTCATATCCGCCGAGGTTGCTTATGGATTCAAAATCACGGTTTGCGGAAGCTGAGTAACCCGAAACAACAAAGCCGCCGCCGACAACATCAACGTCTGTGATGTAATCGTTGTCAAGTCCCGACTGAAGCTTTGTCCACGAAAGCTGACCGTTTGACCCGATTCTGAAAATAACGGCATCGATACCGCCGCAGTTGTGAATGTCGGAAAGAGTGCCGTCGTTGGGTGCACCGCTGACATTTTCGTAGCTGCCGCCCACAACGCATCCGCCGATGCCGTCGGCAGTGATTGAAGTGAACTGGTCTCTGCCGCTTGATGCGATAACGAAATCCCAGATGTAGTTGCCGTTGTGGTCATATTTTATAACAACAGTGTCCACGTATCCGCCCATAAGTCCGTCAAAAGCGGCAAAGTCACCGTCTTTTGATGCGGTTACGCAGGTGAAAAATATGTTGTTGTCGGAGTCAACATCGATATCTTCAACCGAGCCGCCCTTGGAGCCTCTGAGATATTTTTCCCATCTGACATTGCCCGAATTGTCAAAATTCATGACAACTGCGTTGACCCCCGTGAGACCGTCAAAATCTCCGTTGTGCGAATCGGTTTTGCCGCCGATGACGTATCCCGTTGATGTTGCACTGACGCAGTTGAATAAATCCGTACCCGTGCCGCCGAAGGATTTCTGAGAAATCAGAGCACCGTTGGAGGGGGAGAGAGTAAGAATAATTCCTTCGGTAGTAAGTTCAATTTCTTCCGCATCGGGTGTTGTTGAGTATTCATAGGCTTTTGAGCTGCCGACTGCAGCTATATTTCCGTCTGAAAGCACTGCAATATCTTCAAGAGTAACACTGCCCGAGGTGCTTCCGAAAGCAACCATCCAGAGGATATCCGCATTCTTGCTTACTTTGGCAACAAAAGAAAACGGGCCGACCCATTTTGAATTTGCTATTCCCGAGAAACTGCCGTTTGAGGAGGTGGCTGTTCCGCATATAACGTAACCGCCGCCGGGAATCGAATCAATTCCTCTGATAACATCGTTGCCCGTACCGCCGAAAAGCGATATCGACATGGGTGCGGCAAGCGAATTTTCGCCAAAGGTGGAGGCTTCGGTAGTAGTGGTTGTTTTTGTTGTTGCGCCGGGTTTAACCGGATACTTTGTTGATTCGAGAGTACAGCCGCAGTTAATGGGGCAATGATGAGTTGTGATGATATCTTCTTTTGCGCCGAATTCCCTTGCAAGCGTGTTGAAAGGCAGAATAAACGCCATAATCAATGCCGCTATAATCTGGCAGAACATCGAACAGTTACACATACACGAACCTCCTTCCGATATAATATACAATTAATTATACCATATGCATATAAAAAAATCAACAGCCGACAGAAACTGCCGGCTGTAAAATAATTGAAGCTTAGATTTCGGGGATTTCGATTTCAATTTCTCTGCCAAGCTCTGCTGAACGTGAAATACCGTCAATGATAGCCTGGTTGTAGAGAATCTGGCTGCAGGGTACGGGAGCTTCTCCGTCTTCCTTAACAGCATCGATGAATGAACGGATCTTGATGTCGAAGCAGTCAACGTCGTTGTGCTTCATGGGGATGTATGTTTCGATCTGCTCGCCTGCGATTTCGTGGTAGATAACAAGAGGACCGCCGATGCTGCCGTTCCAGCATTCGGTTGAAGGAACTCTTACCGAGCCTTTGGTACCCATGATGATAGTGTCACCCGGTGTATCAAGGTTCATTGCCCATGCAATTCTGAAGTCAAGGATTATGCCGCCTTCAAGACGGATGAAGCCTGCTGCAAAGTCATCAACGCCGAAAACGTCATGATGTTCGTAGCTGGGGCTCTTGCCGAAGAAGTCTGACTTATAACCCGAAACCGTAAGCGGCTTGGGATAACCGATTGAATTGAGAACCATGTCAAGTGAGTAGCAGCCGATATCGCCGAGAGCACCGATGCCTGCAGTTTCCTTTTCGATGAAGGATGTGCCGAAGGGAGTGGGGATGCCTCTTCTTCTGCCGCCGCCCGTCTGGATGTAGTAAATCTTACCGAGCTCGCCTGACTGAACAACTCTCTTGAGCATCTTCATGTTTTCGTCAAAACGAGGCTGGAAGCCGATTGAAAGAACAGCGTTGCTTGCTTTTTCTGCCTTGCAGATGGCAACAGCTTCTTCAAGAGTAACGCACATGGGTTTTTCAAGAAGAACGCTGACGTTGTGCTCGAGAGCATAGATTGTACATTCGGCATGAGTTGCGTTGTATGTACAAACGCTTACTGCATCGCATTCGCCTGCGTCAATGAGTTCCTTGTGGCTGGGATAGAACTTAACGTTTTCAACGCCGTATCTTTCACAGAATGCTTCTGCCTTACCGGGAACAAGGTCTGCAGCAGCAACGATTTCAACATCGGGGCATTTCTGATATGCCTTGACGTGAGCTTCTGCAATCCAGCCTGTGCCGATAATACCAACCTTGATTTTCTTGCTGTAGTCTCTGACTTTTTCGTCGGAGGGAGCGTCTTTGAACTTATCGAGAATATTTTCTGCCATAATATTACCTCGTTTTATGTATTATTTTTTACCAGCTGAGAGTTTTGAGATATTCTCTGCTGAGTTTAACCGAATTCATGGGTGTGTCACCCTTTGCGGGGCTGTCCTGTTCAACAACAACCCACTCTGCACCTGCAACTTCGCATGATGCAAGGATTGCGGGGATATCCTGAACACCGTAGCCGACGGGCATGAATGAGAATGCATCCTCAGCCTCGTCTTCTTCGTTTTCGTCGATGCCGATGAGCTTATAGAGCTTGCCTGTGTTATCGCCGCTTTTCTTGAAGTCTTTGAGGTGAACAACGGGACATCTGCCGCTGTATTTTTCAACATATTCCGAAGGATTAACGCCTGCAACGTTTACCCAGCAGGTGTCGATTTCAGTCTGAAGAAGGTCAGCGGGAATGGTTGAATAAAGAACATCAAGAGCGTATTCTTCGCCGATTTTAACAAATTCAAAATCGTGGTTGTGATAGAGAAGCTGAATTCCCATAGCCTTTGCAGCTTCGCCGATTTTGCGGATGCCTTCAACAGTTGCGGCAAAGCCGTCTGTGCCGGGTCTGCATTCTTCGGTAAGGTAAGGAACAACAACATACTTAACGCCGATTGTTTTGTAGTCAGCGAGAACAGCTTCGGGGTTTTCAAGCATATCGTAATAGGGAACGTGTGCCGAAATGGGTGTAATTCCGATTTCTTCGCAGAATGCCTTGATTTTTTCGGGGTCTTCACCGAAAAGACCTGCAAATTCAATTCCGTCATATCCAAGGTCTTTCATGGCTTTGATTGTGCCGTAAAAATCCTTTTCCATTTCATCTCTTACTGAATAGAGCTGAACGGCAACGGGAAGTTTCATTTTAAAAATCACTCCTAATGATAATGTTACGCAATATATAGTAGCATATCCGTCTGAAATATACAAGAGAAAATTTATAAATTATTGTCCGGATTCCTCAAGATATTTTTCGGCAATTGCCGCCGCACAGTGTACAAGCTCGGCACAGGGACGCTTTTTGTAGTATTCTCCCGTTCTTTTTTCGGGAATGTGAGATGTTTCTTTTCCGGAAAGTCCGAGAAGCTCACGGCAGATTATCGAGCCGTTTTCTTCTCTGAATTTGCCTGCGGCTTCCTGAATAAGCTTATATAAAGCAGCTTTTTTCTCGTGGTCATTGGGGTCGGCAGATGCAAATTTCTCCGAAAGCACCATCGTCATTCCGCTGACCGCACCGCAGACCTCACGCAGTCTGCCGAATCCTCCGCCAAAGCCTGCCGACAGACGCAATGCATCATCCATGCTCATTTTGTTTTCGTCAAGGAAAGCACAAAAAACCGCCTGACAGCAGTTACAGCCGTTTTCAAAAAGCTCTTTTGCCTTATCTGCTTTATTCATAAAATCACCCTTTTTATATTTTCAAATTTAATATAAACCATAAATATACCGTTGTCAATAACCTCAAAAGTTACAAAATTACATATTTATTTTGTGAAATTTAATAATTTATTAAAAAAATAGTATTCCATTTTAGGAAATGATGTGTTATAATGCAATGGTACTCCACCAAACTTAACCGTAAATCTGTTAAACGGTTACAGAGGAGAAAATATAAAACGGAGGAAAACATAATGATTAAGTTCACAACAGTATCCAAAAAGATGCTTGCAGTTTTTATGGCAATGCTCATGCTTCTCTCATGCATGGCAGTTTGTGCAAGTGCTGCAGTATCGGTACCCGTTCCCACCTACAAGCTCAACGAGCAGAAGACAGCGATAACAGTTGACCCTATCTATGTTGAAGGTTCAAAGGCAATTATCACAATCAATCCCTCAACAGGCATTGAAACTCTTGAGCTCGCAGACGGTTCAACCCGTTTTGACGGTATTTCAACCGGCAAAACCTACACAATCATCGCAACAGTAGTAACAGCAAACGGTACAGGCTCAAACACTGTTTCGGTAAGTGTCAAGAAGTCACAGGCAGCTCCTTCATCACCCGTTGCAAAGTCAATCACAACCAATACAATCACAATCATTGCAATGGCAGGCTGCGAATACGCATACATGAGAGCAGACGATGAGTCAACTCTTTCCGCATATTCGGAAAATGTTATATTCAGCGGTCTTGATGCAGGCACAAAATACACAATCTTTGCAAGAAAGAAAGAAACCAATGACAGCTACGCAGGTGCAACATCATCAGTAACCGTTACCACTCTTGAAAAAGCAGTCGGTGTTGCTCCCGATAAGCCCGTTCTTGTTGATAAAACAAACAAAACAATCACCGTTAAGGAAATCAAGGATGTAGAGTTCTCAATCGACGGCGGTAAAACATGGCAGACTTCAGGCGAATTCAAGGATCTGAGTGCAGGCAAGCTTTACGGCATCGTTGCAAGATATGTCTTTGATGAAACAGTTCAGGAAGCCGGTGCACAGAGCGATCCCCTTCAGGTTAAAACAAACTCAAGAGAAAGCTACAAGGCATCAATCGGCAGCTGCACATTCAAAGCAGAAGACGGCAAGAGATATTCAAACGAAGAGCTTGAAATCCTCGTTACCGGCGATGCTCCCGCAGACCTTGTTAATCCCCAGTTCGGTGATACAAGATACACACCTTCATATTACATGGTTGATACCAGCGCAAGAAAGCTCGGTTTCACAAGCTCAGACGGTAAGATATTCAAGGGTCTTTTTACTCCCGACAACCTCGGTGACGGTTCAAAGGCAAACAAGACTATCTTCATTGTTGTTACATACTCAATCTCAAGATATGACGGTGCAAAGTGGGTAACTCTTGAAGGTAAGGAAGAAAGCGCAACATATGAAGTTGAGCTCGGTCCCAAGAGAACATTCTTCACAGGCATCGTAGAAGCACTTGAAAAGCTTCTCAACGTTCTTCTCAACGATATCCCCGGTGCTATCGCAGGATTCTTCAACGGTGAGCAGTTCGGTGAAATGTGGGAAGGCCTTCTTGGTCTCGGTAACCTTGTTGGCGGTCTCGGCGGTGCAACAGGCGGTACAACCGGCGGCACAACAGACACCGGTTCACTTGACATCGGTGCTCTTCTCGGCAGTCTTACAGGCGGCACAACAACCACAGCGAAGTAATTCAACAAAAAATTTATTCCCGTGATTTAGTTCACGGGAATTTTTTGTAACTCTTTTTTAAGGGATAGGAAAAAAAGATGCAGAACGGACAAACCGAGCAAAAACAAGGCTGAAGCCTTGTTTTTGCTTGCCCGAAGGCGTACAAAAGTACGTCGAGAGGCGAGGTTTGTTCGCAGCATAAACATATAATAAATAACAATTTTTATTTTTTCGAATGTTTTAAGGGGTTTCCGCAGATATATCAACCTGCCGAAACCCCTTGTTTTATACCGTTTTATGCGGTCTGTGCTTTTTTTACATCCCGTAATTTTTAGTCGAGCTTTGCTTTAAGATAGTTGTCATAGAAATCCTTAACGCCTGCGTAGAAATCGTCAACCGTACCGTCATTCTTCATGATGTAGTCAGCCATTTTTTCGCTTTCGCTGGTGTGGAAGATTTCTTCCTCATGAAGGTCGTTTTCACGGAGCTTTTCGATGCTCTTGCCGTCTCTTTCAGAGCCTCTTGCGAGCATTCTCTGATAACGTACTTCGTCATCGCTGATAACAACGTCAACGAGAACAAACTTTTCGCCGAAAGCTTTCTTGAAAACTTCGATGTCTGAGGGAGGACGGATGCCCGAAACAAGGAAGTTGGGGCTGTCCGATTCCTTAATCTTCTTAACAATCATTTCGGGGAAGAAGGTCTGACCGTTAGCGGTCATGTACTTCTTTGATGTAGCGTGGAGATTGTCACGAGTAAGCTCAAGACCGTCCTGAGCAGCAAGCTCTCTTACTACGTCACCGATTGAAATCATGGGAAAACCGTAAGTTTTTGCAACATATTCAAGGAAGAAATCCTTGCCTGTGCCGTTTTTGCCGACAGCAGCTAAAACCATATGTCATTACCTCCAAATAATAGTTTATTAAATTTTACATTATTAATGCCAGTTTGTCAAGACAATATGACCGCACGGAACACCGTCTTTTTCTTGAGAAAGATATGTCACTTTCCGCAAGGAATACAATCGGGTAGGGAACGGATATTATCCGTTCCGCATTGGTTTTATTTGTAGGAATCGATGCCCACATCGACCCTAACAAGTGCAAAGTGAGTGGTCTGCGACGCATTTTATATTGCTCCGCAAAAATTGTTGCGGAACGACACGGAGGTCGTTCCCTACGTTATCAAATTAATTTTATGTGTAGGGGACGGGTTTCCCGTCCCGTTTACTAGAGTTGTTTTGTAATTTGCGGTAAGTGTATGCCAAGAAAGTAAATATGTTTTTGTAGCGTATTAATATTGGGGAACTTTATATAGAGAGGAATCTAAATATTGGTTATATACTTTATTGAAATCTGGTTTAGAAAGTGTAATTATGTATTCGGGAAGAGGTTCATTGTTATAATACATTTTTAGATAATCTATACCGTAATTCTCTACAAAATCATGGATTTGACTCGTTATCACTTTATCTTCATCATTTTCATGTAAATCTTCCGCATCGTAACTCCAATTAAGTTCGATTTTTGTTCCGTCATAAGAATAGATGCTTCCCCATAATTCGTGTGGATCCACATAATAGCTATGAAACATATATTTACCGTTATACTTTATTATGGAGAATTTACCTTGAGCTCTATGAACACCGCAGTCTAATGAGGAAAATACCAATCTTACAATTTCATCTTCAATATCAAAAATGTAAACAATTTCATATGAGAGAGAGGTGTTACTAGGGAACGGAACCTTAAGAATACATTCTTCTGTACCATCGGCATCAATATCTAAAAATGTTAGTTCTTTTTTTCCGTTGTATTTGTTTCCATAATATAATCCAAGATCAGTTTCTTCTATAGGAGGTTCATAATATTTTTGAGCAGAGGTACTATTAAGATAATATTCGTAAATTTGGCGTATTTTTTCAGTGTTAGATATATTGATAGATAATTCTGAACTTAAATATTCTGCAGTATTTGTATCATTCGCAATTTTAGAGTATACGTTGAATTCTTGTTCCTTGATTATTGCATTCAGTTTTTTTTCAAATTCCTTTTCATATTTTTTATCGGTTGCTTCAAACAATTCTTCATTGTTCCAGTCGAAATCTTCCCATTCTTCTCCGTCGATTTCATGGGTTTTCACAAATCCTGTTTCATTGATTGAATAGAATTCGGCGTGGTGATACCATGCAGTTCCTTGATTATGACCGTCATCCCTGAAATAAATACAGTTTTCATTTGAAATGTAAATTTCAGGATTCATACTTGAATGACCGGAAAAATCGACAGTGCTGAGACCGTGTTTTTCTGTATAAGTCATAGCACCTTGACCGGATAACAGTCTGTAAATGACTTCGGGTATACCGTCTTGATTAATATCTGTTATGTATACAGATGATAAATAATCGCTAAGCTCTGAAAGTTCTTTTTCATATGCCTTAACAGCTTTTTCTTTGATTTCTTTAAGTTTTTGCTGTTGTGCACTGATATCTTCGGTGGTTGAAATTTCAGTTGTTGTTTCGAGTAATGTTGAAGCAGTATTGTTTGTTGTGGTTGAATTTTCAGAAGTTGAAGATTCGGTTGTGGCATTGGTTTCATCTTTCTTGAATTTGTTTGCGAAAACGGTGCCTGAAACCAAGCCTGCGACAAGAACAATTGCGGCAACGGCGGCAATTATGATTTTTTTGCTGTTGTTTTTGCTGTTGGTGTTATTGGTCTTTGTCGGAGTTTTTGCGGTTATTGAATTCTTTTTTTTAAGACTTGAAACAAGTTCTTTCTGAAGTGATTTCACATCCTGATATCTGTTCTCTTGTTCGACTTCAAGGCCTTTGGAGATGACTTCTTCAAGGGCAGCATAGCCGTTTATACCGAAAGCTGAAAGAGGTTTGAGCGAATCGGACTTTCTGTCGATGCTGTCGGGAGGCACTTCGCCAGTTATCATTTTGTAAAGCGTTGCGCAAACCGCATAAACATCTGTCCACGGACCTTGATTGGAACGGCTTGAATACTGTTCCTTGGGTGCGAATCCGTGCTTGAGCATAATCGAAAGGCTCTTTTCGTTTTCGTCAACCGCAAGACGTGCCGAGCCGAAGTCGAGAAGCTTTATCTTTCCGTTGTCGCAAAGGAAAATGTTGTCGGGTGCAACGTCACGGTGGATAAGCTGTGCCTTGTGCATATCCGAAAGTGCGTTGAGTATGGGCAGAATGATTTTAACAGCTTCCTCGGGGTCGAGCTTACCGCCCTTCTCCTCGAGAAACTGCTTCAAATCCTTGCCGCTGAGGTATTCCATGACGATATATGAGGTGTTGTTCTCCTCAAAGAAGTCATATACATCAACGATATTTTCGTTATCGGTGAATTTTGAGAGCCTCCTGCCCTCGTCGAGCATCTTTTTCATGCCCTCTTTGAAATGAGCCTCCGCCCTGTCGTTGAAGCAGGAAACGGAAACCTCGCCCGAACCTCTGGTGGAAAGGGCGTTGGGGAAGAATTCTTTGATTGTAACAGTTTTCTGAATTTTATTATCCCATGCGATATAGGTTATGCCGAAGCCGCCCTGACCGAGAGACTTACCGATGATATAGCGGTTAGCAATCTCCGTGCCGGGCTCAAGATGATTTCTTGACTTGGCGGGCGTGTCCTTTATGTAGCCGCAAAAAGGACACAAATCGAATTCGGCTTCATATTCTTTCATACAGCCGAGACATCTTTGCATTTCATTCAACTCCCGAAAAGGTTATTCCGTAAATACTGCAATTGCCGTGTAGTTATCCATTTCTTTGTTTTTGCCGTTTTTGAGAATGATTTCTTCCATTTTGCGAAGCCAGAGCCGGGGACTGTAGCTCTTTTTGAGAAGGGAACACATCTGCTTTTCGTCAATCAGCTCCCAAAATCCGTCTGTGCAGAGCAGGAAAGCCTGACAGTCGCTGAGGTCCACGGATTCCGACACCGTGAATCTCGGAGCATCCTCGTCGCTTCCGAGCACACGGAGAAGTCTGTTTCTGTCGGGATGAAAACGGATTTCTTTTTCTTTTATTTCGTTGGAGTTTGCGAGCATCTGCGGTACGCTGTGGTCAAGCGTACGCACCCTGACCTCGTTGTTTTTGAACATATAAAGTCTTGAATCGCCAAGGTGGCTCCATGTGCATTTTCCGTCTGCAATAACCAACGAAACGACCGTGGTTTTCATGGAGAAACCGCAGCCGTCTTTATTCCGGAGAGTGTGAACAATCTCCTGAGCCTTGTTGTATGCAACATTGAAGAATTCGGAAGGTTCAAGCTCTGTTTTTTTGAATATGGCGGAGAAGGTT
Source organism: Acutalibacteraceae bacterium (assembly GCA_045542715.1). Classification (GTDB taxonomy): domain Bacteria; phylum Bacillota; class Clostridia; order Oscillospirales; family Acutalibacteraceae; genus CAG-177. The sequence continues at coordinate 41,397 of JAZQLN010000059.1, forward strand.
TTTGCCGCTGCAGACGACGCAACCTCTCCCTTGCCGTGGCCGCCGAGACCGTCGCATACGGTGAAGCAGTAGCGGTCATCCTTGCGAACGATACTGCCGGAATCCTCGTTGACGGCACGGCCTCCGTTATTTGTTATGTAGCTGTGTTTAATCAAATCAATCACCCTTTTGGGTCAGTTTATTATGAAATAGAGAAGAATGCCTGCCGCAACGCCGATTGCACCGATAACCGCATAAATGAAGTTGCGTGAATTCTTTTCTTTGATATCCGCGAGCTGACTGTCAACGCTGACAATCTCTTTTTTTGCAAGAAGACAGTTTTTGAAATCTGAAGCATTCTTGAAACGAAGCTCAGGAACAACATTCATTGCTTTTATGATTGAAAGATTTACCGCATCGGATATTTCGGGGTTGAGTTCATTGGGAGCAACAAGCTCATCGACGGAAATACGGTTGAGAGAATCAACGGGCTTCTGACCGGTAAGAATTTTATAGAGCACCGCACCGACGGAGTAAATATCCGAGAAAGGTCCCTGTTTACTGCTTGAACGGTACTGCTCGGGAGGAGCGTAGCCGGGGGAGAAGTAAACTGTGAGCTTGTTGTCCTTATACGGTGAAGCTTCACGGAGCGAACGGAAATTGATGATTTTGATTTTGTTGGTGGTTGTGAGGATTATGTTTTTCGGAGTTACGGCTCTGTGAACAAGACCTGCTTTGTGGATAAGAGCAAGACCGTCGAGCACGGAGCTTATGATTGAAACGGCTTCCTCGGAGCTTAATTTTCCGCCGCAGCCTTCAACATAATCTCCCAGAAGCATACCCTCAAGATATTCGCTGACGATGTAAACCGTATTGTTTTCTTCGAAGGAATCGAAGATATTTATGATGTTTTCCGAGCTTGAAAACTCAAACATTTTTTCTGCGTTGTTTTTGATTGTGTTAACGCTTTTGAAGTATTCCTCCGATAAATCCTGAGAAACGACCTCAAGATTTGCCGAATCCTTTTCACGGTTGACAAGGTCACGGGGAAAATACTCCTGAATTTCAACAATCTTATTCTGTTTTGTATCCCATGCCTTATAGTTGACTGCGGATTTATCGAGACCGAGAACCTCGCCGACAAGATATCTTCCGTTAAGGAGAATTCTTGCTGGAAGCATGGTTTTTTTTCTGTTGCCTGACTCCATGTAGCCGCACTGAGGGCAGGAGCCGTCTACCATTTCGCCGAAGCATGATATACAAAGGTTTTCGTAGTCCATTGCCTTTTACCTCTTCATGTCAGTTAAGTCTGAAAGTGTTGCTTTCGTCACCGATTGCAATGAGTGTGCCTCTTGCAACGGAAACAGCTTCGCCTTTGGGCAGTCTTTTGCCGTCTGCAAAGGTGCCGTTGGTTGAAAAATCGGTGACAATGTAGCAGTTTGCGGAAACACAGCCGAGAATGGTACAGTGTTTTCTGCTGACAAGCCCGCAGTTTTCATCAACAACAATCTGAGCAGATTTTGGGTCTCTGCCAATGGTTATTTTTTCGTTGGGGTCAATTCTGAATATGGCGTCGGCATAGACACCGTTAACGCCCATGATTGAACCCACGAACGAATCGTCGGATTTTTTGAATATTTTCATTTTATTTCTCCCATGTGAAGGATTCTGAGCAGAAGGGAACAAACATAAGCTCGGTTTCGCCCAGTGAAATTCTGTCGCCTGCCTTGAGCTGAGTGGGAACGAGAACAACCTGTCCGTTGAGGTAGCTGAGTTCGGATGAAGCACCGGGCTGAATCATGAAAACGTTACCCTTGGGGTCATAGGTGAGGATTGCGTGGCTTTCTCTTGAGATAGCCTTGTCACCGCTGAGGCAGATATTCATTGTTCCCGATCTGCCGATAAAGTTTCTGCCGGATTTTATTTTGAAATCTTCGCCGAAATGAACGCCGTCAACGCAGACAACCCAGCCGACTACTGGCTCCGTTCCGAGTGCACGCTGATAATAATGCATTGTCATGCTGTCGTTGTTGGGAGTTACGTTTACGGGTTCCGGAACAACATTTTTAACCTGTTCGTAAATCTGCTTGCTGTCGATTTCGGGTTTGATATCTGTTTCGGGTGCAGGTGCGTTGATTACGGATTCAACGGAGTCGCCTTCAAGTGCATCGAGAAACTTTTTATGAGTTGTAACATTGGGGATGTTATTGTTATTGCAATGGGGGCATTCTTCGTATTTTCCGCCGTCAAAAAAGTGACCGTTCTTGCATCTTGTGAGTCTTTTTATTTCTTTCATGGTGATTACTCTCCTTATTCTTCTATTTCAAGATATTTCATGAATCTGGTTTTGACTTCAGTGTATCTTCTCTGGCTGACGGGAACAAATAATCCGTTGCTCATGGTCATGCCGTCTTTGGTGAGGCTTTTGATATACTTTATATTTACTATGTAGCTCTGGTGCGTACGGATGAAATCGTCGCCGTCAAGCAGTTCTTCAACTTCGTCGAGCTTTGAATAAAATTCGCTGTCTCCGCGTTTGTTGACGATGATACATTTTCTGCCGTTGCTTGTGAAGTAGAAAATATCGTCAAGTCTGATTTTCTGAACCGCACCCGAGACCTTGTATGAGAAGCATTCATCTTCATAGGACTCAAAGTAGCAGAAATATCTTTCCAGAGTTTCCGCAAGAGTTTTTATGGGTATGGGTTTTATAAGATAATCGAAAATTCTCAGCTTGTAGCCGTAAAGAGCAAACGAATCGTCTGATGACATGAAGATGATTTCGGTTTTGATAACGCCGCTTTCTCTCATCCTTCTCGCAATTTCGATTCCGGGGAAGTTGTCGGCATTGATTTCGATAAAAACGATGTCGAAATCAAAGTCTTTTGTGAAATCCATGTTGAGCGCCGCAAGAGGATCGGTGTATGCTTCGTAACCGAATTCGCATTTGTCAAAAAGAATATTGACAAGAATATCTTCAAGCCTTCTTGCGTTTTGCTCACGGTCAAATACCGCAATTTTAAGCAAAATTTTTCACCGTCCTATCCTCTCAGTAATTTTTCGCTGTTAAGCATTCTTACGCATAATACCCAGATTATTCCCGAATAAGCAAGGCACGAAACCGTTGCAAGCACAATATGAATTGGCTGAACCGTGCCGAGGAAAATCAGTTTGATTGCCGCGATTGTATTGAAAACGGGAATAAGCATTGCACCGTTGCTTATGCTTGCACTGTCCATGAACATTGTAAGTCCGCTGAGCAGGGTAGGGATGATTGTTATCATGCTCATCTGTGACTGAGCTTCCTTGACTGTTTTTGCATTGAGGCCGAGCAGAGTCATGAGCGAAACTGCAAAAACCGAAAGTGCGAAGCAGACAAGAACAACCTGAACAACCTGCGGTGCAGTAATTATTTCAACATCTTCGGCATCTGCGTTGAGGTTGCCCGTGTAAAGACCGAGTGCCGAGGGGTTGAGCTTGAACGAGATAACATATGCCGCAATGGAAAGCACCATGCTGAGCATACTGATAACAAGAATTGCGGTGAATTTTGCCATGAGAAGGCTCATTCTGCTGACCTGAGTTGTGAGCAGACTTTCAAAAGTGCCTTTTTCTTTTTCTCCCGCAAAGAGGTCAACCGCAATTGCAACTCCGCCACTCATGATAACCATAACAAGAAGCATGGGTGCGATGGATGCCATCATGGAGTTGCCCGTATCATTGATGATTGTTGAAAGGTCGGTGAGTTCACCGCTGAAATCGAGAGACCTGAGCTTTGTCATGTCAATTCCCGTATCGGCGATTGACTGCATATAAATTGAGTTTGAAATCTGAGCTATATGCTGCCCTACCGTGGCTATGGAGCTGAGAGCCTTTGTGCTGTTCGGATTGTGAATAACCTGAATTTTACCGTTATCGACGGAAATTATCCCGTATACAGCTCCTTTTTTGAGGTCGGTATACATATCCTCAACAACTTCTGTTTCTTTGACAAGGTTGGAATCCTTGAAAATCATTTCGTAGATTGCTCTGTCGTTTTCTGTTTTACAGTCAACGATGCAGGGGATGTTTTCGGTGATATTGCTGCCTGTGAGCTGAGTCCCCATGAAGAAATACATCAGAGGAAATATCAGAACGGGAACAAAAAGCATCGCTATGCTTCGTTTGTCCCTGAAAATATCCGTAAGCTCTTTTTTCAGAATAAGAACATAATCTTTAAACATCAGTCAGCACCCTCCGCAATTCTGAAAAACATTTCCATAACGTCGTCCGTACCTTCGTTACGGAGAATTTCTTCCTTAGGACCGTTACGGATTATTCTGCCGTCTGAGATAATAACAAGATTATCGCAAAGACGCTCGATTTCGTGCATATTGTGAGTTGAAACAAGAACGGTTTTGCCCTGTTCCTTGCAGGTGAGAATGAAATCCTGAACATCGCGGATGCTGTAGATATCAAGTCCCGTTGAAGGTTCGTCAAGAAGGATAACCGAAGGATTGTGCACTATGGATTTTGCAAACGCAACCTTCTGACGCATGCCTCTTGAGAATCCGGTAACTCTTTTGAATATGTATTTATCCATATCAAGAAGGTTTGAAAGGATTTTTATTCTTGTTTCTGCTTCCGCATCGCTCATGCCCTGAAGCTTTGCGAAATACATGATGTTTTCCCATGCGGTAAGGCGGTTATAGAGCGAAACATCGCCGCCGAAAAGCACGCCGAGATTTTTTCTTGCCGCGGCGGGATTTGAAACCGCATCCGCACCGTCAACGATGATGCTTCCGCTGTCGGGCTTGAGAATTGTTGAGATAAGCCTCATGGTTGTTGTTTTGCCTGAACCGTTTGCGCCGATGAGTCCCGTTATCTGACCCGGTGCCGCAGTGAATGATATATTTTTGATAACCTGAGTTTTTCCGAATGCTTTTGAAACGTTTGATACAGTAATCATAAAGCTGCCCCTTTGTTTTTGGTATGGGTCAATTATATAATAATATATATACAAAAAATCGCAAATGACAAAAATGACAGGTTTTTTGTAATATTTGATGATTCGCCATCGAAAATTACATATATATAGTCTATTTTATTATAATAAATACAGATAATAATGTCAACAAAACAATAAAAAAGAAAAACCGGCAGAAGTTTCCCCAAACCTCTGACCGGTTTTGTGCGATTTCCGTTCAATCCATCCTCAGAACGGTTTTGCCAGACAAATTGTTACCACTGAAAATGCGGTGGTTACAATGAAAAACGCTGTTGTCAAAACTGCAAAAGTCATCTTTACCCCTCCGGAAGCCGCTTGATTCTCCTCATTGCAAGCGGTTTACCATCTTTTATACTTACTCTCTTATATACAACTCTTCTGTCAGATTGCAATGCAGATCATTGCAATTGCCGATGTTGTAACAACGGCTGTTATTGCCGCTGCAATAATAAATGCCAATTACGAACCTCCTTTGCAATATTTGTTTATAGAGAAACGCTTCAACGGGCCGTAACTCCGACCTTTATGCCGTGCTTGGTTTGAACCGTTTTACTCTGCCATCAAAGTATGCAGCCGACAAGAACGATTGTTGCCACAACTGCGATTGCTGCAAAAGAAGCCGTGAAGACAAACGCCATTGCGTCGATGCTCTTTTCGATAAATCTCTTGATAGTCATGTTTTCCGGATTGCGGCGTCTTGCACCGCTTCCTTTTCCTCCCTTCATAATCTGAAATATGTTTTTTACCGTTTGCGGTAAAACGTTGTTGTTTTTATTTCCGCTGCCATCTTTTGATTCCCCGTTTCGTTTTCGTTGTGTCTTTGGGGTTTCCCCTGTTGACAACCAAACAATACCGCAAAAAAACGAATAAATGTTAAAAATGTCAATTTTGATGTGTTTTTTGTAATTTTTGATGTTGATTTGATGTTTTTGAAGTTAACAAACCTCCTGAAACCTGAATATCATGGTTTTGGAGGATGAAAATATGGTTGAATATATATATCTGAATCAATTGAAAAAAGGAGAGTCTGCACGGGTTATTGGCATATCCGGAAACACCTCAACCGTGCGAAGGCTTACGGACATGGGTCTTACCGAGAACGCATCTGTCGAGTGTGTCGGAAAAAGTCCCTTCGGAGACCCGTCGGCATATCTGATTTCGGGTGCGGTTGTTGCGATACGGTCTGCGGATGCTGCGGGGATAAGCGTAAGAAGGCGAAGCCATGAGTGATATGACTGTTGCGCTTGCGGGGAATCCGAATGTGGGGAAAAGCACGGTTTTCAACGGTCTTACGGGCATGAATCAGCATACGGGCAACTGGGCAGGTAAAACCGTTGCCAACGCAACGGGCAGCTTTACAACGAAAAAACGAAGCTATACGCTGGTTGATATCCCCGGCACATATTCACTCAACGCAAGGTCACGGGAAGAAGAGATAGCACGGAATTATATCTGCTTCGAAAATCCGGACTGTGTGGTTGTTGTCTGCGATGCAACCTGCCTTGAAAGAAACATGGCTCTTGTTTTGCAGACTCTTGAGCTGACGCGGAATGTTATTGTCTGCGTCAATCTTATGGATGAAGCGAAGAAAAAGGGGATAAAAATAAATCTCGGTCTGCTTTCGGAAAAGCTCGGAGTGCCCGTGGTCGGCACTCATGCAAGGAATAAGAAAAGCCTTGCCGTACTTACGGATGCACTTGATGACTTGCCCTGTAATGAGAAAACATATAAAGTCAGATATCCTCACGCATTGGAAAAAGCATCGGAAATAATCATGGACGGAATTCCCGACGGCTGCGGAATTGACCGCCGCTGGCTTTCTCTCCGCCTGCTTGACGGCGATGAAAGCATAAAATCCGAAATCCGTTCAAGAGGGATTGACGTTGATATGAGTGCGGTATCAAAAGCAAGAGCACATCTTGACAAAAACGGATTTGCCGCTGAGAATATCGGCAAAACAATTTCTTCGGGGATTATCGAAGCTTCCCGTGAAATCTGCCGTGATGCGGTTTGCGGCAATACGGGATACCACAAAACTGACAGACGCGCTGACGGTATTCTGACGGGCAGAATAACCGCATTCCCGATTATGATTCTGATGCTTGCACTGATTTTCTGGCTGACGGTCAAGGGTGCAAACTATCCGTCACAGCTGCTTTCCGATGCACTTTTCGGATTGCAGGACGACCTGAGTGGGATTTTCATAAAAATCAATGCCCCCGAGGGGCTTCATGACTGCATTGTCAACGGTGTTTACCGTGTGCTTGCGTGGGTAGTTTCGGTTATGCTGCCGCCGATGGCAATATTCTTTCCGTTGTTTACCGTTATGGAGGATTCGGGATTTCTGCCGAGAATTGCCTATAATCTCGACAAACCGTTCAGCCTGTGCAATGCCTGCGGAAAGCAGGCACTTACGATGTGCATGGGTTTCGGATGCAATGCCGTGGGGGTTACGGGATGCAGAATAATCGATTCACCCCGTGAAAGGCTGCTTGCGGTTATAACAAACAGCCTTGTGCCGTGCAACGGAAAATTCCCGACAATGATACTGCTGATAACCGTGTTTCTGGCAGGGAATATGTTTTCATCGCTGGCTTCATCGCTTATTCTGACGGCGGTTATCGTTATCGGCATGATTGCAACATTCATCGCAACAAGGTTTTTATCCGAAACCGTTCTCAAAGGTGAAAGCTCATCGTTTATTCTTGAACTGCCGCCTTACCGCAGACCGCAGTTTACAAAAATACTTATACGCTCTGTTTTTGACAGAACGCTTTTTGTTCTCGGCAGGGCGGTTGCCGTAGCCGCACCGTCGGGACTCATTATATGGCTGTTTGCGAATGTCGGTTTTGGCGGTTTGACAATTCTTGAGCACATTTCCGCTTTTCTTGACCCGTTTGCAAGGCTTATGGGTCTTGACGGAATTATTCTGACGGCATTTATTCTCGGATTTCCCGCAAACGAGATTGTTCTTCCCGTAATTCTTATGGCATACGGTGCATCGGGAACACTGCCCGAACTCGGCTCGACTGCTGAAATCGGTGCGGCACTTGCCGCCAACGGCTGGACAAAAGCAACGGCGGTCTGCTTCATTCTTTTTTCGCTGATGCATTTTCCGTGTTCAACAACACTCATCACAATCAGAAAGGAAACGGGCAGCCTGAAATATACGCTGATATCCGCAATTCTGCCTGCTGTTATGGGGATTGCAGTCTGCATGATTGCGGCGGAAATTATGAGAGTTACGGGTTTTTGTTGACAATCAAAGCAATGAGTATTAAAATATGTTCATCATGAAAACGGAGGAATTTCAAGGTGACGGGTACTTTGGTCAATGCAGTTGCGGTTGTGGTCGGCGGACTTATCGGACTGCTTCTCAAAAAAGGAATAAAACCTGCTTATGCCGACGGAATAAACAAGGTTCTCGGCATTGCGGTTCTTATAATAGGTCTCAACGGAGTTATAGCCAATATGTTCACGGTGAGCGACGGCAAGCTTTCAAGCAGCGGTGAGCTGCTGCTGATTGTTTTTCTTGTTATCGGAACATTCATCGGTGAAATTCTTAAGATTGATGACCGTTTCAGCAGTTTCTGCAAAAAGATTGAAGCAAAATTCAAATCCGAGGGCTTTGCATCGGGATTTATCAGCGGAACGGTGCTTTTCTGCGTCGGTGCAATGTCGATAATCGGCTCAATCAATGACGGTCTGACCGGTGACAGCTCAATCCTCTTTGTCAAGAGTGCGCTCGACTTTGTGAATGCGATTATTTTCGGTGCAACTCTCGGCTGGGGCGTTGTGTTTGTGTTCATTCCGATTATTATTTATCAGGGCGGTATTTCGCTTCTGGCAGGCACTCTCAGCGGAGTTTTGCAGGGCGAACTTCTCACTCAGATATGCATGGTCGGCTACGCAATAATCGTGGCGATAGGTCTTAATTTTATTCTCACAAACAAAATCAAAACCCTCAATATGGTGCCTGCATTGCTCATGCCCGTTGCGTACCACTACATTCTTATTTTAATTGAATATATCAGAACATTGGCTTAATCGGATTTTTACAGTTAAAGACACATCTCAGAATGCAGATTTTGTTATTTTGAGATGTGTCTTTTTGTTTTGGCATAACGCACAGATTTCACGGCTTCGTTTCGTGCAAAAGACCGAAATTTCAAAAAAGCAAAAATTTTTTGCGTGACATTTTGAACTTTTCGCCATATATATATGTAACCCCTTTCAAAAATCAGTTTTTTTGGAAGGTAATCATAATGCGAAAGAAGGGGATTCTGATGGGTCAGAGTTAAAAACACAGTATAGTAAGATACAGGAAGAAGGAGATTTGATTTTGAAACAATTTGTACGAATTTTGTCAGTAATTCTATGTGTGTTTGTTTTGCTGAGCAATATCTCTGTTGCATACGGAATACAGGACATTGACATTTCAGAAAAAACTTCTTATACTGAAAATGCAAGTTTTTTTGTTGGCAGAACCGCAACACAAAGCAAAAAATCAGCTGTTATAATGACGCCGTTTCTCATCGTTTTAGTTCACGAAACGCCCGAAGTTTTCGGAGCTGTCAAAACTGTATTCTTCGTCGGATCGGAAGTTGAAATTAAAGTTGAAAAAGAATTTTACTCTCTGGTTGTGAATAAAAACGGTGTTGAAGGTTATGTTTTCAATTTCTGGCTGTCTGAAGGAGATAAAAATACCGAAAAAGAAGAGCCGAAAGAAGAGATTGTTGCGGAATTCAACAGAAAATATGACCATGTTTACGCAGACAAAACAAACCAAGACTCATCAGGTAAGCCGAGAGCAAAATTGCTTTATACCGGCGACAAAGCCGTGGTTTATTCCACGAACAACACGAATGTCATTTCAGTTGATTCGAAAACGGGACTTATAACCGGCAAAAAGCCGGGAACGGCATATCTGATTGCATCGGTTGACGGAACAGAAATAAACAGGATTCCCGTTTACTGCATTTACGAGTGGAAACAAGGCTGGACGGGAAAAGCCAACAAATCCACAAAAATTTATACGGGAACATCGGCGTCAACGTCATCACTCGGAACTTTATCGGCGGATGCAAATTTTTATGTGTACGGTGATGACGGCGGTTCCGCAGGCTGGGCATACGGATATGCAACCGTCAGCGGAAGCCAGAAATGGGGATTTGTTAAGATTAACGATATATCCACCAAAGGCACCGTTTCGCAATATACCGGCTTACAATGGTTATGGCCGGTTAAAACACCAACTGACAAAAGTTATGCCAATTACATTCAATCGCCTTATGGCAAAAGAAACACGGATCCAACTAAACATAAAGGAATTGATATAACAACAGGAACAACAGGCGGAATATGCGGATATCCTATTGTATCTGCCTTTAGCGGTACGGTCGATTATATATGTGAAAAAACTTCTCTTGATTGGGGATATTGTGCTTCGATTATATCAGATGACGAAACAACAGATTTCGTAAGCGGAAAGCAATATGTTGCAATTTATATGCATATGTTAAATAAGCCTAAGGTGTCAAGAGGTCAAGAGGTTTCACAGGGCAAAGAGATTGGTTTTGTGGGAAGCACAGGAAATTCCTATGGTTATCATTTGCATTTTGAGGTTAACAATCAAACTGCCTCTATATATGAATCGAACGGAGAGGAAGCATCTTATGCGGGAAGAAGCAGTTACAACGACTTGATAAATCCGGTTTTTTTCTATATGGATGATAATATTAGGTATAACGAAACTTCTGATGCTGAATTGTATTATTACGGTACATTTTGGTATGGTAGCGAGTGATTTTAAGAAAGGGTTTAAATTATGATAAATAAAATAAAAACAATCATTTTTTGTTTGCTGATATCCGTATTAGCATTAAGTTTTTCTGCATGCAATTCAGAAAATAACAATACGAATATAGAAATAACTTTATTGTCTGACAGCGTTAGTATCAGCACCAATGCTGTTGACACAGAAACCAAAACAACACAAAATAATGAGACGACAAATAAAAGCATAGAAACTATCAATACCACCAAAACGGATTTAGGTATAGGCGGTGCAAGCATTTCAACACGAAAATACAGAGTTAATTATTACGATGTTCCATATCAATTTATTCTTTTGGTTGGCGAAGATGCTTATTGGGAATGGGATGAACAGCATAATATTGAAGATCCGGACAAAACAAATATTATGGTTATGAAAAGTTTTATAGAATATTTTGATATTACCCGTGAAGAATTTGATAAAGCAAATCTTGAATGGACAAAAGTTATACACACAAAAATGGGCGGAAAACCTGCAATGAACCCAAAAGATTTTGCTAATCAAGAAACGGATGAACCTTATAACGCAGACATCATATATACATTCGATGATAACTTAATAAATGAATATTATATAAGCGGTTATTATCCGTTTATCTTCGAATCGGACTATGAAGAAGCGGTGTTAAATGGTACGCATCAAACACTAACAACTGACTGGATTGACATCGAACAAATGGAAGCCGAGATAATCGCAAAATACGGTGAGGCTGAAATTGTTACGGAATACGAAGCAACAACAGAACCTGAAACCACCGTTTACGAAGAAACAACAGCTCTGATTCCTGATGAAACAAAAATCGAGGTAAGCTGAAATGAAAAAATAATATTATTAATAACAATTTTAGTTTTGCTGGTTTCAACCGTAGCTTGTGAAAAAGAAAACAATAACATCGAAACAATAACCCCAACCTTAAAGACAACAGAGACAATAAGTACAACAACCCAAATTTCCGAAACCACTCTATTAATAACAACCGAAAAAATGGGCAACAAAGAGGACACGGTATCAGAATCTGATACCGGCGGCGGATACATAGAATCCGGAAAATACAGACAATGTTATTATGATGTACCATATGATTTTGTTGTTCTTGTAGGTAAAGAAGAATTCGATAGGTGGTATAATGAAATATATGATTTCAATCCGGAAAAAGCACAAATTGCAGCTTTCATTCAATACTTCGATATTTCCAAAGAAGTTTTTGAAAAAGCTAATCTGCAAATGGCAAAAAGCTTTGTTGAATTCAATCCTACGATGAGACCGATGGATTATGAAAATCAGCAAACATATGAGGTGTATAATGCTGATATAATCTATACTTTTGACGATGAAATAATCAACGAATATTATTTAACACCTGAATATCCGTATTGTGCTGATTTTGAATATGAAGCTGCTGTTGAAAACGGTACATATCAATCTCAAACCGAGGAATGGGTTGATGTTGAAGCCATGGAAGCGGAGATAATCGCAAAATACGGTGAGGCTGAAATTGTTACGGAATACGAAGCAACAACAGAACCTGAAACCACCGTTTACGAAGAAACAACAGCTCTGATTCCCGATGAAACAGAAATCGAGGTAAGCTGAAATGAGAAAAATAATATTATTAATAACAATTTTAGTTTTGCTGTTTTTGACTGTCGCTTGTGAAAAGAAAATTAATAATAAGGAAACAACAAGCACAACCACCCAAGCAGACACATTAACTTCAACGAATAATACACCGACAGAATTTACGGTTGCCGAATCCGAAGAGTCTGCAATAAATGATATCGGCGGAGGAATAATAAACCCCCAAAAATATCGTGTTTGTTTTTATCAAATTCCTACGTTTTTCAGTGAATTGGTTGACAAAAAAGCTTACGATGAATGGTGTAACACATATTTAGCGGAAAATTATCCGGATAACACTAAAGAAATGGTAATTGTGTCTTTTATAAAGAAATTCAACATTTCAAGAGAAGATTTTGACAAGGCAAATGTTGAATATGGTAAATTTGTGGAAGAGTATTACTATGATGCTTGTATGAACCCAAAAGACTTTGCAGAACAGGAATTCAGCGAAGTGTATAATGCAGATATTATTTATACATTTGACAATGAATTAATAAGTGAATATTATTTGGGAAATGATTATGCTTTCTTCTATGAGGATGAATATTTAGCGGCTCTTGATACGGGCACATATGAAACCCGAACAACAGATTTTATTGACATCGAACAAATGGAAGCCGAGATAATTGCAAAATACGGCGAGGCTGAAATTGTTACGGAACAGGAAACAACAACCGCAGAAGCAGTTACAACAGATTTGCCGCAAACAGAAACTATTGAATAAATAAAAATCGGCTTGGACACTCGTGTTCAAGCCGATTTCTTTATCCGGTTTTGCTTAGTGATATATTTCCTTTTTATCAGAAATTATCGTTGTTGTTCTTCTTGTTGTTCTGCTGATTCTGCTTGTTGTTCTGTGCGTTCCTGTCGTTCTTGTTCTGATTGTTGTTCTGCTGATTGTTCTGATAGTTCTGCTTGTTATCCATTTTTATTCACCTTTTAAAAAATATTTGAACCGCAGTTCATTTATATTATGTCATAATCTCCGATGATTATTTATTGACAAAAAAATTTGCGGATGATACAATTCTTTAAGAGGTGATATTCCTTGATTTATTATTTTTCCGGAACGGGAAATTCCGAATATGCTGCCCGAAAGATAGCGGTTAAAACAAACGATAAAGCCGTTAACATCGTTGATGTCATGAACGGCAAAGCGGAAGCAGAAAGTAACGGCGTAACGGGAATTGTTTTTCCTGTTTATTTCTGGGGTTTGCCTGAGATAATCAAAAGATTTTCGAAAAAAATAAAAATCAATACGGGTGATTATGTTTATGCCGTTATAACCTGCGGTGCAAACACGGGAACGGCAAACAAAATGCTTGAAAAAAGATTGGGCAGAAAGCTTGATTACTGCTATTCTCTGCGTATGCCCGATAACTATGTCATCCTCTATAATCCCTGCGAAAAGGAAAAAGCTCTCAGATTTCTTTCACATTCCGATAAGGAGCTTGACTCAATCTGCGATGACATCAACCAAAAGGCATCAAAGTGTGCAGGCGTTAAGGGCGGAGAAATCAACAGCATGATTGTGCCTTATCTTTATAATATCTGCAGAACAACCTCAAAATATTATGCGGACGATAAATGCACTTCATGCGGACTTTGTGAAAAAATATGTCCCGACGGTGCAATCGAAATCAGAAACGGAAAGCCCGTATGGACAAAATCAAAATGCCAGCACTGCACGGCATGTATCAACCGATGCCCCGCAAAAGCAATTCAGTTCGGCAAAAAAACAGCTGACAGAAACAGATATAATTTATACGATATACGGAGGAATTCAAAATGATAGTTAAAAACCTGTTCGGAACAACCGCAGACGGCAGAACCGTTGACTGCTACACAATAAGAAATTCAAGCGAAACCGCAGTTGATATCATCACCTACGGCGCAACCGTCAACAGCATCTATGCTGCGGATAAAAACGGCGTTTTTGCCGATGTGCTTTCAGGGTTTGATACACTTGAAGGACATGAAAAATATTCCGATTATCAGGGCATGACCGTCGGCAGATATGCAAACCGCATTGAGCAGGGTAAGTTTTCAATCGACGGCGTTGAATATAATGTTGAAAAGAACGAAAGAGGAATAACCTGCCTCCACGGCGGTGCGGAGCTTTCAACCGCAGTCTGGAATGCGATTATCGTTGACGATAACTCTCTTGAAATGACCTACACAAGCCCCGACGGTGCGATGGGATTTCCCGGCAAGGTTGATTTCAAAGTAACCTTCACTCTTCACGAGGATAACGCACTCCGCATTGATTATTACGCAGTCAGCGACAAGAAAACAGTTATCAACATGACAAACCATGCTTATTTCAATCTCGCAGGCAAGGGTGATATTCTTAATCATGAGCTTATGATTAACGCAGATGCGTATACTCCCATTGACGGAAACAGCATTCCTACGGGTGAAATCAGACCTGTTGAGGGCACACCCTTTGATTTCAGAGTGCCCAAGGCGATTGGCAGAGATATCGGTGCAGAGGACGACCAGCTTGCAATCGGCAAGGGATATGACCATAACTTCTGTCTCAATGACGGCGACGGTCCTGCAGCTGTTGCGTATGACCCCGAAAGCGGCAGAATGCTTGAGGTTTTCACAGACCTCTGCGGCGTTCAGCTTTATACGGGCAATTTCCTTGACGGCACAAACAAGGGCAAAAAAGGTGAGCCTCTCATTCAGCATGCAGGCTTCTGCCTTGAAACACAGTTTTATCCCAATACACCCAATATGCCCGATTTTCCGCAGTGCACAATTGATGCAGGCGAAAAATTCAAGACTACAACAGTGTTTAAGTTCTCGGTGAAATAAGTTCTTTTTAATATTTTTACGCAAATGTAACAAATTATTTTATACCTATTCACAAATATGTTATAAATCGGAGTATAATAGTAATTGTAGAATAAATTTACAGGAGGGGACGTATTTATGGCACAGGAAAGAATTCTTGTTGTTGATGACGATACCAATATTTGCGAATTATTAAGACTTTATCTGGAAAAAGACGGCTATGATGTTATGATTGCCAATAACGGCGGCGATGCTGTCAAGATGTTCCGCGACCTTTCACCCGATCTCATGCTTCTTGATATCATGCTTCCCGTGCTTGACGGCTGGCAGGTATGCCGCGAGGTCAGAAAGTTTTCGGACAAGCCCATTATCATGCTCACAGCCAAGGGAGAAACCTTCGATAAGGTTCTCGGCTTTGAACTCGGTGCTGATGACTATGTTGTGAAACCCTTTGACGCAAAAGAGGTTATGGCAAGAGTCAAGGCTGTTCTCCGCAGAACAGGTTCGGGTACACAGACCGAAACTAAAGAAGTCCGCTACGATAAGCTTTCAATCAATCTCACAAACTATGAGCTTCGTGTTGACAACAAAAAGGTTGACACACCTCCCAAAGAGCTTGAGCTCATCTATCACCTTGCAAGCAATCCCAACAGAGTTTTCACCCGTGACCAGCTTCTTGACGAAGTATGGGGCTTTGATTATTACGGCGACTCAAGAACGGTTGACGTTCATGTCAAGCGTCTTCGTGAAAAGCTCGAGGGTGTTTCGGATAAGTGGGAGCTTAAAACAGTGTGGAGCGTAGGCTACAAGTTCGAAACCAAGGATTGATTCGGGAGTGTTCCGTGTGGCAAAGAGAGTAAGATCCGGTCTTTTCCGGAAATATTTCATTGTTACAATTTCAATTATCCTTGCAAGCTTCGTCTTTTTAGGCGGAGCTCTCTTGTTTTTGGTTTCAAGTCTTTGGATGAACGAAAAAACCGCTTTGCTTAATGAAAACACCGTCAGTGTTGCCGGAAATACGAGCGATATTCTCGAATCGGATTATCTCGGCGAAAGCGGAAGAGGCTCGGTAATTGTTATCTGTAACTCACTTATGCAGATTTCGGGTGCCGTTGATGCGGATATTTTTATAACCAACCTCAGCGGCGATGTTGTTTACTGTAAGGAACTTCTGCAGTCCAACATGGCTATTTATACAGGAAACTGCATGGTGCATAACCAATATAAAATTCCTCAGGAAATACTGAAAAAATCAGTTAAAACAACATATTCGGGAACGGGCGATCTCGGCGGTTCTCTTCACGGTATCCACTTTATCGTCAGCTCGCCGATTGTTGTTAACGGCGAAACGGTTGCGGTCGTTTTTGCAACTCAGCCGATTGTTGAGGGTCTTGTTCCCTATGTGGGAGCGATTTTCAGAATGTTCTTTTTCGCAATGCTGTTTGCGTTTGCATTCACATTCATGATTATCTATATGGTTTCAAGCAGACTGACAAGACCTCTGCGTGAAATGTCGCTTGCCGCGAAGATGTATGCAACGGGCGATTTTTCCAAGAGAATAAATCTCAGAAGACCCAGAATCAGGATTTTCGGTCAGGATGAAACGGATGAGCTTGTTCAGGCGTTCAACTCCATGGCTCAGGCTCTCGCAACGCTTGAAATGTCGCGCAGAAGCTTTGTTGCCAATGTTTCTCATGAACTTAAAACACCCATGACCACCATCGGCGGGTTTATCGACGGAATTCTTGACGGAACAATTGAGCAGGAAAAAGAACAGCAGTATCTTAAGATTGTTTCCGATGAAGTGAAGCGTCTTTCAAGGCTCGTTACGGGTATGCTCAATATGAGCAAGCTTGAAGCAGGCGAGCTTGATATCAAACCGCAGAAATTCGATATTTCCGATATGCTTTTCAGAACTCTTCTCGGATTTGAGCAGGTTATCGATAAAAAGCATATGGAAATCAGAGGTCTGGACACAATATCTTCAAACTATGTTACCGCAGATAAGGATATGATTAATCAGGTTGTTTACAATCTTGTTGACAATGCCGTTAAATTCACTCCCGAAGGCGGATATATCGAAGTCAGCTCAAAGGCCGATCAGGAAAAGATAATCGTAAAAATCCGTAACAGCGGCAAGGGAATTCCGGGAGAAGAGCTCGATAAAATCTTTGAAAGATTCTATAAAATCGATAAGTCAAGAAGCTTCGATGTCAAGGGTGCGGGCATGGGTCTTTATCTTTGCAAAACAATCATAGAGCTTCACGGAGGAAGTATAATCGCACGAAGCGAAGAAGGGGAATATACCGAATTTATATTTCAGCTTCCTCTGAATTGACATAATTTTGAATATTATTTAATATCTGTTCAAACTGAATTAATAAAATAGGGTTAAACTATCAGTATCAAATCATCGGAGGCAAAAACATGAACGAAGATTTCGGCAATAATTTTGAAAGAGAAACCAACAATTCCGCAGACGATGTGAGTTTTAAAGCTACGGAAGAAATCAAAAGAGAGGATGTTCCCACTGTTGATGCAACGCAGTATCAGCAGCCTGAAAATCCTTCTTATCAGCCATACGGAAGCTACCGTCAGCAGAATTATCAGCAGCAGTATAATAATTATCAGTACAGTCAGCAGAATTATCAGCAGCCTGCAACGCCTGTCAAGGATAACAGAAACAAGAAGGGTCTGAAGATATTTGCGGCTCTGATTGCGATTGTGGTTGTTTTTGCTCTCGGCTTCGGAGTATCCTCGGTTATCAAATTCTCAAAAGACGGCGATATCACCACAGAGGAACAGGTTGAAAATCAGGATGCGCCTGAGGTTGATATCAATAAATCACCCGTAAGCCCCACAAAGGTTTCAAGCGGAGGAATACTCACTCCTGCACAGATTCACGCAAAGCTCAGCCCCAGCAATGTAGGCATTGTTGTTTACACTCAGAATTCCAATTCAAGTGCGGGCGAAGGCTCGGGCGTTATCATGGGTGAAGATAAAACGGGAACTTACACCTACATCATCACCTGTGCCCATGTTATCAGCGATGCAGGCATCAAAGCGAGAATTCAGCTCCATGACGGTACAACATTTGATGCTGAAATCGTCGGTTTTGACACAAGAACGGACCTCGGTGTTCTTCGTATAAAAGCAAAAGGACTTCCCGCGGCGGAATTCGGCGATTCAAATTCGCTTGTGGTAGGCGACCCCGTTTATGCAATCGGCAATCCCGGCGGCGTTGAATTTTTCGGAACACTTACAGGCGGCCATGTTTCCGCTATCGACAGACCCGTAAGCAGTGAAATCGGCTACACAATGAAGTGCATCCAGCACGATGCAGCTATCAATCCCGGCAATTCGGGCGGTATGCTTGTTAACGCATACGGTCAGGTTATCGGCATCAACTCGCAGAAAATTGCCGCAACGGATTATGAGGGCATGGGCTTTGCAATTCCCATAACATCCGCCAAGGAGATTATCGATAATCTTATCAATCACGGCTATGTGCCCGACAGACCCAAGCTCGGCATAACCTATTATCCCGTAAGCGCAAGTGCACAGTACAGCATGATTGCTCAGATTAAGGGACTGCCCGCAGGTACGCTTATCATCAACGAAATCGGCAGTGACAGCTCGCTTGCAAACACGGAGGCAAGACAGTATGATATGATTGTTGCCGTTAACGGCGAAGACCTCACAACCGCCGATGTTCTTCTTGAGAAGATTGATAACGGCAAGGTCGGCGATAAGCTTACGCTCAGCCTTTGCAGAGTAAACGGCGACTACAGTCTGACCGAGTTTGATGTTGAAATCACTCTTGTTGAGGATAAGGGCGGTTCCGAACCGATAACAACACAGCCCTATATTGACCCCTTCGAATTCTTCAACCAGTTCGGATTTGGTTATTAAAATAATAAATGACAAAAGAATTATAAAAACAAACCGGCTTGAACAGGGGAACCTGTCCAAGCCGATTTTGTTTTATGGGGGGCAGAAATGTTATAGTGTTTATATTATGAAATATTAAAACTTAATACCACAGAAAACCAAGAAGGAAATACATAATAAACCATTGTAACTTTGAATATTCAACTTTCACATTGTAGATTACTCTTTTTCCTGAACCGAATTTTGCGGTTACTTGGGTCTCACCAATACCAACCGCTTTTATATTACCATCGCTGTCAACGGTTGCAATGTTCGGGTCGGATGACTGCCAGTTTATCCTTTTTGTGTAAGTTGATGAAATAGGATGTTTTGTTTCTTTATAGTTCATTTTTATCGTTTCATATCGGTACATTTTATGTGTTACGGTTTCTCCGATTTTTTCACCGTTTTTGTAAGATGCAGCCTTCAGGAACGAAACAGTTTTATTGCTTAAATCCAAGGGAGAAGAATAAAGCAAACCATTTTCGGGAGTAGGCTCCGAACCGTCAAGAGTGTAATAGGTTGAATCTGAACCTGCTGTTGGAAGAATCTCAAATTTGTCGTTGAGGTTCAATCTTATCTCGGTCTGTGTTCTTAATGCCGCTTGCACCATATTGTAAAAATCAATAATACCTACACCGTAATTATAATCCCAACCTTCAGGAACATAAGCACTTCCTTTTATTATTTGCTGAACTTCTGCAGGACTTATATCGGAGTTGATAGATTTTAGTATTGCTGCAGCGGCAGAGACAAGAGGTGCAGCCATCGATGTACCGTTATTTTCCATAAATAAATTTTTAGGAATCGGTTCATATTTATCTTTGTTTTCCTCACGGGTATAATATCTAGGAACTGTACTGTTTATTTCTGTTCCGGGAGCGGAAATATCAACACAAGTACCATAATTGCTATATGATTTATCAGGCTTGTTATTTATATCTGTAGCAGCTACTGTTATTGCCGGTACATATCTTCCCGGAGAGTAAAGATTGGCATCGTCATGTTCATTACCGGCAGCTATAACTACAACAATATTATTGGATATTGCGTTCTCGACAGATTCTTCAATTGTTTTGTTAGGTTTTTGGG
Source organism: Acutalibacteraceae bacterium (assembly GCA_045542715.1). Taxonomy (GTDB): domain Bacteria; phylum Bacillota; class Clostridia; order Oscillospirales; family Acutalibacteraceae; genus CAG-177. The sequence continues at coordinate 61,640 of JAZQLN010000059.1, forward strand.
TTAAAGAGGAAAGGCTCAAATTAATCACATGAATATCGATAAAATCTTTATCAAAGTTTTCAGCTACTGCGGCATCAATTGCTGCTGATATTAAGGTAAATGAGGTTAAGGATGACCCTGGAAAAGCGATATAAGGACTTATTTTTACATTATTTGGAGTATTATCATAAATAATTCCAGACACATGAGTTCCATGCTTCAACTCATCGTCCATTGAAGAAAAAGACATTTCATCAGAAAAAGTTAATTTATATTCACTGTCCACAATGCGATTGATATCAAAATAACTATGTTTTGAGTATAGTCCTGTATCAACAACGGCAACCACTGTTTCTGAAAGTTCTATATTATGTTCAGCTAAATACTCAAGAGCTTCATCTACTCGCACTGCTTCCGTATTCCATGAAAGAGGTTTTTGATTAACTTCTGTGTTGGTTACGCTTGATGGTGTTACTAAAGAAACATAATAGTCATATTCAACATAGACAGCATCACCATTTTCAAATTTTTTAAATGCGATTTGAGCTTCAGGTGCAGTTGAATATTGAAAAATATGAAGATTATTATAACCTTCTATTTTAGATACAGCACCATAGTCATTTGTTAATGCATTATTAGAATTAGTTTTAACAATAACTCTATTGGTTGGCAGATTTTCCGGGTTTATAGTTGATGATATTTCAAAGTTTATATTTTCATAAAGCATATTACAAAGTTGAGATTTAAACTCGTCAACAGTGATTTCATTTGTAATAGCGCTTGTATGTAAATTTAAAGAATTAACAACAAGAAAAATCAACAAAAAGGAAAATATTTTTTTCGTTTTTTTTCATACAAACACCCTCTATCATAACATTGATTTTATAGAATTAATAACCAACATAACAACATTATGTATTAGCATCCACAATTTCCGAAGTGCTGTTAAAATTAAACATTTATTATCCGGTTCGGGTTTAGGCTCAAGAACAGTTTCTTTAATTTGAGGCTCATTAATAAGTGTTGGTCTTCCGAAATTGTCTTCCATTTCCCATATATTTTCAAAATCAAAACCCACGAAATTATTTTGGTTATTAAATTTACTTTCAGATAATCCTAAAATATTTTCTTTATATTCGGAATTGTCAAAACCAAAGGCTTTTGTCGATTCAACAAAATAGCAATTTGCGACAATCGCATTGTAAGCTGTTTCGTCAAAAGGAAAGTATTCATCTAAATAACCTGCAATCGAACCAATATATGCGTTGTCTTCATTACAACATATGTTTCCGATACTAAAAACAGATATCAAGTCTTTGACAGGCATCCTGTATCCTGCAATACCTCCAAGCATTGTCTTTTTACTTTGACCTGCAGCAGTAATATTACCTGTATTATAGCAGTTAGCTATTTCCCCAAAGGCAATTCCTGTTATTCCGCCTGCTTGCATTGCAGCCAAATATATATTTTCTTCGCCGCTTGCGGTAGTTTCTATATTACCGTGATTTGAACATTCTGAAACCGTTGCATATGATGAACCGACAATTCCGCCAACGCAATAATTATAAATGCTTATCGGTTTGTTATATTCCATTAATGTTGATATGTTTGACAAATTCTTGCATCTGTAAATAATTGAGTTTTCAGAAGCAGTACCAACAATACCGCCAACAACTATCTTGTTAGTGCTATAGACATTTACTGTTCCGGACACAAGGCAATTTGATATATCAGTGTTTTTGATTGTTGCGGCAATTATTCCGACAGTGTTGTTTTTTTCTGAATTTGTCTGTATGTCGCTATTGTTAATCAGAATGTTTTTGATTGATGAATTTTGACAGTATGCAAAAATACCGGCATAAATATTTTCTTTTTTATTTTGTATAATTTTTAAGTTTTTAATCAAATATCCGTTGCCGTCAAGCTCACCCGTGAAGGGTGCTTCGGATGAACCGATGGGTTCCCAGTTTTCGTATGACGATAAATCGATATCGTTCATAAGGATATATTTGCCGTCAAGACCGTTGCGGATGTTGTTCAAATCGTCTGCAGTGTAGATGGGGGTGTAGCCTTCGGGTACTTCTGCTTTTTCGTCTGCGAACGCAACGGAACAAACTCCAAAGCTCAGCACAAAAACAAGAATAATTGCTAAAAGGTGTCTGATTTTCATGATATATTACCTCCTGAAATTAAAGAAAATTTGCTGTGTTTTTTGCAATTAACCCATCGGAATCTCCCTCTTTCTTAATTGGATTTTATAAATATATTATGAATATGTCAACAGAAATTGCAAAACTGCGGTTCTGGACGTCAAAACTGCGTTTTTTTCATCAAAAGTAATGATTTTACCGTTCGTAAACACCTTTTTAAAATAATTGAATTTCTAAACAAAAATACAATACGAAAATAATATTCTATATATTAATGACAAAAAACGTGAAATGTTACGCAAAAATTTTAAGTTTTTTAGACTTTCTACCTTTTGCACAATAAAATATCAGCTTAATTGTGCATTGTGACTGCAGATTTTCAAAATAAAATAAAAAACTTCCGTACAATTTAAAAATTGACGGAAGTTTTTGTCGGTTGTTTTGTTTTTATTTCATATAATCTGTAATTGCTTCAATATCTCTGCATCTTCTGTAAACTCTGGGAACACGCTTGTTGACGTTGCAGACAAGCTCATAGTTGATTGTTCCCGTCATAGCCGCTATTGAGTCAACGGAAAGAGGGCTTGCAGGGTCGGTATCGAAAATCGTTACGCTTGTGCCCTCCGATATATCATCGATTTCGGAAACATCAAGCATACACTGGTCCATGCATATTCTGCCGATAACGGGAACAAGCTTATCGCCGATTTTCATTTTTGCCTTGCCCGAAAGTGAACGGGGATAGCCGTCTGCATAGCCTACGGGCACCGTTGCGATTTTGATATCCTTGTCGCTTGTGAAAGTTCTGCCGTAGCTTACGGGAGTGCCTGCAGGAATGGTTTTGACCATTGAAACAACGGTTCTCATCTTCATAGCAGGCAGGAGATTTATTCTTCCCTTGAGCGCAGGAGAGGGCAAAAGACCGTAGAGAATAATTCCCGGTCTTACCGCATCAAGATGCATTTCGGGATATATTGCCGTTGCGGCGGAGTTGCAGCAGTGACGGATGGGGAATGTGATTCCCTCGAATTCAAGGCAACCGATGAGCGTCATGAACAAATCATACTGAATTCTTGTGAAAAGCTCTCCGCTTTCTTCGTCAGCACTTGCGAAATGGGTGAAGATACCTTCCGCATAAAGACCTTTCAGCTTGCAGACGGAAGCGATTTCATCAACCGTTGCAATATCGTCCGTGCTGTCATGGAAAACAAAGCCGAGACGGCTCATGCCTGTATCCACCTTTATATGCACAGCCACCTGAATGCCTTTTTCTTCAGCTTCTTTTGAAAGACGGGCGGCATATTCGCTGTTGAAAACAGCCTGAGAAATGTTGTTGACCGCAAGGGTTTCGGCATATTCGGGGGGAGTGTAGCCGAGAATGAGAATCGAGCAGTCGGGCGAAAGCTCACGCACCTGCAAGGCTTCCTCGAGGTTGGAAACCGCAAAACGCTTGCATCCGCAGGCGGCAAACTCCCGTACGGAAATTTCAAAGCCGTGACCGTATGCGTCAGCCTTGACAACTGCAATTATATCGCAGTCGGGTGAAAGCTTGCTCTGAATTTCCTCGTAATTATGTTTTAATGCGTCAAGGTCGATTTCGACCCATGTGCGTCTGAAATACTTTTTCATTTCAATGCCTTTCGGTTGAATATTGTCTTTATAATTATATATTTATTTCTTTTCTGTGTCAATATTCCGCCGATTAAAGGAAGAAATACCTTATCAGATAGAAAATTATCATGTGCAAGGGATAGAATGCATAGAAACCGTATTGCATAATTTTACTGCTTTTTCCTTTTTTACCGCCGTAAAGCCAGATGGGGATGAGTGCAAAAACAGCAAATCCCTGAGTTGCTATTTCGTAGTGTTTTCCTGCGATATCAACAACAAATTGCTGCCCCTCAAACAAAACAAGATTCATAAGAATCATTGCGATAAGCTGAAGCAGCCATGCAAACGGGAAATCTCTGAAAACATAAAACATAACAACCGTCAGGAATCCCCAGAAGCCGTAGTCGGGGAAGCCGATGTATGCGCCGAGGCAAATCGGGATTAAGAGCAAAACGGTTTTAACAATTTGCTTTGCGGTTTTGTCTTTTCTTGCTTTGTCGATAACCGTGATTGCAAGCAGACCCAGCAGAAGAGTGAACATAACATTCTGATGGTAGGGATAAAACCAGTTTCCGCCGTAGAAAAGATTAAACGGAATTTCGGAAACAAGCGCAAATATGAGCAGACGGAGTGTATACTTTTTAAGGTTTGAGGTGTGAATAAAGCCCTCGGAAATCTGGAATGCAAAAATCGGGAATGCGAGTCTGCCGAGATAGGTCATCCAGTTGTTGCCGGGTACGATTGTTGCCCATAAATGGTCCGTTATCATGAATATGACCGCAAGAGTACGGAGCATATTCGATGTAAGACCGCCGAAAGGCTTTTTCTTAAGAGGACTGTTTGTGGGTAATTTATTGATTATTTCTTTATTCATAACAACACCTTCTTATAGATTTTCAAGGAATTTTTCAAGCTCAACTCCGTTGACATAAATTTCATCGAGGACAGACATTCCTCTGAAGATATGTGCTTTAACCGTAAATTTGTATTCGGGATTAACTTCAAGAGTTTCACCGTCAAAAACAGGTGGATCTGAATTGAAAATTATATCTGAATATTTCGGGTTTACGGCTTTTTCAAAATTGTCATACCAAGGGTATGTATGTTTGAGTGAGCCGAGATAAACGCCCGATTCGGGTTTTTCGTGAGAAAGTGACGAAACATAAGAAATTCCGTTTTCGTCTGTATCAATAACCGCATATCTTTCTGATATGCCGTATTCGTATTCAAATCTGTTATAGTCGAAGCCGTATTTGATATGACAGTAAAATATCAAATCATCTTCAGCATTGCCGAAATACAAAACCTCTGAGGTTTCAAAGGTGTGTTCTGTGCCGAAAGTGCGGATAATCAGATTTGTTAAAGGATTGATGAGTGCGATAACAACTGTAAATGCAAGCTGGATTGAAAGCAATATTACAACGGGTCCGGATTTACGCATTTCTTTCAACCTCCTTTTCCTTGAGTTTAAAGGATTTTGAAAGTCTGTAGTTGATAAACAGAAGCACACCGCCCATGATAACAAATGTTATTCCGCTGAAAACAATATCAAAATTGCCTGCGATAAAGGTCAGATAAATAACAATGCAGAGCATGAGAAGTCCGAGATTGACGGTCAGCATTTTCGTTTTTCTTATTCCTCCGATGATGATAACAATGCTTGTTGCAAGAGCAACAGAGGTTATGAAAATGTTTGCAACCTCAATAAAATCTCTTGATAAGAATTGTGAAAACATCGGTAATATTATGCTTGAAATTCCTGTAATACCCGTTAAAGCGGTGAATACAATCTTGACATAATCCTTTTTGAGTTTTTTTCTTCCGCAAAGAATACCGCTGATTAAGCAAAGTGAAAAAACAATCGGTGAAATACCCGGTGACAGCAAAGAGGGATCGGCTACAGCGAAAAAAGGTATATCGCCGATGAGGCAGTCTCTTGTGCTGATACAAAATGCAACGAGTATAACCGCAATGCCGGGCACGGAAATGAAACGGAAAGGATAATAATTGTTTGAGCCGTTATCCGCAAGATAAAGACCTGAAAAAATACCGAGAAGTGAGCATAAGAGTGCGGGCAAGGCATGGCTTGCGGATTCAGCACTTATAACGGCAAAAATAATTGATGCACAGATTATTACAAGCCATACAGGATAAATTCTTCTGTAATCGTTTTCGGGGGATTTGAAGATGTATATGAGACCGACGAGGAATAACGCAATTCCTGCGCATAATGCAAAAACTTCAGAGCCATCCAATGCTGCACTGATAATCATGGAAGAAACTGCTCCGTAGTATGCAGTTAACGGGAAAGCGGATTTCATGATGAACGCCATGGGCAGGGACAGGATTGATAAAGCGGTAACCGAAAAATAAAAATCGGCATCATAATTAAACATAACACAGACAAGGGCGTAGGATGCCGCAAGACCTGCAACCCAGGCAACGGATGAACCTTCGCTCCAGCCGATGCTGTTTTTCTTTTTGGTGTATGCCCATGCGGCGATGGTGCCGCCGAGAATAAGAGGAAGAAAACTGAGAGCGGCAAGGAAATAATCGGGAATTCTGTCCCAGAAAGAAACGAGAATGATTATAAGACCCGTTGCGGTCAGAAGTGAGCCGAGGGTTGCAAAAACGATGCTCATAAGCTTCTGCTTGCGTTTGTCGTTTTTGGGCGGTTCAAGACCGATATTTCTTTTTTCACCATAAATGATTTCCTCAATTCCTACTTCAAGGGCTGATGAAAGAAGTTCAAGCATATCTATGTCAGGCTGAGTTCGTCCGTTTTCCCAGCTTGAAATCGTCTGACGTGTAACGTTGATTTTTTCAGCCAGAGCATCCTGAGTCAGTTTTTTGTCGGTTCGCAGTTTCTTGATGTTTTTCGAAACTTTTGCCATATGCGGCACCTCCTTTACAAATAAATTTAATCATTTTTATCCGTAAAAGTCACGCAACAATGTGTTGCAAGGCTATTTTAACATATTTTTCGGAAAAATAAAACGGGCATACTGCAAAAACAGTATGCCTGTGAAAATTTTTATACGCCTGAATATGCGGAGAAGCCGCCGTCAACAGCGAGAACAACGCCTGTGATGAATCCGGAATACTGCTCGTCGCAAAGGAAAACAAGTGCACCCGTGAGGTCCTCGGGTACGCCGAAACGGCGCATGGGAGTGTGGGTGATAATCTTGTTTGAACGCTCTGTGAGTGAGCCGTCTTCGTTATAGAGAAGCTTTGCATTCTGGATTGTTGAGAAAAATCCGGGAGCGATTGCGTTAACTCTGATGCCCACATCCGCAAAGTGAACAGCCATCCACTGAGTGAAGTTTGAAACGGCTGCCTTTGCGGCGGAATAAGCGGGAATTCTTGTGAGGGGTTTGAATGAATTCATTGAGGAAACATTGAGGATTGTTGCGTTTTCTCTGCCCACCATGTCCTTTGCAAAGCACTGTGTTGTGAGAAGTGTGCCGAGGAAGTTGAGGTTGAAAACAAATTCAATTCCCTTTGCGTCAAGGTCAAAGAAGGTTTTGACACCCTCTGCCTTTTCCGCCATATCCTTAAGCTCAAGAGTATCTTTTGTTGTTGTGCCGAGAGGGGAGTTGCCGCCTGCACCGTTGATGAGGATATCGCAGATGCCGAGCTCTGCGGTAACCTTTGCCTTTGCGGCTTCAAGGCTTTCGGTTTCAAGAACGTTACAGCCGACCGCAACGGCAGTGCCGCCGTCAGCAACGATTTCGTCAACTACTTTCTGTGCGGCTTCTTCGCGAAGGTCAAGAACCGCAACCTTAACGCCGAGCTTTGCAAGATCTTTTGCAAAACCGCTGCAAAGAACACCGCCGCCGCCTGTTACAACGGCTACTCTGCCTTTTAAATTTTCATGAAACATTTCTATTTCTCCTTAGTCTATAGTAACACTTTCGTTAGTTTCCGATGAAATGTAACAGCAGGCAACAATCTGAGCTGCCCTGCCGCCTTCAACAGCATCGATTTCGAACTTTTCACCTGTTCTGAGGCAATAGTAATAATCTTCAATAAGCACCGAATGACCTGAACCCCAGTAACGCTGACCGTGGTAAACATTATTGTTTTCAAGGGGGATTTCGGCTGTTTTTCCGTCTTTGCCGATGATGAAAAGCTTTTCTCCCTCGATACGGATTCTGCCGTTATCAAGGGATATTTCGATGAATACATCGGAATTTTCACCGTAGGCAAGGGTTGCGTAAAATATTGCCGTCGCACCGTTTTCAAGCTCCAAAAGTGCGCTTGCGGTATCTTCAACTTCAATTATTTCCTTGAGATGGTCATTTGAAACATGGGCGGTAACTTTTTTGCACCTTCCGCCGAGATACTGCACCAAATCCATCGTGTGGATGGACTGATTTATCAGCACTCCGCCGCATTCCTTATCGAGCGTACCGTGCCAGTCATCGCTGTAGTAATCCTCACCGCGTTCCCATGTAACGAATGCTCTGACGGACCTGACCTTACCCATTTCTCCCGAATCTATTATCTTTTTTGCTTCACGGACACAGCCGTTATATCTGTTCTGGAAGCAGATTCCGAGCTGTTTTCCGCTTTCGGCTTCGGCTTTACGGAGTTCTGCGATTTCTTCAAGTGAAACCGAACAGGGTTTTTCAAGAAGAACGTTGATACCTTTTTTCAAAGCTTTTATTGCCATGGGAGTATGGAGATAATGGGGGGTGCAGATATGTATTACATCAAGCTCTTCGTTTTCGATAAGCTCATCGAAATCATAATAAGCCTTTGCGCCGTATTCCGCCGCCGGCGCATCTGCTCTTTCGGGCTTGATATCGGCAACGGCGGTTATTTCAATATCGGGAATATCATTTATTGCCTTGAAGTGCATTTTTGAAACGTTTCCGCATCCGATAATTGCAGTCTTCATTAAAAACACTCCTTATCAGAATGTCGAGGACATATCTGCCTGTACCTGAGCTTTTACAACCTTTTTGTCTGCTTTACCTGCGGCAATTTTCTTCTGAAGTTCTGCGTAGTAAACATCCTCGTCAACGGGAAGTTCGATTTCCTTGCCGAGCCATGCTGAAAGGTGAGCCGCATTGGAGATTGAAAGACCTCTGATGCCTTCTTCGCCTCTTGCGGTGAGTTCTTCGCCTCTGAGCACTGCAGCCGCAAACTTGTTGCATACTTCTGAATGCTGCTTGTTCATGCCGTCGGTTTCAACTTCGATCCATTCGCCTTCAATCCAGCCGAAGCCTTCTTCTGCAGTTGCGCAGTGTTCGGAAACTCTGCCTTCAAGTTTATAGAGCATAAGCTTGTTGTTTTCGCAAACGAGCTTACCGCCGTCAAGAGTGATTTCAAAGCGGTTTGTGCCGGGACAGTCGCCTGTTGTTGTTATGAATGTACCTGTTGCGCCGTTTTCATATTCGGCATAGATTGTAACATCGTCTTCAACCTCGATGTCATGCCATTTGCCTTCATGAACAAATGCTTTGACTTTAACGGGGAGACCGCAGATCCACTGCCAGAGGTCAAGGTTATGGGGGCACTGATTGAGAAGCACGCCGCCGCCTTCACCCTTCCAGGTTGCACGCCATCCGCCTGAATTATAATATGCCTGAGTTCTGTACCAGTCGGTGATAATCCAGCTTACACGGCGGATTTCGCCAAGTTCGCCGCTCTGAACAAGCTCACGCATTTTTCTGTAAACGCAGTTTGTGCGCTGATTATACATGATACCGAAAACAAGGTCTGTTTTTGCGGCAGCCTCGTTCATTTCACGTACCTGCTTTGTGTAAACACCTGCGGGTTTTTCCGTGAGAACATGAACACCCTTTGAGAATGCATACTGTGCAATGGGTGAGTGGTCATAGTGAGGAGTTGCGATAAGTGCAACGTCAACCTCGCCGCTGTCGATGAGTTCTTCAGCACTGTTATATGTTTTGAGAGAGGGCATGAGCTTCTTTGCAGCTTCAAGTCTTGCAGGGTCGATATCCGCAACTGCGGTTATGCGCAGTTCTTTGTGATTGCCCTTGAGATGCATATTGATGTGGGATGTGCCCATGTTGCCGACACCGATGATGCCGAATCTTACAGGCTGAACCTTTTCAACAATCTTATGGATTGCGGAGCATGCAGCCGCAAATGAGGTTTTGTTGTCGGGATAAACAAACTTGCTGTTCATCTTTGATGCGGTTGAATCATCGGGTTCAAGGTTATCGAGACCCTCAAAGACTCTGAGGTGAGGCTCAACGGAAAGGAAATAAACCTTTTCTTCCTTGTCAAGAGCAGAGATGATGTCCTCGAGATGACCGTCGCCTTCGCCTGCGGGAACAACGGTATCGATTTCGGCAATGCAGTCTTTGATATGCATATATGTTATGCGGTCTTTGAGAAGTCTGAAGCCTTCTGCAGTGTCACAGCCGCACTGGATGTAGTTTGAGGGGTCGAAGATAACGCCCATTCTGTCGCCGAAATGCTCGGCAAGTTCAAGGCATCTGTCGTGGATATCGCCGTAGATACCCTTTTCGTTTTCGTGGCAGCAGAGGATACCGTGCTCGTTGGAGTAGTCAACCATAGCGGTAAGTCTTCTGTAAACCTCGTCTTTATACTCATCGATGCTCTGACCCTTTGTAAAGAAAAAGCTGAACATTCTGATATATTTAGTTTCAAGAACCTTTGCAACCTCAACGGTCTGCTTGAATGCTTCAAAATGAGGCTCAAAATCATCGTCGATTTCGATTTTGCCGTAGTGAGAACCGATTGAAGAAACCTTCATTCCGTTATCATCGAGAAGCTTTTTGAGTTCTTTGGCTTCTTCAACGGTGAAGTTTGAGATGTTTTTGCCGTTGACGTTGCGAAGCTCGATGTATTCAATGCCGTTTGCTTTACAGGCAGCTATCTGCTCAATAATATCGGGCGATGCTTCGTCTGCAAAAGCAGAGAATAAGAATTTTGCCATAAAAATAACCTCCATGAAGATGTATTTTTTTCATACACAATCATTTTACCATTTTTTCGGGATTTTGCAATAGAATTAATTGATATAACATAAAAAATTACAGTGCACGAAAAAAAGACTCCCCGAAATCAATCGGAGAGTCTTTGATGGTTTTGCTTTTACTTCGTGAGACGTTTGATTATTCTGCGTCGTCAGCGTTTTCCCAGTTGTGCCATACAGCCTGGATATCGTCGTTATCGTCAAACATTTCAAGCATCTTTGACATATTCTTGATATCATCGGGATTTGTGAGTGCCGTGTATGTTGAGGGTACGTATTCAACCTCTGCGGAAACGAATGCATAACCCTTTGCTTCAAGGTCTTCTCTTACAGCACCGCAATCGTTGGGCTCTGTTCTGATTTCAAAAACACCTTCATCGTCTGTTATGAAATCCGTTGCACCTGCTTCAAGAGCATCTTCCATGAGCTTGTCTTCGTCAACGCCTTCTGCTTCAACAACAAGAACACCCTGCTTTGAGAACATGAAGGAAACGCAACCGCTCTGACCCATGTTTCCGCCGTATTTATCGAAATAGTGACGGACATCGCCTGCAGTTCTGTTACGGTTATCCGTAAGAGCTTCAACGATAACTGCAACGCCTGAGGGGCCGTAGCCTTCGTACATAATTTCTTCGTAGTCAGCGCCGCCTGTTTCGCCTGCTGCCTTTTTGATGATTCTTTCAATGTTATCGTTGGGAACGTTGTTTGCCTTAGCCTTTGCGATAACATCCTTGAGCTTTGAGTTTGATGCGGGGTCGGGACCGCCTTCACGAACAACTACAGCGATTTCTCTGCCGATTTTGGTGAAAATCTTGGCACGCTGATTATCTGTTTTTTCTTTTTTGCGTTTAATTGTACTCCATTTTGAATGGCCTGACATCTTAAAAACCTCTCTTTGAATTATTTAACTGAAATATTATATATCAACAGTGTATTGCTTGTCAAGAAATTATTTGCGGTTATATTCTCTCCAGAGAGGGAACTCAGTACCGTCAACAATTTCGGTGCCGAATTCTTCTGATTTTTCAATGGGGGTTGATTTTTCACCGTCAAAAACAATTGAATCTTCGGTTACATCGAAGTAATAAACGGTTTCACCGTCTTCGGCTTTGAGAACAACGTAAACATTGTCGTCCTTGTCTTTATGAGCCTTGTATTTTCCGATAGTCATGCGGGATGCCGCAAAATCATGGACAAAAATGAATTCGCCGTCAGCCTTAAGCGAGATTCTGGGATATGAATCGTTCATTCTGTAAACGGCAGGTTCGAATCCGCCGTAAGAACAAGCGGAAAGCATGAGAAGTATTGCCGTGATTAAAATACAAAAAATTCTTTTCATTCTGAAAACTCCTTTATATTGACTTCCTGAAGCCTTTGCCGAGAATTTCGTTGGCTTCGCTGACTATGATAAATGTTTTGTCATCAACCGATTCGACGGTTTTGATGATTCCCGAAATTTCGTGTTTCCTTGCAACACAGAGAAGAACATTCTTGTTTTCGCCCGTATAAGCGCCGACTGCAGGAAGAACCGAAACACCTCGTGGTGATGAACTGACGATTGCTTTTGAAACCTCGTTGCCCTTATCGGTAACAATCATGAGCATCTTGCCGTTGCCGACACCGTAAATCATCGAGTCGATAACCTTTGTGCTGACATAGATAACGATGATTGCGTAAAGACCCGTTTCGATGCTGCGGAAAACAAACATACCTGCCGCAACAACAATCGCATCCGCAATCATAACAACCGTTCCGACGGTTATATGAGGGAATTTTTTGTGGACAAGGCGGGCAACTATATCCGTACCTCCGCTTGTTGCACCCGTAATCATTATCAGCCCGAGACCTGCACCCTGCGACAGACCGCAGAAAAGAGATGCAAGCAGGGGATTGCCGGTATATGCAATATCGAACATTGCGAGAACGTCGATTGCGGTTGATAAAAGCACGGTTACCCACAGCGTTCTTGCAACAAGCTGTTTGCCGAGAAAAATCCACATGAGAATCAGCAGGGGGATGTTGAGGAGAAGATTGACCGTGCCGACGGGTGTTTCAAAAAGATGATACAGAATAACGGAAACGCCTGTTATGCCGCTTTGAGCGATTTCGTTCGGAACGGAAAAGCTGTTGACGCCGATTGAATAAAGAATACAGCCGATTATCCACATTCCGTTATTTTTGAGAGTATTTATAATTTTTTCCTTTGTCATAAAACACCCTCCCCGGAACTGCGGATTTTTGCGTAAAGCTCGTTTATTCTTCCGTTTTCACCCTTAAGATAAAGCCATCCGAAAAGGCATTCAAGACCTGTTGCGTAGTGGTAATCGGCACTTGATGCGTTTTTCGGAATTCCGCCCGTGCGGGCATTTCTGCCCCTCTTGAACACGGCGGTTTCATCCTCGGTGAGCAAGGGAAGAATTTTTCTGATGCTTTCTGCCTGAGCAGCGGCACAGACTCTTTTGCTTGCAGCTTTTGAAAGGTCGTTGACGGGTCTGTTTGCTTCGATAACAAGCTCTGTCCTTGTCAGCAAATCAAAAACCGTGTCGCCGATAAACGCAAGGGTAAGAGGACTAAGTGCCGAAACATCGGCAGGTTTTTCAAGAATCGAATTCAAATAAATTACCTCTAATCAGTTCACAAAATCAAATTCAAGATCGTAGATTGAAACGGTGTCACCCTCGTTTATTCCTCTTTCGCGCAGAGCATCGATGATGCCGCTTGAAATAAGAATTCTCTGGAAATACTGGAGCGATTCGTAGTCATCAAGGTCGGTACGCTGGAGGATTTTGAGAAGCCACGGAGCTTCAACAAAATATATATTGTCTTCAACACGGATTGTGAAGCCTTTGTCACTCTGCTTTTCAAACATTTCAACGGGAATGGACTCGGTTTCATATTTTTTGATGGGAGGAAGGGTCTGGAGTCTGTTCCATACAGCACTTATAAGCTCGCTTGTGCCCTCAAGAATAGGAGCGCACATTGTGTGATATTCGTAACCCTTTCCGGTGAAATATTCTTCAAGTCTTTCAAGCTGCTCGTCGCTTGCAAGGTCGATTTTGTTTGCACAGACAATCTGAGGCCGTTTGGCAAGCTCGGGGTCAAACTTTTCAAGCTCATTGTTGATGATTTCAAAATCTTCGATGGGGTCTCTGCCTTCACTGCCTGCCGCATCAACGATATGAACAAGCAAACGGCATCTGTCAACGTGACGGAGGAACTCATGTCCCAATCCGACACCGTCACCAGCACCCTCGATAAGACCGGGAATATCCGCCATAACGAACGAGCTTCCCTCACCGAGAGAAACAACGCCGAGAACGGGTGTTATCGTTGTGAAATGATAGTTTGCAATGATGGGTTTTGCCTGGCTTACAACGGAAACAAGCGTTGATTTGCCTACGTTCGGGAAGCCTAAAAGTCCGACATCTGCAAGGAGCTTGAGCTCAAGCTTCACTTCCCATTCTTCGCCCGGAGTACCGTTTTTTGCGAAACGGGGAACCTGCCTTGTGGGGGTTGCAAAGTGGGGATTTCCCCAACCGCCTCTGCCGCCTTTTGCGGCGATGAAAGGCTCGTTGTCGGACATATCCGCCATAACCGCACCGCTTTCAACTTCTCTGATTATCGTTCCTCTGGGAACTTTGATGATAAGGTCCTGACCGCCTCTGCCGTTTTTGCGTCCGCCCGAACCGTTTTCGCCGTTGGGTGCGGTATACTTACGCTTATAGCGGAAGTCGGCAAGGGTGGCAAGGTTATCGTCAACCTGGAAAACAATGTTTCCGCCTCTGCCGCCGTCACCGCCGTCGGGACCTCCTGCGGCAACATATTTTTCTCTGCGGAAGCTTACGGCACCGTTGCCGCCGTTACCTGCTTTGATTTTTATTTTCGCAATATCTACAAACATTTTCTTATTCCTATATCCTTTGCTGAATTTTGAGCATATCACTACATCATAGATTATATCCCAAAAAATCCGAATTTACAATAGATTTTGTTTATTTTTACAATTTTATCTTTTAAAATTTACAAATATTTTACTATTAATTTTTAAAATAATGTGTTATAATGTACTGTAAATTAAAATGGAAGAGTATCGGCAGGTGAGATTATGGCAGTCAGAATCAGCGGAGTTGAGAAAAACAGTCCGGCATTCAGAAAGAAAATTGAAAAAGACGATATCCTGATTTCAATTAACGGAAACGAAATCAATGATGTGCTTGATTACAGATTTTATATCAATGATACAAAGCTTGTGATTACGCTGAAAACCGCAGACGGAAAATCAAAGCTTGCCATGATACGGAAAGATGAATTTGAGGATATCGGACTCGAATTTGAAACTTATCTTATGGACAAGCAGAGAAGCTGTAAAAACAAATGCATATTCTGCTTTATCGACCAGCTTCCGAAAGGACTGCGCAAAAGCCTTTATTTCAAAGATGACGATTCAAGGCTTTCGTTCCTTTTCGGTAATTATATAACGCTGACCAATCTTACGGATGACGAGGTTGAGCGCATAATAAAAATGCATATCAGTCCCGTTAATGTTTCCGTTCACACAATGAATCCGGAGCTTCGTGTCAGGATGATGAAAAATCCCAAGGCGGGAGATGCTCTTAACCGTCTCAGAGCCCTTGCGGATGCGGGCATCGCTCTTAACACTCAGCTTGTTCTCTGCCCCGGAATCAATGACGGAAAAGAGCTTGAATTCAGCCTCAGCGAACTTTCAAAGCTCTATCCCGCCGTTCAGAGCATAGCGGCTGTGCCTGTCGGACTTTCCGACCACAGAGAGGGTCTGTATGAACTGAAACCGTATGACGAAAAAACCGCAGGCGAAGTTATTGATACGATTGACCGCTTCAATGATGAATTCAGAAAGAAAAACGGAACGGTCATTGCTTATGCGGCGGATGAATTCTATATCAAGGCAGACAGACCGATGCCGGACGAGGACTACTATAACGGATATCCCCAGCTTGATAACGGTGTGGGAATGTGGACACTTCTCAAAGCCGAATTTGAGCAGGCTCTTGAGGATTGCGGCATAACCGAACTCAACCGCAGGGTAACGGTGGTTACGGGTGTTGCGGCATATCCGCTGATTTCGGAGCTTGCAAAGAAAGCGGAAGAAAAAATCAGAGGTTTATCCGTTGATGTTGTTGAAGTCAGAAACAGGCTTCTCGGTGATATGATAACCGTTTCGGGACTCATCTGCGGAGCCGATATTGTTTCGGCACTTGAAGGAACTCAGCTCGGTGAGGAGCTTATAATTCCTCCCAACTGCCTCAGAAGCGAGGGCGATATGTTCCTTGATGATATGACCGTTGATGAGCTTTCGGAAAAACTGAATGTGAAAGTAACTCAGAACGGCACAGGCGGAGACGACCTGCTCCGTGCATTGACAGGAGGTATATAAATGGCAGGAAATGTTGTTGCTATTGTCGGCAGACCCAATGTAGGCAAGTCGACTCTTTTCAATAAACTTATAGGTGAGCGTCTTTCCATCGTAGACGATACTCCGGGCGTTACCCGTGACAGAATCTACGGCGAATGTGAGTGGCTCAACAGAAAATTCATGCTCGTTGATACGGGCGGCATCGAACCCTATTCTGACGATATCATTCTCAAGCAGATGAGAAATCAGGCTGAGCTTGCAATCGACAGCGCGGATGTTATTATCCTTGTAACCGATATCCGTTCGGGCGTTGTTGCAACCGACAGCGAGGTTGCCGCAATGCTTCAGAAAAGCGGAAAGCCGATTATTCTCTGCGTAAACAAATGCGACACTCCGGGCGAGCTTCCCCCCGATTTTTATGAATTCTATAATCTCGGTCTCGGCGACCCCATTGCCGTTTCATCCGTTCACGGCATGGGTACGGGCGACCTGCTTGACGAGGTTCTGAAATATCTTCCCGAAGAAAAAGAGGGCGAAGACGAAGAAGATGCAATAAAGGTTGCCGTTATCGGTAAGCCCAACGTAGGCAAATCTTCGCTTGTCAACGCTGTTCTCGGCGAAAACAGAATGATTGTTTCCAACATCGCAGGTACAACCCGTGATGCAACGGATTCGATCGTTGAGAATGAACACGGCAAGTTTGTTTTTATCGATACCGCAGGTCTTCGCCGCAAGAGCCGTGTTTATGACCAGATAGAAAAATATTCGGTAATCCGTGCAAGAATGGCGGTTGAAAGAGCACAGGTCTGCGTTATCATGATTGACGCTACCGAAGGCTTCACAGAGCAGGATTCCAAGGTTGCGGGCATTGCTCACGAAATGGGTAAGGCCTGCATCATTGCGGTCAACAAGTGGGATGCCGTTGAGAAAGACGGCAAAACAATGGACAGCATGAGAAAACAGCTCATGAAGGATTTCTCATTCATGTCATACGCACCTATCATCTTTATTTCTGCAAAAGAAAAAATCAGACTTGACCGTCTGTTTGAACTCATAAAATTCGTTGATACCCAGAATGCAATGCGTATTTCAACGGGTAAACTCAATGATGTTCTTGCCGATGCAACCGCAAGAGTTCAGCCTCCCACAGATAAAGGTAAGCGTCTTAAGATTTACTACATGACTCAGCCTTCAACAAGACCGCCGACATTCGTGTGCTTTGTCAATAATGCGGAGCTGTTCCATTACAGCTATCAGCGTTATCTTGACAATCAGATAAGAGAGATTTTCGGTCTTGAAGGAACACCCACAAGAATGATAGTCCGTGAAAGAGAGACAAACAAGAAATGATAGTTCTGGGAATTGACCCCGGTTATGCCATAGTCGGCTACGGCGTTGTTGAGTATCACAACAATAAGTTCAGAATGCTGGATTTCGGTGCGATAACAACCGAAGCACATACTCCGTTCAACGAAAGGCTGGAGAGAATTTATAACTGCTGCTGTATGCTCATTGACCGTTATCATCCCGAAGCAATGGCGATAGAAAAGCTGTTTTTCAACACTAATCAGAAAACGGCAATCGACGTTGCTCAGGCAAGGGGAGTGCTTGTGCTTGCGGCACAGCAGGCGAAAATGCCCATTTTTGAATACACACCGCTTCAGGTGAAGCAGAGCGTTGTCGGTTACGGCAGGGCAGAGAAAAAGCAGGTTCAGGAAATGACGAGAATCATGCTCAATCTTGAGAAAATCCCCCGGCCCGACGATGCTGCCGATGCCCTTGCCATGGCTATCTGCCATTGCCACAGTGCAGGCTCATTGATAGGTTCGCTTCGCTCACGTTTATAATTGTGAAGGGATGATTCAAGAATCGCCCGTTATTCTATCCTGTAAAAGGAGTTTATTTATGTTTTACAGCTTAACAGGTAAAATAGTTTATGTTGATGAGAGCAGTGTTGCTCTTGACTGCGGCGGAGTTGCATTCCGTCTTTATACAACACTCAACACTTTGAAGAAATGTGCCGATATCGGTCAGACACAGACTCTTTTCACCCATCTCAATGTGCGTGAAGATGCTCTTGACCTTTTCGGCTTTGCGGATAAAAGCGAGCTTGACTGCTTCAAGATGCTGACGGGTGTTTCGGGCGTGGGTCCCAAGGCGGGGCTTGCCGTTCTTTCTCAGCTTACTCCCGATATGCTTGCAGTCAGCGTTGCGGGCGGAGATGTCAAAGCTATCACCGCCGCACAGGGCGTAGGTCCGAAAATTGCACAGAGGATTGTGCTTGAGCTTAAAGGGAAGCTCGATATCTTTGCAACAACGTCAGAGCAGATGGGCAATATTGCCGCCGCACAGAAAGCGACAGTCAGCTATGCGGGTGAAGATGCGGTCAATGCTCTTGTTATGCTCGGCTACAGCAAATCCGAGGCAAGCATTGCGGTCGGCAGACTTGACGGCAATCTTTCAACCGAAGAAATGATTAAGCAGGCACTCAAACAGCTTGCAAAGAATTTTTAAAGGAGGATTATCATGGACTTCGATTTTGAAAACAGAATTATGACTCCCGAATATTCCTCCGAAGCAGATAACGATATAGAATTTTCGCTCAGACCCAAAAATCTCGGCGAATACATCGGTCAGGATAAGGTCAAGGAGAATCTTTCGATTTATATTGAAGCTGCCCGTCAGAGAGGCGAACCTCTTGACCATGTTCTGCTCTACGGACCTCCGGGTCTCGGCAAAACAACTCTTGCGGGAATCATCGCAAACGAAATGGGCGTTAATTTCCGCGTGACAAGCGGACCTGCAATCGAAAAGCCGGGCGACCTTGCGGCACTTCTGACAAATCTCAATGACGGCGACGTTCTTTTTATCGATGAAATCCACCGTCTTTCAAGAGCGGTTGAAGAAGTTCTTTATCCTGCAATGGAGGACAATGTGCTTGATATCATTATCGGCAAAGGTCCTTCGGCACGCTCAATCCGTCTTGACCTTCACCGTTTCACCCTTGTGGGTGCAACAACGAGAGCAGGTCAGCTCAGCGCACCTCTTCGCGACCGTTTCGGCGTTATCCTCCGCCTTGAGCTTTATACCCCCGAACAGCTTTCGGAGATAGTCAACCGAAGTGCGGGCATACTTAACATGGATATCGACCCTCAGGGCTCAATGGAGATTGCGTCACGTTCAAGAGGTACGCCCAGAATCGCAAACCGTCTGCTCAAGCGTGCAAGAGATTTTGCACAGGTTGTATGTGACGGCTCAATCAGCAGGGAGGCTGCTTCCCTTGCTCTCGACAGAATGGAAATCGATTCTCTCGGCCTGGACTCGATTGACAGACTTATCCTCAGAACAATGATCAAGAATTATAACGGCGGTCCTGTGGGACTTGAAACCATTGCGGCGGCAATCGGTGAAGAAGCCGTGACCATAGAAGATGTTTACGAGCCTTATCTGATGCAGGTCGGATTTTTAAGCCGTACCCCAAGAGGCAGAATGGTAACTCCCGCAGGCTATGCCCATCTCGGAATAGCGATGCCGGGTCAACAAAGATTGGATGTGTAAATTATGAGAACAGCCGACAGCTGGATTGATTATGAGCTTATAGACTGCTCTGACGGAGAGAGACTTGAACGCTGGGGAGATATTATTCTCGTACGCCCCGACCCTCAGGTTATCTGGAAAACTCCCAAGGAAAATCCCCTCTGGTATAATCCCCATGCGATATATAACCGTTCAAATACGGGCGGCGGAAGCTGGAGAGTATGCAAAAAGATGCCCGATGTATGGCAGATAGGCTTTGAAAATCTGAAGTTCAACATCAAAACAATGGGCTTCAAGCATACGGGACTTTTCCCCGAGCAGGCGGTCAACTGGAAAATGACTGCGGATATAATAAAGAATGCGGGCAGACCCGTCAAGGTGCTCAATCTTTTTGCTTATACGGGCGGTGCAACCGTTGCCGCACTCAACGCAGGTGCAAGCGTTGCCCATGTTGATGCTTCAAAGGGCATGACTTTGTGGGCAAAAGAAAATGCGGCGGCAAGCAAGCTGACCGATGCACCCGTGCGCTGGCTTGTTGATGACTGCATCAAATTTGTTCAGCGTGAAATCCGCAGAGGAAATAAATACGATATCATCATCATGGACCCTCCTTCATATGGCAGAGGTCCCGGCGGAGAGGTATGGAAGCTTGAAAACGAGGTTTACGGCTTCGTGGAGCTTTGCTCCGAGCTTCTTTATGAAGATTCTCTCATGGTGCTGATTAATTCATACACAACGGGTCTTTCACCCAGCGTTATGGAATACATTCTCGGCGAAACCGTTCAGAAGAAATTCGGCGGAAGAACCGAAAGCGACGAAATCGGAATTCCCGTTTCATCCAAACCCGGCAGAGTGCTTCCCTGCGGTGCCAGTGCAATATGGCTGGGAAAGGGCGTAAAATAAATTTTTAGGAATAAATTATGAGCGAAAAAATTATCGAATTTAAAAATGTTACCTTTGTTTATGAATCCGAAGACGAGGAATCCGTTGAAAAAATTCCTGCGGTCAAGGATGTAAGCTTAACCGTAAACAAAGGTGAATTTGTAGCTGTTCTGGGGCATAACGGCTCGGGTAAGAGTACCCTTGCCAAGCTCTGCAACGCTATTTATGAACCCACCGAAGGTACGGTTGAGGTTAAGGGCATTGTTGCCGACACCGAGGAAAAGGCAGACGAAATCCGCAGAATCGTCGGCATGGTTTTCCAGAATCCCGATAATCAGATTGTTGCCACAATCGTTGAGGATGATGTTGCCTTCGGCCCCGAAAATCTCGGAATAGAGCCTGCCGAAATCCGCAGAAGGGTTGACGATGCTCTTAAGTCGGTCAATATGTATGAATTCCGCCACAGAGAGCCTCATAAGCTTTCGGGCGGTCAGAAGCAGAGAGTTGCAATTGCGGGCGTTATCGCAATGCAGACAGAGTGCATCGTGCTCGATGAACCCACTGCCATGCTCGACCCCATGGGCAGAGACGAGGTTATGCAGACCGTCAGACGTCTTAACGAGGAAATGGGAATAACCGTTGTGCTTATCACTCATTTCATGGATGAAGCCGTGCAGGCGGACAGAGTTGTTGTTATGGATGACGGCAGAATAGTTATGCAGGGTACTCCCCGTGAAGTGTTTTCACAGGTTGAAAAACTGCGTGACTGCGGTCTTGACGTGCCTCAGTCAACGGAGCTTTGCCATACTCTCGGATTAAAAGAAGGAATTCTCAATGTTGACGAATGCGTAGACGAGATTTCCAAGGTGCTCGGAGGTGCGGTATGAGTTATGCAATCGAAGCCGTTAATCTGACCCACTATTATTCCAAGGGAACAATTCAGCAGGTAGCGGCAATTGAAAATATCAATCTTCAGATAAACAAAGGCGAGCTTGTCGGCATTATCGGCCACACAGGCTCGGGCAAGAGCACCCTTATTTCGCATTTCAACGGACTTCTGAAGCCTGACAGCGGAAAAATCCTCGTTGACGGAGTTGATATCCATAAGGATAAAGAAACTCTCCGTCAGTCACGCTTCAAGGTCGGTCTTTGCTTCCAGTATCCCGAATATCAGCTTTTCGAAGAAACCGTTTATAAGGATATAGCCTTCGGACCGAAAAACATGAAGCTCTCCGAAGCCGAAATCAGAGAAAGGGTTTTCCGTGCGGCGGCATTTGTGGGCGTTAAGCCTGAGCACATGGAAAAATCACCCTTTGACCTTTCCGGCGGTGAAAAAAGAAGAGTTGCAATCGCAGGTGTTATGTCAATGGAGCCTGAGGTGCTGATTTTCGACGAGCCTGCCGCAGGTCTTGACCCCAAAGGAAGAAAAGCTCTCATAAATCTTATCAAGGAATACAGAAAAAAGACGGGCAGCACCGTTATCATCGTTTCCCACAGCATGGAGGATATTGCGGAAATGGCGGACAGAGTTATCGTTATGAATAAGTCATCCGTTGCGATGCAGGGTACTGTTGACGAGGTATATTCAAGAGGTGACGAGCTTCGCTCAATGGGACTCAATGTTCCCGAAATCACCGAGATTTTCGCAAAGCTCCGTCTGAAGGGAATTGATGTTCCCGCAAATGTTTATACGGTTGAGCAAGGTGCGGAAATCCTTCGCAGCCTCATGGGAAAGGGGGCGGCGGAATGATAAGAGACATTACCATCGGTCAGTATTATCCCGGAAAATCCGTGCTCCACAGACTTGACCCCAGAATGAAGCTTGTGCTGACTTTCGCACTCATAGTTGTGATTTTCCTTTGCAAAAGCTTCTTTTCGCTCGGTCTTATAGCTCTTGCAACCGTCGGTGCGGCGGCTCTTTCAAAAGTTCCTGCAAAAATGATTTTAAAGAGCCTCAAACCCATCGTGATAATTCTTATTTTTACTGCGGTTCTCAATGTTTTCTATACTCAGGGCGGTGAAACCTATTTTGAATGGTGGGAAATCGTGATAACCGAAAAAGGCGTTAATACGGCGATTTTTACCATGATAAGAATTGTGTGCCTTGTTGTAATCAGCTCACTGCTGACATATACGACAACCCCCACGATGCTTACCGATGCAATTGAAAGACTGCTTTCTCCTCTTAAAGTGTTCAAAATCAAGGTTCACACCCTTGCAATGATGATGACTCTTGCTCTGCGTTTTATTCCGACTCTGATTGAAGAAATCGACAGAATAATGAACGCTCAGAAAGCAAGAGGTGCAGACCTTGAAACGGGCGGAATTATCCAAAGAGCAAAAGCCCTTGTTCCTGTTTTTATCCCCCTTATGGTGTCGTCTTTCAGACGTGCGTATGAGCTTGCATTCGCCATGACCTGCCGATGCTATACAGGCGGCGACGGCAGAACAAGAATGAAGCAGATGAAACTTACTCCCCGTGATTTTGTTGCACTTTTAGTTTGCGTTGCCCTTACTGCAGGGGTAGTTGTTCTCAATATTTTCTTCGAAGCGGTGATATGATGCGAAATCTTCTTCTCACAATTTCATTTGACGGCACGAATTACCATGGCTGGCAGGTTCAGGATAATGCCGTAACCGTTCAGCAGACCTTGCAGGATGCTCTTGAGCAGATCTGTTCAAGCCGTGACAATATAATCGGCTGTTCAAGAACCGATGCGGGTGTTCACGCAAATATGTATTGCTGTAACATGAGAACGGAAAGTTCCATTGACTGCAAAAAGCTTGTCGGTGCGCTCAATGCGGTTCTTCCCCGTGACATAGCGGCACTCGGCTGCAAAGAGGTTGACTGTGATTTCCACGCAAGGTATGATTGCAGGTCAAAGGAATATATTTATAAAATATGGAATTCTCCCAACAAGAACCCGTTCAATTTCAATCACTCGCTGCATTATAAATATCCACTCGATGAAAAATTTCTTTCCGGGCAGGCAAAGGCATATATCGGAACTCATCATTTCGATTCGTTCTGTGCCGCGGGAAGCAGCGTTGAGGATACGGAAAGAACGGTTATGAATGCATCTGTTGAGCGTGAGGGTGATATGGTTATCTTCCGCGTTGAAGCAGACGGATTTCTCTATAATATGGTGAGAATAATGGCAGGAACACTCATTGATATTTCAAGAGGCAAGATTCCTGCGGATTCAATCGGTCAGATAATTGAGGCAAGAAACCGCTTTGCGGCAGGATATACCGCCCCTGCAAGAGGTTTGTTCCTTAATAAGATACATTATTAATACGGGAGGGTGTTGAATGGCAGAAAAAAAGATTGTTAATTTGTCGAAAATAAGAAACAAGGCAACCCTCAAAAAAGTTTTCAGGATAATCAGAATTCCCGTTGTTGTGCTTGCGGTGGTTGCGGCGCTGTTTCTGAGCGCACGACTTCTCGGAAGCGTAGCAGTTTCAAACATAACCGACGGCATCCGTGAAATAAAAACGGTTTTTTCAAGAGGCGAGGGATACCCTTATCAGCTTGATGCTTTCAATTACAGAAAATCCTTTGCAATCGGCAACAGACCCCTTATTCTTTATAACGATTCAAGCAAGGTGCTGAGCTCATCGGCAGGCGATTTGTTTGACCTGAAGCTTGAATATGCGGACTCAAAGGTGCTTTCAAAAAAATCAAGAGCGTTGATTTACAGTAACTCCGCAAACAAAATCGTTATTCAGAGTAAAACCGAAAAACTCGGTGAATTCACCGAAGAGGGCACGGTTGTTGCGGCGGCTCTTGCCAAAAACGGAAGCTTTGCAACATCTTATTCAAATGAGGATTATCAGAGCGTTCTGAGCGTATATAACAGCCGCTTCAAAAAGATTTTCCAGTGGAACTGTTCGCAGGAGAGAATCGCGGATATTTCTCTTTCGGGCAACGGTAAAAAAGTTGCTGCAGTTGCAGTCGGAACGGAAAATGCAGAGATTTACACAAGACTTCTTGTTTTTGATGTAGGTTCATCCAAGCCTCTGGCAGACATTTGCTTTGACGGTACTCTGTTCCTCAGAGTTGCTTACACAACATCGGGCAGGGTTATTGCCGCAGGTGACAACAGAACAATAGTGCTCAATAAAAAAGGAGAGCTTCTTGATGAGCTTGTTTATTCCGAAGACAGCCTGTATGCAATATGTATAGATGACAACGGAAACACGGTTGTGGGCTTCAAGGAATTCGGCGGCTCAAAAACGGGAATAGTCAGATTTTCCGCAAGCGGAAGGAAAACCTGCACCTTCTCCGTTGACGGCATTCCCGATTGCATTGTTGCCGACGGCGGCAGAATTGCCGTTGCAACGGGTACGGAAATTGCGGTTTATTCTTCGGGGGGGAAACAGACCAAGGATATTCAGACCGATAATCCCGTTTCCGAAATGTTTATCTGTTCAGGCACCGTTTATTCCGTTCAGGGCACATCGGTTGTCAGACATTAAGGAGGCGTTTACATGGAATTTTTACCTTTTATCATTGATATAATACTTCTTGCGGTTTTTGTGAGCTGTATCATTGACGGCAGAAGAAAAGGCTTTGTCAAAATGATTCTTTCCGTTGCGGCAACGGTTATAGCTCTCATTGTTGCAAAAAATTATGCAGAACCCGTTGCGGCATGGATAAACGGGAATTTTGTTCATCAGGCGATTGTTGATTCAATTGCAAAAGCGATTTCGGACAGCATAGGCAACGGTGCGGCGGCAATCGCAAACTCACTTCCCGATTACATAGTCAGAGCCGCAGAGGCAGTCGGACTGACTGCACAGGGCATCACGGCGGAGCTCGGCTCAAACGTAACCGCTGTTCAGGCATCGGAACAGATTTGCGTTGCGGTTGAAGATGCACTTATCATTCCCGCAATTCAGGTTGTTTCGTTCTTTGTTATTTTTGCAGTCTGCAGTGCGGTGCTTAATTTTGCCGCATCGCTGATAAACGGAATTTTCAAGCTTCCGCTTATCAAAAATGTTAACAAGCTTCTCGGAGCGCTTCTCGGCGGAGTCAAAGGAATAATCGCTGTTTTTGTTATCGGCTTTGTTTTCCGCTTTGTTTCTGTAATCGCTCCCGAAACGCCGTTTGCTTCCGCGATTGAGGATTCGGCGATAATAAAAACGGCATGGGAAATTATAAATATATTCACACAGGCATAAGGAGGAAATAAACATGAAAGCTTTATTAAAAGAATATTTCACGGGATGTCTCACAATCCCCAATCTTCTCTCTCTGATAAGAATAGCACTCATTCCCGTTTTTGCTGTGCTTTTCAATGACGGAAACTATCTCTGGGCGGTTATCGTGCTTGCAATTTCGGGTCTTACCGATTTCTTTGACGGCAAAATCGCAAGAGCATTCAATCAGATAAGTGCACTCGGCAAGCTTCTTGACCCCATCGCAGACAAACTCTCACAGATAACAATTGCAATCGTATTTTATATTGCATTCAAAGAAAGCAGTGACGAAACCGTCAGAACATTCAGCTGGATTTTCCTTGTTTTCCTTATCAAGGAGGCTGTTATGGTAGTCGGCGGAGCAATCATGATTATGCTCGGTCTCAAGCCTGTTGCGGCTGAAATGCCCGGCAAGATTGCAACCTTTGCTTTCTATACAATCATGTGCCTTATCATGGTTTTCGGACCCGATATCGGCATTCTCGGAAATGTTTTCACACTTCCCGCATCGGTTATGCTTGTTCTTGTGGGTATCAGCGTTGTGCTTACAATAATCGCATTCTGCAGCTATCTTCCCGGTGTTTTCAAGCAGGTTAAAGAAAGAAACGCAAACAAATAATTCAAAAGGATAAATTCAGATGAAACAGGTTTTATGTGCAAGGTGCAAAAAACGCCCCGCAATGTTTTTTGTAACAAAGGTTGAGGGCGAAAAAACAACACAGGAAGGTCTGTGTATAAAATGCGCCATGGAAATGAATATCGGACCCGTCAAGCAGATTATGCAGAGCATGGGCATCTCCGAGGATGAGCTTGAGGATGTTAGCGAGCAGTTTGAAGCAATGTTCGGCGAGGACGGCGGCTTTGAACCCGGCGGAGCAGGAACAATGCCGTTCCTTCAGAACTTCGGTGCCGCAATGAGCGGTGCGAACAGCGAAGAAAAAACTTCATCATCCGAAACAACCGAGTCCAACGAAGAAAAGAAGAAAAAATGGGGCGGCAGAAAGGGTAAGGAGAAGGAAGAAAAGAAACGCAAGTATCTCAGCCAGTTCTGTACCGACCTCACAGCCAAAGCAAACGCAGGCAATATCGACCGTATCATCGGCAGAGAAAACGAAATCTACCGTGCAATCCAGATTCTTTGCAGAAGAACAAAGAACAATCCCTGCTTTATCGGTGAACCCGGTGTAGGTAAAACCGCAATCGCAGAGGGTCTTGCTCTTAAGATTTCGGCAGGAGATGTTCCCTCAAAACTCCGTGATAAGGAAATTCATATGCTCGACCTTGCGGCACTCGTTGCAGGCACACAGTTCAGAGGTCAGTTTGAAAGCCGTATCAAGGGACTTGTTGAAGAAGTGAGAAGCGAAGGCAATATCATTCTTTTCATCGATGAGGTTCATTCGCTTGTCGGCACGGGCGACGCGGAAGGCTCGATGAATGCCGCAAACATTCTCAAACCTTCTCTTTCAAGAGGCGAAATTCAGATTATCGGTGCAACAACATTCACCGAATACAGAAAATATATCGAAAAAGATGCCGCACTTGAACGCAGACTTCAGCCCATCAAGGTTGAAGAGCCTTCAATTGAGCAGACAACCGAAATGCTCGTCGGCGTTAAGGATTACTATGAGGATTTCCACCGTGTTAAGGTGACTGATACACTCATTGAAAAGGCAGTCAAGCTTTCCGAAAGATATATCAATGACAGATTCCTGCCCGATAAGGCAATCGACCTTCTTGACGAGGCGTGTACCTGTGCAAATCTCCGCAACAAGAATATCAGCGATTTTGAGGTTGCAAGCGGTGAGCTTGCCGAGCTTGAATGCCGTGAATCGGAGCTTATGGAAGCAAACGATAAGGACTATGAAGAAATTGCAAAGATAAAGGCGGAGCTTATTCAGAAGCGTGAAGAAGTTGCAAAGCTTGAAGAACTTGCGTCGGACTGCCATGTTACCGAAGACGACCTTGCGAGGGTTATTCAGCTTTGGACAGGCATCCCCGCAAGCAAGGTTATCGAAAGCGACCTTCGCCGCCTTTCCATGCTTGAGGAAAACCTTAAAGCGGGAATTATCGGTCAGGATGAAGCGGTTTCACTCGTTGCCGCCGCAGTAAGACGGGGCAGAGTGCAGATAAGTCCCAGACGCAGACCCGCATCGTTTATATTCGTAGGTCCTACGGGTGTAGGTAAAACGGAACTTGTAAAGCTTCTCGCAAAAGAGCTTTTTGAAACTCCCGAAACCCTTATCCGTCTTGATATGAGCGAATTTATGGAGAAACACTCCGTTTCAAGAATCATCGGTTCACCTCCGGGATATGTAGGCTATGATGAGGCAGGTCAGCTTACCGAAAAGGTACGCAGAAAGCCTTATTCCGTTGTTCTTTTTGATGAAATCGAAAAGGCACATCCCGATGTTATGAACATTCTGCTCCAGATTCTCGACGAGGGCAGAATTACCGATGCTCAGGGCAGAACGGTAAGCTTTGAAAATACCGTTATTGTCATGACTTCCAACGCAGGCAGTAACAGAGGCTCGGGTGCGCTCGGATTTGCGAAAACAAAGAACGAAGCATCAAAAGAAAAGGCACTCAAGGCTCTCAATGAATTCCTCCGACCCGAATTTATCGGCAGAGTTGACGAGGTTGTTGTGTTCAACGACCTTACTCAGGAGGATTACGAAAAAATTGCCGTGCTTATGCTCAATGAACTTGTTGATCCTCTTGCTGACAAGGGAATAACCTTTACGTGGGATGAAGAGGCAGTTTCCGAAATTGCCCGTCAGTCGGTTGACGGTCCCAGAGGTGCAAGAGACCTGCGTGTTGTAATCCGCAGAAATGTTGAGGATGTTATAACAGAAAAAATAGTCAACAGCGGTGAAACTCCCGTGAAATCAGTCACTCTTACCGCTGAAGGTGACAAAATTATCTGTAATTTCAATTAAGAACAAAGCAGCTTGCAATCAGTTTGCAGGCTGCTTTTTCAGTATTGTCATATTGGACAAAATACGCAGTTAGTCATAACTAACCGATTGACAAAAGCAACAAAAATAAAAAAACTCCCGTATTATTTCCGAAAAACCGTTGACAAATTTTTCATCTGTGGTTAAAATATATCCGTAGTTAGCAAAGGCTAACTTCAAGGAGAGATGACTATGAGAACCTTAAGAGATGTAAAAATCGGAAAAACCGCAAAGGTTGTCAAGCTTCACGGCGAGGGTGCGCTCAGGCGCAGAATCATGGATATGGGCATCACAAAGGGCGTCGAGATTTTTGTGCGCAAAGTTGCCCCTCTCGGAGACCCTCTTGAAATATCCGTCCGAGGCTATGAGCTTTCAATCAGAAAAGGCGATGCCGAAATGATTGAAGTTGAATAATGACAAAGAAGGGGGAGTTCTCTCCCCGATTTTATGAACTTACGGTTAGCTTGAGCTAACCCTGAAAGGCATGGGATTTATGAGTATCAGAATTGCACTTGCGGGCAACCCGAACAGCGGCAAAACAACGCTTTTCAATCTGCTGACGGGTTCAAATCAGTATGTAGGCAACTGGCCTGGTGTTACGGTTGAAAAGAAAGAGGGAAAGCTCAAAAAATACGATGATACAATCGTTGTTGACCTTCCCGGCATCTATTCGCTTTCACCCTATACTCTTGAAGAGGTTGTTGCAAGAAACTATCTTATCGGCGAGAGGCCGGATGTTATTCTCAATATAATCGACGGAACAAATCTTGAGAGAAATCTTTATCTCACAACCCAGCTTATCGAGCTTGGCATTCCCGTTGTGGGTACCGTCAATATGATGGATCTCGTCAGAAAAAACGGCGATATAATCAACACCGAGGCTATAGGAAAAGTTCTCGGATGCAGGATGGTTGAGATATCTGCGCTCAAAGGCACGGGTATAGACGAAGCTGTTGATGCGGCTATCGAGGCAGCAAAATCCGAAAAAACCGAGCACAGACACATCTTTTCGGGTCCCGTTGAGCACGCACTTGCTCATATCGAAGAAGCGGCTGTGCACGATATGCCCATCGAACAGCAAAGATGGTATGCCGTCAAGATTTTTGAGCGTGACCCCAAGGTGCTTGAATATCTTAAGCTTGACCCCAAAAAGCTTGCACATATCGAAGATGATATTCGCGAAGTTGAGTTCGAAATGGACGATGATGCGGAAAGCATTATCATAAACGAAAGATATAATTACATAACAGACCGTGCAATGAAGCATTGCAAAAAGAAGCGTGCAGGCAGGCTTACCGTATCGGATAAAATCGATATGATTGCAACCAACAGAATTCTTGCAATTCCGTTTTTTGCGGCGGTAATGCTGCTTGTGTATACTCTTTCAATCGGCACTGTTGGCGACTGGGCAACAACCTTTATGAATGACGGACTTTTCGGTTCGTTCAAAGAGCTTGACCCCGGATTTTTCGGAGCATCATTCTTCTCAAGATTCCACAGTGTACCCGAATTGCTTGATATGGTGCTTCTGAATGCAGACGGTACACCGATTATCGCACAGTGGCTTTACAGCCTTATCATGGACGGAATAGTCGGCGGTGTCGGCTCGGTGCTCGGATTTGTTCCTCAGATGCTTGTTCTTTTCTTCATGCTTTCTATCCTTGAAGACTGCGGATACATGAGTCGTGTTGCGTTCATCATGGACAGAATTTTCAGAAGATTCGGTCTTTCGGGCAAGAGCTTTATCCCCATGCTTGTTGCATCGGGATGCGGAGTGCCCGGTATCATGGCATCAAGAACAATTGAAAATGAGCGTGACAGAAAAATCACAATCATGACAACAGGCTTCATTCCCTGCGGAGCGAAAATGCCTATTGTCGGACTTATATCGGCGGCTGTTTTCGGACGCAAAGCCTGGGTTGCGGTTGCGGCTTATTTCATAGGCGTTGCGGCGGTTATAATTTCAGGCATAATTCTCAAGAAATTCAAATCTCTTGCCAGCGAACCCACTCCCTTTGTTATGGAGCTTCCTGCTTATCATGCACCTCTTGCAAGCAATGTTCTGCGTACAACATGGGAAAGAGGCTGGAGCTTTATCAAGCGTGCAGGTACGGTTATCTTTGCGGCAAGCGTGATTATCTGGATTCTCAACAGTCTTTCGTTTGAGGGTGGATTACACTATATCGGAGACGGCGATTCAAAATCAATTCTTAATTTCATCGGCGAAATCATCGCAAATCTTTTCATTCCTCTCGGCTTTGACAGCTGGCAGGCTGCGGTTGCAACCGTTCTCGGCCTTGTTGCCAAGGAAGAGGTTGTCGGAGTTTTCGGCTCGCTTTCATCAATGGCAAATGCAGACCTTGCGATGGAAATTGTTGAATCCGGCGAAGGTTCGCTTGCAATCATCGGTCAGGAATTCTTCGGCGGAAATGCATTCAGTGCATTCTCGTTTATGATATTCAACCTTCTCTGTGCTCCCTGCTTTGCGGCTATGGGTGCAATAAAGAAAGAGATGAACAGCGGAAAATGGACCTTTGCAGCAATCGGATATATGACAGTTTTCGCTTATGCGGTTTCACTCATGATTTATCAGTTCGGAATGTTCTTCACGGGCGGCGGATTCACGGTCGGAACAGCGGCAGCGGCTGCGGTGCTTATCGGAATGCTTTATCTCATATTCAGAAAGAATAAATATATCAAAAATTAAGGTGATAAAATGAACAGTTTTGCAACATTTGTTATTGCCGCCGTAATCGCTGTTATCTTCGTTGCAGTTGTTGTTAACGCCGTAAAAAAACACAAAAACGGCGGATGCTGCTCGGGAGGATGCAGCGGATGTACGGGCGGATGCTGTGAAAATATGCAGAAAAACCGGCAGAAATCAGTATAATTATACCGAATAACCCCGCTTTATGGCGGGGTTACGGTTGTTTTTACGGCTAAAATGACACTAATCTATGTGCAATGTTGCAAAAATCGAGTAAAAATAAGCCGAAAATTCACATTTTTAACGAAATTATGAAAGTCTGCATATTTTTTGTTGCATTTTCGGCGGTGTTAGTATAGAATGTTAACAATAAAGAATCTGACGACTTTAATGCTTTAAAAAGACAGAGTATATATAAAGCCGCATAAAGGAGAATCATTATGACCAGTGCATATGTTAAGAGAGTTATTGACTCGGTTGCAAAAAAGAATGCAAACGAACCCGAGTTTGTTCAGACAGTAACAGAGGTTTTTGAATCTCTTGTTCCCGTTATTGAGCAGAATCCCGAATACGAAAAGGCAGCACTTCTTGAAAGAATGGCTGAGCCTGAAAGACAGATTTCTTTCAGAGTTACATGGACAGACGACAGCGGTAAGGTTAATGTAAACACAGGCTACCGCGTTCAGTTTAACGGTGCTATCGGTCCTTACAAGGGCGGTCTGCGTTTCCATCCTTCGGTTTACACAGGTATCATGAAGTTCCTTGCTTTCGAGCAGACATATAAAAACAGCCTTACAGGTCTTCCCATCGGCGGTGCAAAGGGCGGTTCGGACTTTGACCCCAGAGGCAAGAGCGATGCAGAAATCCTTCGTTTCTGCCAGGCATTCATGACAGAACTTTACAGACACATCGGTCCCGACGTTGACGTTCCCGCAGGTGACATCGGCGTAGGCGGCAGAGAAATCGGTTACCTTTACGGTCAGTACAGACGCATTAAGGGCGCATTCGAAAACGGTGTTCTTACAGGTAAAGGTCTTTCATACGGCGGTTCACTTATCAGACCCGAAGCAACAGGCTACGGTGCAACATACTACGCAGTTGAAGTGTTCAAGCATTTCGGCGAAGAAATCAAGGGCAAGACATTTGCTCTTTCAGGCTTCGGCAACGTTGCATGGGGTGCAGCAAAGAAGATTGCTGAACTCGGCGGCAAGGCTGTTACAATTTCAGGTCCCGACGGATATGTTTACGATCCCGACGGCATCATCACAGAAGAAAAGATTAGCTATATGCTCGAAATGAGAGCATCGGGCAGAGATAAGGTTCAGGATTACGCAGATAAGTTCGGCTGCGAATTCTTTGCAGGTCAGAAGCCCTGGGGCGTTAAGGTTGACGTTGCAATGCCTTGCGCAACTCAGAACGAAATCGATATGGCTCAGGCTGAAAAGATTGTTGCAAACGGTGTTCCTTACTACATCGAAGTTGCAAATATGCCCACAACAAATGATGCTCTTGCTTACCTTAAGGCAAACTGCAAGGCGGTTGCTCCCTCAAAGGCAGTTAACGCAGGCGGTGTTGCTGTTTCAGCACTTGAAATGAGTCAGAACTCAATGAGATACAGCTGGACAGCTGAAGAGGTTGACGGCAAGCTCAAGCAGATTATGAAGGATATCCACGATAATTCAGCAGCTGCCGCAGAGAAATACGGCCTCGGCTATGACCTCGTTGCAGGTGCAAACATTGCAGGCTTCGTTAAGGTTGCAGATGCAATGATGGCTCAGGGTCTTATCTGAAATTAAAAAGTTAACCGGTATCTTCCAAACGGAGGATACCGGTTTTTTCTTTGTTAATATTAATCTTTGTCGCTTAAATCCTGCATGGTTACTTCTTCTTTTTCGTAGTGGGAAACGTATTTATCCTGATAATAGTTTTCCGGCGACCATTCGATTTTGCCGTTTTCGTCGATTTCGATAACGGTGCATCCTCTTTGTGTGCCGAGCTTTGAAATACCCACATATGCAAGATAGTCAACCGAAAGAGAATATGTAAGATTGATTCCCTTGTAGTTGAGCGAGAAATTGTTCAGGTGGTCGTGACCGCAGAAAACGGTGTCAGTGCTGTAAAGCTCCTGCATTGTTTCAAAGAAGTTATCATCGTGAATACCGGGATAAACAATCTGACCCGATTCGCCCGCAACACCGTGGTTGTAAATTACGTTTGCGGTATCCTTATATCCTGCATTGACATATTCTTCATAGGCATCCTTATATTCGGTAAGGGGTACGTGAAGGAATACGCTTGAGGGGATGTTGCCTGCGGTGGGATTTTCTTTGGCAAATTCGGAATCGCTTGAAGAGAAGAGCTTCATTCTGTTGTGGTTTTTATTCTTTTCTATCGTTTCCCTGTACCATTCAATCTGATTCTCATGAATGTTATCGTATTTCCAGAGCACACCGAAAATATCTCCGTCAACATAGGAATGGGTGTCGAGAGTGAAAAGCGAACGGGTGATGATTCCGTTTGATTTAACGATATTGAAAACTTGATTTCCGTAGCCGTCAACATCCTCGGGACCCTTGCGTAAAAGGCAGTGGGGATACTGCTCATAAAACTCGGTTATGTCTTCACGGTCAAAGTAGCTGTAGGCTTCTGTATCGTGATTGCCGTAGGAAACGGTCCAGTAAACTCCGAGGGTTTCCATAAGCTCTGCAAACAGTTTTGCACCTGATTTGTTATTGGCTGTGCCTGCCTGGAAGGGTACGGGATAAGCGATGTCACCCGTAACGATAACAAAATCGGGTTTTTCTGCGGTTATCATTGCGGCAACCGCATTTATGGACATGGAGTCTTTTTTGTGTGACATCCAGCCGCCGCCGAGGTGAATATCCGTAAGCTGCATAACCTTGAGACCGTCATCGCTGTAGATATTCCATGCACCGTCGGGAGTGTTTTCAACCTTTATCTGCTCACATCCGGCAGCGGGGAAGCTTTTTGCCCTGTTGAGATTTGCGTTGAGACCGATAACGGTTATTACGGTTGTTATTCCCGTAAACAAAACAATAACCGCAAGGATTACGGAAAAGACTTTAAGAATCTTTTTTCCTTTAGGGGATTTCTGAGGTTTCATTTCGTGTACCTCCTGATTTTCAGATACAATTTTATATTTTCTCTTTCAACGGCATTTTCAAGTCTTTCCGAAAGCTCGTCAATATGAGAAGTGCCGTTTTTTACCGTGATTTCGGCAGTGTATATTTTTGTTTCGCCGAATGTCACATAGTTTATTTCTTTGACAGACTCAATATCGGTGTCGGATTCAATCAGAGATTTTATTTCTTTGCACTCGTCGAGATTGTTCTTCCCGAGAATGGTTCCGGCGGCGGATACGGTCATTTTTATGCCTTCAATCACAAGCAGAATGCTGATGATGATTCCTGCAAAACCGTCAACGGAAAAGTTTGTTTTTGCCGAAAGTGTGAACGAAACAAGTGTGCAGAGTGTAATGAAAAAGTCAAGTGTGCTGTCGGCACTGAGGCCCTTCAACACCTTGGTATCGTACTTCCGGGTCAGATGCCTGAAAAACAGTGCGAGCAAAAGCTTGATTACCGCCGTTGCCGCAACGATAACCGCATAAAGCTCCGAATACCACACGGGTATGGGGTAGAAAATTCTTTCAAGAGAAACATATGCGAAAATTCCGCCGGTAATCAGAATGATAACGGATATGATAAAATCCAGAAGCTCCTCCGATTTACCCAAACCGAACGGATATTTTTTATCCGGCTTTGTGCCCGCAAGGGCGAATCCGACAGCGGCAATGAGGCATACTCCGCCGTCTGTTATGCTGTTCAGAGCGTCGGCGTAGATTGCAATGCTGTTTGTTGAAAGACCCACATAGAGCTTTATGAAAAACAGAAGCAGATTGACCGTTGCACCGACGGCTACAGCGATTATTTTGTTCTTTGTTGAGATTGTTTTCATAATTCAAAGAATGCGGCAGAGCAGGGAAACTCCTATTCTGCCGCATGATAATCAGAATGTGAAAAGATTCTTGATGTGTGCGATAACAACTTCGAAGAATGCAAGGATTTTTGTGCCTGTGTCAAATTCGTTGCCGTAAAGTCTGTAGCGTGCAAGAGCAAGCTCATCCTCTGCATAAACATCAAGATAATAAACCGTTTCTGTTGAATATTCTCTTGTGCCTTCCTTGATATCGATGATTCTTACGCCTCTTTCTTCATTACCGTATGAGCCGAATGAAGCACCTGAGGTTGTGAGAAGGTCAACACCTTTGTAGTTGACACGGAAGCTGTTCTTGTGGTCGTGGCCGAAGAACATTGCAACAACGTCGCCCTGTTCAACAACTGCATTGAACTGACCTGCATTTCTTGAGGGAGGGCAGGGAGCTTCGCAGAGAGCACCGTCAATAAGATAACCGTCTTTGAAGGTGTAGTATTTGCCGTCGCTTTCGTATGCGTTGGGTGTTCCTGCAGGAACTTCTTCGATGATATCGTAGATTTCGGGAACGATGATATGCTGGAACATCATTGAGGGAACGGGAGTGCCGCCGTTCTGAGCCTTGAGTTCATCTGATGTTTTCTTGTACCAGTTAATCTGGTCTTCGTGAACATGGTCATAACCGCCGTTATCGTCATACATATTGGAGTCAATCATCCAGAGGTTATATGCAATCTTATCCGCATCTTTTGCTGAATAGATGGGGACATTGTATGTGCCGCAGCCGTAGAGAGCATCGCCCTCATCAACCGCAATGCAGCAGTCATAGCTCATATAGATAGCCATCTGTTCTTCTTTGCTGATTGTTTCTTCAGCATCGTGGTTGCCGAAAACAACTGCAACGGGAATACCGATTTCCTCGAAAACCGACATGAAGTTGTTGATTGCAACCTTAACGGTATGCTTGTCGATTGCATCAATTCCGATACCTGCAGAACCGCCCGAAATGTTGTCGCCCGTAAGAACGATAAGGTCGGGGTTGGTGAGAGCAACGGCATCCCTGATGAATTCGGGAACTGCGGGAGTGAGAAGGAAACCGTCCTGAATGTCAGCAATCTGCATGATGCGGAAACTGCCGTCATCGTTGAACTGAAGCTTTGCGTCTGCCGAATCTGCGTTTGCGAAAACAACTGCTCCGAAAGCCATGATAACGGCAAGCATTAATGAGATGATTTTTTTCATTGTATTATCTCCTTTATAGAATATAATCATATAAATTATACCATTCTTTCCGCCTTTGTCAACAAATTAAAAATAAGATGGATATTTTATATTTACAAAGTTACCGATAAATGATAAAATGTAAGCGGTGGAGGTTGAGCATATGAGTAAATATCTTTTTTGTCATTTTGTCGGCAACGGTGAAAATCAGGAGAGAATTCATTTTGCCGTCAGCAAAGACGGCTTCAATTTCAGACCCATTAACAATAACGAGCCTGTGATAATCCAGACCAAGGGCAAAAAATGTGTCCGTGACCCCTATATTCTTAAGGGTGAAGACGGATATTACTATATAATCGGTACGGATATGAGGTGCGAGGAGGGCTGGACATCAAACCATGCTCTTGTAACGTGGAAATCCTCTGACCTTGTTAGCTGGGCAGATGAAACCATAATAGATATCCGTGATTTCGGCGGTGATTATGCAAACACAAACCGTGCATGGGCACCTCAGGCGATATGGGATAAATCCGTGGGAAGATATATGGTTTACTGGGCAAATTCAACAGCTGAAAACGATACGGCGGCTATGTATTATGCCTATACCGATGACTTCAAAACCGTGACAAAGCCCGAAATTCTGTATGAGAGAAAAGGGATTCAGACCATCGACGGCGATATAGTCCTTAACGAAGAAAACGGATATTTTTATCTTTATTTCAAGCATGATGAAGACCAGACGATTGCTTATGTTAAGTCAAAGTCGCTCAGCGGACCGTATGAGGATAACCCGGTTGTTGTTTCTCTTTCGAAGCACGGCGTTGAGGGCAGCTCGATGTATAAGCTTTCGGGCAGTGATACATGGATAATGATAATGGACGAATACGGCACGGGAAATTTCTTCATGCAGACCACAGAGGATATGGAGAATTTCACCGCCGTTGATGCTGATAAATACAGCTTTGACGGTGTCAGACCCCGCCACGGCTCGGTTGTTGCGATAAGCGATGAAGATTATGTCAGACTTGTTGACGCATTCGGAATAAGTGAATAATAATTTGGAGGAATTTTTATGAATAAAGTTGCAATCTACGGCGCAGGCTCGCTCGGAACGGTTCTCGGCGCATACATGACAAAAAACGGTGTTGATGTTGAGCTTGTAAACAGAAACAAGGCTCATGTTGCTGCTCTTAACGAAAAGGGTGCACACATTACGGGAACGGTTGAGATGACGGTGCCCGTGAAGGCTGTTACTCCCGATGAAATGAGTGGGACATACAGCGTTATTTTCCTTATGACAAAACAGCTTTTCAATGCTGAGGTGTGCACATTCCTCAAGCCCTTCCTTGCGGAAGACGGCGTTATCGTTACTCTTCAGAACGGTATTCCCGAACCCGGTATTGCGGAAATCGTAGGCAAGGAGCACACAATGGGCTGTGCCGTTGAATGGGGTGCAAACCTTTCCGCACCCGGTGAATGCGTTCTCACAAGCGAACCCGACAGCCTTTCATACCACATGGGCAAAATGGAAGGCATCACCGATGCACAGGTTAAAACGGTTACGGAGCTTCTTGAAAAAATGTGTCCCGTACATTTCGAGGATAACCTTATCGGAACAAGATGGTCAAAGCTCCTTATCAATGCAACATTCTCAGGTCTCGGTACCGTTATGGGCGGAACCTTCGGCTCCGTTACGGGCGATAAGTTTGCAAGAAAGGTTGCAATCCGCTGCATGAAGGAGTGCATCG
Source organism: Acutalibacteraceae bacterium (assembly GCA_045542715.1). Taxonomy (GTDB): domain Bacteria; phylum Bacillota; class Clostridia; order Oscillospirales; family Acutalibacteraceae; genus CAG-177. Next base: position 99,950 of record JAZQLN010000059.1, read on the forward strand.
ATGTAGGCCATGCCGCAGGTGCTGTTTTTGCACCCGTTCAGGGCAAGGATATCACAAAGCTTTTCTACTATAAGAACGGCTTCAAGAGAGCAATCGGTGAGCTTCTTATTCCCGTTGCAATGAAGAAGCATGTTGACATCATTCCCTCAATGCTTCAGGATTTACGCAACGGCAAGCCCTGCGAAATCGATGCAATCAACGGCGTTGTCTGCGAATGGGGCAAAAAGTGCGGTGTTCCCACTCCCGTTAACGACAGGATAGTTGAAGTTGTCAAAAAAGAGCAGGCAGGCGAGCTCAGACTCGAAGCATCAAACATCAGACTTTTTGAAGATTTAATCAAGTAAGGCGGTAACTATGAAAAAAGATAAATTCAAACGAACCAGACTGGCGTGTTATTCCGCTTATTTCACAATGACATCGGTGTTCAGCCTGCCGCCGCTGCTGTTTGCGGCTTTTCAGGAGATGTACGGCATTTCCTACACTCTTCTCGGCACACTCGTGCTCACTAATTTCTGCACTCAGCTCACGGTTGACCTTATTTTTACGGCATTTTCAAAATATTTCAATGTTAAAAAGGTTGTCAGGATAATGCCGCTTATAACCACGGCAGGTCTTCTGATTTATGCGTTTTCACCCGTTCTGTTTCCGCAGAATGTTTATATCGGACTCTTTATCGGTACGGTGATTTTCTCGGTTTCGGCAGGTCTCTCGGAGGTGCTTTTAAGCCCCGTTATTGCGGCAATGCCTTCCGATAATCCGCAGAAGGACATGAGCCTTCTTCATTCACTCTATGCTTTCGGTGTTCTTTTTGTTGTTGTAATCAGTACGCTGACTATCAGAATTTTCGGCACTGAAAACTGGATGTATCTTACCGTTTTCTGGGCGGTTCTTCCCGTTGCTTCCGCAGTTTTGTTTATGATATCTCCCATGCCCGATATGTCTTCTCAGGAGAATACCGAGGGCACAAAGGGCACGAAACGCAGAGCAATCGGACTTGCAATCTGCGTCGGCTCGATTTTCTTCGGAAGCTGTGCGGAAAACACGATGTCAAACTGGGTTTCAACATATATGGAAAATGCTCTCGGCATCGATAAAACTCTCGGCGATATCCTCGGCATGGCGATGTTTGCAATTCTTCTCGGCTTTGCAAGGATTTCTTATGCAAAATTCGGCAAGAATATTATGAGAGTGCTCCTTGTCGGCATGGTCGGTGCATCGGTATGCTATATCACCATCGGGCTTTCGTCAAATGTTATTCTTGCGTTTGCCGCCTGCATTCTGACCGGTCTTTTCACCTCCATGCTCTGGCCGGGTACGCTTATCATGATGGAGGAGAATATGCCCGGGCTCGGTGTTGCGGCTTATGCCCTTATGGCGGCAAGCGGAGACCTCGGAGCATCCGTTGCGCCTCAGCTTCTCGGAATAGTTGTTGATAACGTTGCGGCAAGCAGCTTTGCTTCGGAAATCGGAGCAACTCTCAACCTTGCGGCTGAGCAGGTCGGTCTTAAGGCAGGTATGCTCACGGTTTCGGTGTTCCCGATTCTCGGAACGGCAGTTGTTCTGATTGCCATGCGTTATTTCAGGAAAAACAAGGCATAATCACAAAATATCGCTGTTATAAAACAATATATTTATTGAATATTTTGTTGACAATAAAAAAATTATTTGATATAATTTCCCTTAAGCGAAGACCCGGCTTTCCCGGAAAGTCCGCAAGAGATAGTGCATCATGGGCTGAAAGTGCACTTCGGATGAGTAGTAAGCTCGGCAACACTTTGCCCGGTATACCCACATCTGAATAAAAAGAGAGGATACGCTTTCAGTATCAATAACGGGTGGCACCGCGGGTTTAAATTACTCGTCCCGAGAATTATGTTATGTAATTCTCGGGATTTTTTGTTTTTATCAGTCATATTATATACACAAACCATGTAATGGAGGAATAATATTATGTACAGAACTCACCGTTGCAATGAAATAAGAGAAGCTCACATCGGTCAGACTGTTGAGCTTGCAGGCTGGGTTGACGTTGTCCGTGACCACGGCGGCGTTCTCTTTGTTGACCTTCGTGACGAAACAGGCGTAACTCAGGTTGTTGTTCACGATGAAACACTTCTCAAAGGAGTAAGCAAGGAAACCGTTATTTCCGTTCACGGAACCGTTACAAAGCGTGACGAAAACACGGTTAACCCCAAAATCGATACGGGTCTTGTTGAGCTTGTTGCGGATACTCTCAAGGTTCTCGGCACATGCACAAGAGAGCTTCCCTTTGAAATCGGCTCAAACGATACCAATGAAAATCTCCGTCTCAAGCACAGATTCCTTGATTTGAGAAATCCTGCGCTCCATAATAATATTCTTCTCCGTTCAAAGGTTATCGGTCATATGAGAAAGCTTATGGAGGAGAGAGGATTCCTTGATATCCAGACTCCCATCCTCACAGCCTCATCGCCCGAGGGTGCAAGAGACTTCCTTGTTCCCAGCCGTAAGCATCCCGGCAAATTCTACGCTCTTCCTCAGGCACCTCAGCAGTTCAAGCAGCTTCTCATGGTGTCGGGATTTGATAAATATTATCAGATTGCTCCCTGCTTCAGAGATGAGGATGCCCGTGCAGACCGTTCACCCGGCGAATTCTATCAGCTCGACTTTGAAATGGCTTTCTCAACTCAGGATGAAGTTCTTGAAGTGTGTGAAAGCGTTGTAAGCGATATTTTCAGAACATTCTCGGATAAAAAGGTTACGGAGTCACCCTTCAGACGCATTCCCTATGCCGAATCAATGGCAAAATACGGCTCGGATAAACCCGACCTTCGCAACCCCCTTATCATCTGCGATGTTACCGATATGTTCAAGAGAGTTCAGTTCAAACCCTTCATGAACAAATTCGTAAGAGCAATCGTTGCTCCCTGTAAGAACGAAAGATGGTTCTTCGATAAGTCACTTGCATTTGCCACAAAGCAGGCAAAGATGGCAGGTCTTGCTCATATCACTCTTCTTGATGCCGCAAACTACGGCTTCAAGGATGACCCCATCAGCAAGGTTATGACAGAGGAAGAAAAGAGAGAAATCGTTGAGCTTACAGGCGTTAAGGAAGGCGAAACAATCTTCTTCATCTGTGATACCGTTTCGGATGTTGCAGATAAGAATGCGGGCGTAATCCGCACATGGCTCGGCGAAGAGCTTGAACTCATCAATAAGGATTCATTCGAATTCTGCTTTGTTGTTGATTTTCCCATGTACGAAAGAGACGAAACAACAGATAAGATTATTTTCACTCACAATCCGTTTTCAATGCCTCAGGGCGGTCTTGAAGCACTTGAAACAATGGACCCCTGCGAGATTCTTGCTTATCAGTATGACCTTGTTTGTAATGGTATTGAGCTTGCATCGGGTGCGGTAAGAAACCACAGCCCCGAAATCATGAGAAAAGCCTTTGAAATCGCAGGCTACAGCGAGGAAGAGGTTGAAAAGAGATTCAGCGCACTTTACAATGCATTCCAGTTCGGCGCACCTCCCCATGCAGGTATGGCACCCGGTGTTGACAGAATTATCATGCTTCTTGCAGACACCGAAACCATCAGAGACGTTATTGCATTCCCGCTTGACGGCTCGGCTCAGGATCAGATGCTCGGCGCACCCGGCGTTGTTACGGAGCTTCAGCTCTTTGAGGCTAATGTTGCAATCAGAGGCAAGGGTGGCGCAGTTGAAGTTTCGGGCACAGACGGCGACGATTCCGCATTCACAGCTACCGTTAACTCCGCAAAGGGCGGCGTTATGACCAAAGAGAAGTGGTTTAAGGAGCTTGAAAGCGTAAACGAGCTTTCATTTGCCGAAAACGAAAAGAAGGCAATGCAGAAGATTCTTGACAATATGGGCAAGAACGAGGCGGAGCTTGAGAAAACCGCAACGGATGACGTTGAGGCAATGATTTACGTTATGCCCATGACAAACGTTCTCAGAAGCGACGAAAGAAGTCAGCCGTTCGCACGCAAAGACCTGCTTGAAGGAGCTCCTCAGAGCACCGATGACAGCTGGCAGGTTCCCAGACTCGTAAAGTGAGGTGCAGATAAGTGATTTATATTAACGAAATAAATGCGGCAGGTAAAATCGCCGTAGACGATACAATTCTTGTTAAAAACATTCCTGCAACCGCAGGCTCAAAAATGCTTGAAAATTGGAGGCCTCTTTTCAGTGCGGAAGCTGTTGAAAGACTTGAAAAGGCAGGCTATGACATCGCAGGCAAAACAAATGTCGGCGAATTCGGTCTTGACCTTCTCGGCGAAACATCGTATTTTGCTCCCGAAACCGAAAACGGAAATCTTGTCGGCGCAGCAGCAGCTCTTGTTGCATCGGGCAAGGTTAAGGCAGCTCTCAATGTTGACCTTAACGGTGCTCCCAGACGTGCGGCAGCCGTTTCAGGTGTTGATTTCATCAAACCTACCTACGGCACAGTATCCCGCTACGGCATTATCGCTTGTGCTTGCTCGGGTGAGCAGATTGGCGTAACTGCTGCAAACGCAGATGATGCAAAGGAGATTCTTTCCGTTATCGCAGGTCATGACAGCAAGGACGGCACAAGCCTTCCTGCCGAAAAATACGAATATTCAACAAGCGAAGATGTTTCAGCTATGAAAATCTGCATCGTTAAGGAGCTTTATGATGCCGCAGATGCAGATGTTAAGGCAAACATCGATGCATACGCAGAAAGCCTTAAGAAAATCGGCGCAACGGTTGAAACAATCTCTCTTGATATCGTTTCACAGGCACAGACCGCATGGCAGATTCTTATGGCTGCTGAAACAACCAACAATCTTTCAAGGTTTGACGGTGTTAAGTATGGCTACAGAACACCCGAATATAAAAACATCGATGAGCTTTATGTGAAGAGCCGTTCCGAGGCAATGGGATTCCTTGCAAAGGCAACGATTATCTACGGCTCCGATGTTCTCGCAAAGGCAAAATACGAAAAGTGCTACGATAAGTCACTCCGTATCCGCCGTATTGTTTGCGACAAGGTAAGAGAGATTCTTGCAAAATATGATGCAATTCTTGCTCCTGCCTGCTCAAAGACAAGCTACAAACCCTATGACGTTCTCGAAAGCTTTGAAAAGGTTTACGCAGAAAGCCTTTTCACTGCAATCCCCTCAATTACGGGTATGCCCGCAATGGTAACAAAGGGCGTTCAGCTTATGGCTGATTCATACAAAGAGAGCGTGCTCTTAAGCATTGCAAAAAGTGTGGAGGTGTAAATAATGAAATACGAACTTGTTATAGGTTTGGAAACTCACGTTGAACTTTCCACCGATTCAAAGCTTTTCTGTTCCTGCGGCGGACATTCAAGTCCCAAGGAACCCAATGACTGCGTATGCCCTGCCTGCAGCGGTATGCCCGGTATGCTTCCCGTAACCAACAAGCACGCAATTGAGCTTGCAGTCAAAGCAGGCTTCATGCTCAACTGCCATATCAATCAGTACACAACATTCGATAAAAAGAGCTATTACTATCCCGACCTTCCCTGCGCATATCAGATTACACAGTGGTTTCATCCCATCTGCGTAAACGGCAGTGTTCAGATCGGCGAAAGAACAATCGGAATCAAGCAGATTCACGTTGAGGAAGACGCAGGCAAGCTCGTTCACGATGATGCAACAAACACCTCATTTGTGGACTATAACCGCACAAGCGTGCCCCTTATCGAAATCGTAAGCAGACCCGATTTCCGTTCATCCGACGAAGTTATTGCATACCTCAAGAAGCTTAAGTCAAGCCTTCAGTTTGCAGGCATTTCAGAGTGTGAAGAAGGTGCAATGAGATGCGACGTTAATATTTCCGTTCGTCCCGAAGGCTCAAATGAGCTTGGCGTACGTTCAGAAATCAAGAACATGAGCTCACTTTCCGAAATCAAGGATGCAATCGAATTTGAAAAGGTTCGTCATATCGATGCAATCGAGCGTCACACAGAAATGCTCGTTCAGGAAACACGCCGCTGGGATGATGTCAAGAGACGCACATTCCCCATGCGTAACAAGGAAACTGCGGCTGATTACCGTTATTTCCCCGACCCCAACCTCATGCCTATCGTAATTGACGATGCATGGCTTGCCGAAATCAGAGCAAGTATGCCTGCAACCGCAGAGGAAAAGACTTCTCACTATGAAGAAATGGGTATCGCAGCCAAGGAAGCATCCGTTCTTTCGTCAGACAGAAAGCTTTCGGATATGTTTGATGCGGTTGTTGCAATGGGCAGAAGTCCCAAGGTTGTTGCAAGCTGGATTCTTACCGAATGCATGGGTCAGATGAAGAGACTTGAGCTTGAATCACTTGATATTGATGCATCAAAACTCAGCAGAATCATTGAACTTGTTGAAAGCGGTGAAATCACCCGTGCGGCAGGTAAAAAGGTTCTCTCGGCTGTGTTTGAAAACGATGTTGATGTTGATAAATACTGCGAAGAAAACAAGCTCAATGCAAAGGTTGACGAAGGATTTATTCTTGAAACCGTACGCAAGGTTATTGCAGAAAACGAAAAGGTTGTTGCCGACTATAAGGGCGGTAAGACCAAGGCACTGCAGGCACTTTTCGGCAGCGTTATGAAGGAGCTCAGAGGCACGGGTTCACCCGATGTTATCAGGGCTATGCTTGAAAAAGAACTTAACGGTTAAATTTTAAAGGGTGTACCGATTCGGTGCACCCTTTTGCTGTCGGCAGTTGATATATTCGCAGGGATATGGTATAATCAGAATATGAAAGGGGAGATTATATGAAGCTTTATATCAAACAAAAAGTTTTTTCATGGGGTGCAAAATTCAGCGTTAAAGATGAAGCGGGAAATGATAAATATTTTGTTCAGGGTGAAGTTTTTTCATGGGGCAGAAAGCTTCATGTAACCGATTCGAGCGGCAAAGAGGTTGCTTTTATTCAGCAGAAGGTTTTCAGCTTTCTTCCCAGATATTTTGTTTATGTCAACGGCGAAGAAATTGCGGAAATCGTCAAGGAATTCTCGTTTTTCCGTCCTAAATATAAAATCGAAGGTCTCGGCTGGGATATAAACGGCGATTTCTGGTCGCATAACTACATGATATCGGGAAACGGCTGTCCCATAGTTTCCATTCGTAAAGAGTGGATGACATGGGGTGACAGCTATGAGCTTGATATAGCCGATTCCCGTGACGAAATTGTTGCCCTTGCGGTGGTGCTGACCATAGACTGCGTTATGGCTGCTCAGGCATCTGTTTCGGTTTCGATAAATTGATTTTTCAAGGGGTGTCTCACGGATGGGACATCCCTTTTTACTTGACACTGTTATCCCATAATGATATAATAAACTGATAAACTGCTATTAATGTATCTAAATTAATTATAAAAGCATTTTCGGTGCAACGGAGGATGGAAAATGAAGAATGTTTATTTTGTTCAGGTTGACGTTTCAGCCTGCATGGGAGCACAGAATGCCTATCTGCCCTATACGGCGGGTATTCTCGTTGCGTCTGCATGGCAGAGCGAAATCGTAAAACAGAATTATTGCTTCAAGGAATTCATTTTCTTAAGAGAAAGCGTTGACGGTGTTGTTGCAAGAATGGATAATCCTTATATTGCGGCGTTCAGCACCTATAGCTGGAGCACCGAATATAACAAGCTCCTTGCAAAGGCAATCAAAGAAAAATATCCCGAATGCAAAATCGTTTTCGGCGGACACAATGTGCCTGATGATTTTTCGTTCCTCGAAGAATGCGATTATATCGATATTCTCTGCCACGGCGAGGGTGAAGACACCGTCAGAACTCTCATGGAAGCTCTTGCAACGGATTCACCGCTTGATGATGTTTATAACATTTCGTTCAGAAGCGAAAACGGATATAAAAGAACGGAAACCAAACTCCAGACCACTCTCGATTATCCCTCACCCTATCTTGAGGGCTGGTTTGACGGTCTGATTGAGCAGTATCCCGAAATATCGTTCAACGCCATTCTCGAAACAAGCCGAGGCTGTCCCCATAAGTGTGCATACTGCGACTGGGGTCTCCAGAGCGTTAAACCCCGTCTTTTCCCCTTTGACAGAATTCAGAAAGAAATCCAATGGATGAGCGATAATAAAATCGCATTCATCTGGGGTGCAGACGGCAACTTCGGTATGTTTGACCGTGATATCGAGATTGCAAAGGCTCTTGCCGACGCAAAAAGAAAAACGGGATATCCCGAAAGAATGCGTATGAACTATTCCAAAACCAACTTCAAGGTTGTTTTTGAAATCATAAAGATTTTCAAAGAGGTTGATTTTGACAGAGTAGGTGCAACTCTTTCATTCCAGAGCCTTTCTCCCACGGTGCTCGAAAACATCGAACGCAAAAACATGGATTTCGATTTTTACCGCAATCTGCTTTCTGCTTATAACAAAGAAAACATGAAGGCATATTCCGAGCTTATCCTCGGTCTGCCCGGCGAAACATACGAAAGCTTCACTCAGGGTATAGGCAAGCTGTTTGAGCTTGGTCAGCACTTTGTTTTTGAGGTTTACAGCTGTATTCTTCTTCCCAATGCAAGAATCGGTCAGAAAGAATTTGTCAAGAAGCACGGAATAAAAACAGTTGACCTTGAAATCATCAGAAGCCATTTTGCAAATCAGGCTTTTGAAATTCCCGAATACAACACGATTATCGTTGAAACGGACACAATGAGCCGTGAAATGTGGATAAGGTCAACCGTATTCTATTATGTTGCAAAGGCTCTCCACGGCAACGGTCTGCTCCGTGCGTTTGATATTTATCTCCGCAATGAAAAAGACATTCCCTATGAAAAATTCTATGACGGAATGCTCGATTATTTTGAGGCAAACCCCGATTTGTTTGTATCGAAGCTCTATTTTGAAATCAAGGAGCACGCAACGGAGCAATCCCTCGGCATAGTCAACAAGAAGCTCTTCTTTGAGCCTTGCGGCGATATGGTATGGGACGATAACGAATATCTTGTGCTTCACATGATTTCAAAGCTTGACGAATTCTATGATAACATGATTCCGTATCTCAGGAGCTTTGATATCGACGAAGATATCTTCAATGATTTGCTCGCATATCAGAAAGCAATTCTCCGTAAGCCTGCGGAAACCGAAACAAAAGCAGAGCTTAACTATGATATCCACAGCTACCTCACGGGCATTTATGTTGATAACTATAAACCCCTTGAAAAGAAACCCCATACCCTTGTCATGAAAGACAGCAATACCGCACCCGATTGGTTCAATTACGGCAAATTCGTTGTGTGGTACGGTAGAATGGGTTGGGCGTCTTATAAGGACGATGTGACGGAAGGATAATCCGATGAAGAAAAAGGTCTTTTTAATTCAGATAGGCTCATCTTACTCAACACCCTGGTTTTTACCGTATTCGGCAGGGTGTATTGCCGCATACCTCAAAAACGACAAAGAGGTTACGGAATGCTATGAAATTCCCGATATCCTCACCGCAAGAGAGCCGATTGAAAAGATTCTTGACCGATTTGAAAATCCGTTTATGGCGGCATTTTCGTGCAGCGTATGGAATTTTGAATACAACAAAGTTCTTGCAAAGAAACTTAAGGAAATTTATCCCGAAATTATAATTGTTTTCGGCGGACCCAATGTCGAGAAAGACGGCAGTCTGCTTGACGGATGCCCCTATGTAGATTTCCTTATGTATAACGAGGGTGAGGAGAGCATGGCGATGCTCCTGAAGGCTCTTGAAAACAAAACGGATTTAACCGATGTGCCGAATCTCTGCTTCAGAAACGGCGCTGAAAAAATAACAACCGAAACATATATTCCCGAGGATATTTCGGCTTATCCGTCGCCTTATCTTGAAGGCATTTTTGACGGAATCATGGCTGAATTTCCTCATATCGAATATCATGTGACAATTGAAACCAACCGAGGATGTCCCTATTCGTGTGCATACTGCGAATGGAGCTGCACAAAGAAAGTCCGTCTTTTCCCCATAGAAAAGGTGAAGAGTGAAATAGAATGGGCGGCTCAGCATAAAATCAGCTACAGCTACTGTGCCGATGCAAACTTCGGTATGTTTGACCGTGACGTTGAAATTGCGGAATTTGTTGTTGAGATGAAGAAAAAGTACGGCTATCCGGGAGTTTTCAAGCCTTGTTACGCAAAGGAAAGCAACGAAAACGCATTCAAAGCAGGCTATATTCTCAACAAAAATCAGATTGATAAGAGCGTGACACTTGCTTATCAGACTCTTGATAAGACGGCTCTTGAAAATATCGGCAGAAAGAATCTTACCCTTGAAAGCTTTGCCGAGATTGATGCAAAATTCACTGCTGCGGGTGTGCCTACTTATACGGAGCTTATTCTCGGCTTGCCCGGTGAAACTTTTGAAACCTTCTGCAGCGGTATCTGCACTCTGCTTGAAAAGGGTCAGAATAACTCGATGACGGTTTATGACTGTCAGGTTTATCCCAATACCGCTGTGGGAAACAAAGAATATCAGCAGAAATTCGGAATCAAAACATCTGTTATTCCCCAGCTCGGTATTCATTTTACTCCCGAGCTTAACGGTGTGCAGGAATATATCGAAATAATAACCGAAACCGCAGCAATGCCCAAGAAAGACTGGGTCAAAGCTTGTATGTTTGCGGTTGTGCTTCAGACCTTCCACCATCTCGGTCTGCTCCGTTATTTTGCGATATATCTCCACAACGAGAAGGGGATATCCTACCACGAATTCTATAACAGGCTGTTTGACTATATTTATAAAGAAAGCAACGGCTTTGTGCATAATTTCTTCGTCAGCCTTGCAAACAGGAAGTATGACACCGAAACTGCAGACTGGACTTATCAGCGTGATGTTTTCGGCTCAACGGGATGGTATTTTGAGGAGGGCGCGTTCCTTGAAATGGCGTATCATTTTGAGGAGTTCAGGAATGATATGGAGCCGTTTGTGAAGAGCTTCGGAGTTGACGGGGATTTGCTTGAGGGTCTGCTGGACTATCAGTATTCGCTTATCAGACTTCTCAACAAGGATGAGGTTAAAATAAGTTCCGATTGGAATTTTTACGCATATTTTGAGAAAAACGAAAAGCTTGAAAAGAAGAACAGCACCCTGCATATCAAATCGGACAAGCTTTTTGATAACTGGGCGGACTATGCAAGAGAGGTTATCTGGTTCGGCAAACGGTACAGCGCAACGCTTCTTGTCAACCCCAGAGACCGTATTGACTACACGGAGGAGAAAGCATGAAAAAGATTTTACTCATTCAGCCTCCGCAGTGGTATCCTGTTTCTCCGCATCTTGCCGTGCCTCTGCTGACGGCACAGCTAAAAAGAGCAGGCTTTGATGCAAAAGCCCTTGACCTTAATGTTAAATTCTTCAATAGTATTTTGTCGAATTCCCATCTCGCATCTGCCGATGAAAAGGCAAGAATGATTCTTTCTGAGCTTGAAGAAAAATCCAGAGATGCGGATTTTGACGAAATCAGAAAAAACGGCAGTTTTGAAGAAAAGAATCTCGGTCTGAAATATCTCACAATCAAAAAGTTTTATTCGGAAAATGCAGAGGAAATAAAGCGTGTCATAAACGAAACCGACAAAGCTGTTTTCACTCTTAAGAATGCTCCCGATTTCTTTGTGCCCGAAAAGCTTGCTGAGGCAAAACGAACCGTACAGCTTGCTTTGAGAACAGCGTCAATGCCCTTTGCACCGAATGAGATTGATTTGGATAACTATTTCGCAAATCCGCTTTTACGCCTCGACTGGTCAAGCATAAAGCTTCAGTGCGAGGATAAAAGCCTCAATATGTTCTATGATTTTCTCTGCGGAAAGGCAGATGAAATTGCAGGGCAGGGGAATGATATAATCGGTCTTTCAATGACGGATCTGAGCCAGCTTATCCCCGTATTCACCCTTGCAAAAATGCTCAGAGAGAAAACCGATGCAAAAATCATCCTCGGCGGAAACTACGCAACTCAGATTTATGAGGATATGCTGAAGCACGATGATATTTTCACCGATTATGTCGATTATCTCGTTATAGGCGATGCGGAAACGGCAATCGTTGATTTGTGCAACTGCCTTGACGGCAAGGGCAGGATAGAAGATGTTGCAAATCTCTGTTACCATAACGGAGAAAAGACTGTTTCAACTCATTTCACCTGCGAACACATTGACCTGAATACCGTTGCATATCCCGATTTCGGTGACTATGATTTTTCGGAATATTTTACTCCCGAGCCTGTATTTCCCGTTCAGCTTTCGAAGGGATGCTACTGGGGTAAATGCAGTTTCTGCGATTATGCCTACGGTCAGCTGGGCTACTGCCCAAAACGTATTGACCGCATAATCGACGAAATCAGATATTATGTTGAAAACTGCTGTGCAAAAAGGTTTATGTTTATCGATGAGGCAATTCCGCCCGTGTTCTATAATAAGCTTGCTCTTGCGATTATCGAAGCGGGTCTTGATATAACCTATTATTCCTTTGCGCGCCTCGAAAACGGCTACACAGCCGAAGTTCTGAAAAATCTTTACGATTCGGGTGCGAGGATATTCATGTGGGGTTATGAATGCGAATCCCTGCGAGTTATGGAGCTTATGAATAAGGGCATAGATGCCGAAAGACGCCTTGATATTCTCCTTGATTCACATAAGGCTGGAATCTGGAATAACGGACTTTTTATTTTCGGCTATCCTACCGAAACTCCCGAAGAAATTGAGCAGACGATGAATATTATCCGCAACAACAGAGATATCATCAATTCCTGCACTCTTTCGAATTTTTCGCTTAAAAAGCATTCGCTTCTCAAGGAATCCGTCGGCTCAAACGGAATTATAAGCTACACGGAAAACGGCGAATTCTTCACATCATATATAGATGTTATGGACGGCGTTTCCCAGTCAGACAGACGTGAACTCCGCAGAAAATTCCAGTTTGAATTTACGGAAGAAAACAAAAATTCTTTGTGGTCGGTTGTTTTCTCCGATTTCGACCACCTTCTTCTTTATCTTTCGGAATACGGTTGCGATTATGTGCGTAACTACAGGTCGGATGAGCGTATCTGCCCCGAATTCAGGTGAGTTTATGAATTTTGAAAAGGTCTCAATCTATATAGGTGCAACCGACGAAAATGAGGGTCTCAAGAAAACCGTTGACTACATCATGGAAACCTGCGATATAAACGATATCGACAGAGTGGTTATGGTTTATCCCGAACGTGCGGCTGAGCAATGCATCGGTGCAATAGAAATGCTCAGCAAAAAATATCCGGGCAAGGTTTTCGGCATGATGCAGACAAGACCCTATATAGGCGGCGGAATCCGTGACGGCTTTGATTCCGCAGACTCGTCGCACATAATGCTTCTTCCCGGTGATTTGGGTGTTTCGCTCGACTGCATTCCCCGAATGATAAACGGCGCAAAAGCCGAGCCTGAAACAATTATCAAAACTTCACGCTGGATAAAGAAAAACAGTTTTCACGAATATGACCCCGCAAGAAAAGTTTTCAACAGACTTGCACAGATTTTTCTGAAAATACTTTTCCTTTCCGATATAACGGATTTCACTCTTCCCGTTCAGACGATGCCCACTCAGCTTTATAAATCGATTGATTTTCAGGAACTTAATTTCCCGTTTCTTATTGAGCTTGTTGTTGCACCGCTTCGCATCGGTGCAAAGTTCAGAGAAATTCCCGTTGAGTGTATGTCACGGACAGAGGGTAAATCCAAAAACTCATTCAAACAGACAGCACTCTATCTTAAAACCGCTTTGAGGGTCAGATTTTCCTCAAAGAAAAAACTAATCAAGAGGTAAACGCAATGAAAATTCTTTTTACCGCCGTTCCCCAATGGTATCCCGCAAGCCCTTATCTTGCATCGGCATTGCTTGTCGGCCAGCTCAGGGGCAGAGGATTCGATGCGGAAAGCTATGATTTCAATATTGAATTTTTCAATGATATTCTCACAAGCGACCATGCTTCAGAGAGCCTTGAAAAAGCAAAGGAATTCCTTTCGTCGGCTGAATTTGAGGCAGATGCGTCTCTTTCCGATGATATCAACGAAAAAAGAAAGAAAACCTTTGAAATCCGTAAGCGTATCGTTGGCGACTACATAAAATATGACGGCGAGAAAGCTCAGCGAACAATTGATAAAATCGATTGGGCAATGAGCGTAATCAAAACAAAAGAGCTGTTTTATGACCCCGAAAAGCTTTACGAAGCAAAGGATATCATAAATTCAGCCCTTGATATGGCATCTCTGCCCTATGTGCCTTCAAGAATAATGATTGATAATTTCATTGCAAACCCCGTTATGACCTATGATTTTGCCGATGTTGATTATCAGTGCAAAAACAGCGATATGAATATGTTTCTGCCTTATTTTGAGCAGAAGCTCAGCGAAAAGGATTTTTCCGCTTACTCTCTCATAAATATTTCGATAACAGATCTCAGCCAGATTGTGCCCGGTCTGACACTTGCAAGACTTCTCAAAGAAAAGACCGATGCAAAAATCTGCCTCGGCGGAAACTATATCTATAAAATCGCTCCCGACCTCAAGAAAATTCCTGCGATTTTCAGCGAATACTGTGATTTCTTCATTGTCGGCGACGGAGAAATTGCATCCGTTGAGCTTGCGGAGTATATCTGCGGAAAAAGAGCGATAGGCGAGGTTCATTCCCTTGTTTATGCCGATGAAAACGGCAGTGTCATAACAAACGAAACCGCACCGCTTCTCGATATGGATAATATTTATTATCCCGATTACGATTGCTATGATTTTGATAAATACCTTGCACCCGAACCCGTTATTCCCGTTCAGTTCGGCAAAGGTTGCTACTGGTCAAAATGTACCTTCTGCGATTTCTACACAGGTCAGCAGAAGTTTGATATGAAAAGCGTTTCAAGAGCCGTTGATGAGGTTGAATTCCTTGTCAATAAATACGGCTTCAGACACTTCAATTTCGTGGATGAGGCTGTTCCGCCCGCATTCTACAATGCCTTTGCGACGGAGCTTATAAAGAGAAATCTCAAAATTTATTACAGTTCTTTCGTGCGTCTTGAAAAAGCTTTCACAGCCGATGTTCTTGAGAATATGTATAATTCGGGTGCCCGCTATATGATGTGGGGCTATGAATCCGAATCTCCCCGTATCATGGAGCTTATGAACAAGGGCATCGACCTTTCGGAGCGTAAAAGAATTCTTGCGGATTCTGCAAAAGCAGGCATATGGAATGTTGTAACCTTCCTTCTCGGATTCCCTACGGAAACGGAAGAGGAGCTGCAGTCAACGATTGATGTGATTTATGACAATAAGATTGTTGATACCTGTGTGCCTTCCAATTTCGCATTGAAGAAAAATGCAATTCTGAAAAACAAGGCGGAAAGTGTTGATATCACCGAATTCCACGAAAACGGCGACCTTCATATTTCCTATAAATACAGCTCCCTGACAAGCACAATGGAAGAAGTTAAGGCAAGACGCAACCGCTTTGAGAAAAAGTTCCTTGAGGATACCGCTGACAGACTCTGGCCTCATACCTTCACCGAGGGCGATTATCTTATGTTCTATCTGACCCGTTACGGTAAGGATTATGTCAAGAATTACAGGCTGAAATATAAGAAAGATATACCCAAATATTGATAAAGTGAGTTGAAGTAATGAACATACTTCTTATAAATCCCGCAACCGTGGGTTATTCCCGTTCCGTTACCGCCCCTCTCGGATTGCTTTCGATTGCAAGCACACTGCAGTCAAGGGGACACAGAGTAAGGCTCTATGACAGAACGGTTGAAAAGGGTAAAACCAAAAAGGTTTTTGAAGAGTTCAAACCCGAATTGGTCGGAATTTCGCTTGTATCATTCAAATCCGTTTATGATGCACTCGAGCTTTCGGAGTATGCCAAGAAATTCGGTCTGCCCGTTGTGTGGGGCGGACCTCTTGCCTCGGAAATTCCCGAAACCGTTTTGAAGCATAAATGTGTTGACCTTGTTTCAATCGGCGAGGGCGAGGCAACATGGGTTGAGCTTGCGGATAAATACTCAAAGGCAGAAACCGATTTTTCTTCCGTTGCAGGTATTGCATTGCGAAACGGAAACGGAGAAACCGTTCTGACCGCACAGAGAGATTTTGTCAATCTGGCTGAATTGCCTCCGATTGACTGGTCTTTGGTTGATGTGCCGAAATATTTCCAGTCATCATATGAATGCAGGAAGATGCTTTATCTTTACTGTGCGAAGGGCTGCCCTCATAACTGTGCATTCTGCTATAACAAGGATTTTCACCGCTGCACCTACCGTAAGCGTCCGCTTGATGCGGTGCTCGACGAAATTAAATATCTTGTTGAAAACTACGGCATGGACGGTGTTTATTTTGCCGACGAAATGTGGGGCAGAAACCGCACGGAAATGAGGCAGATTTGCGACAGTTTGAGAAGCCTTAATCTGAAATTCGTCTGGGGATGCCAGACAAGAATCGGCGTTTTCACCGAAGAGGATTTTAGATATATGTATGATTCGGGCTGCAGATGGGTATTCTTCGGCGTTGAAAGCGGAAGCGAAAGAATTCTTGAAAAGATGAATAAAAGAATTCCGTTTGACCGTATTGAAGAAACCTTCAGCAATTGCAGAAAAGCGGGAGTTATCGCCATTGCATCGTTTATTGTCGGTTTCCCCGACGAAACCGTTGAGGATGTTGCAAAAACCGTTGAACTTATTGAAAAGCTTGAAACTCCGCTGATAAATCTCAATTATTTTGCTCTTGTTCCGGGTTCGGATATCTATAACAAAATGCTTGAAGAGGGCAGATATCCCAAGATAACGGATTTGAGTCAGCTTGCGGATATAAGACCCATCGAACGCAACGAATACAGCTTCACAACCGTTCCCGAAAAGGATTTGAACGTTATCCGTTCATGGTATATGTGGCGAAGCTTCTCTGCAAAAAGCATTTCAAAGAATACCGGGAATTTCTCGTTTGCGAAAAAGGTTGCAACCGATGCGATAAAACAGCTTAAACGCAGTAAGCTCAAGGATTTCACTTTGTCCATGATAAGCTCGGCATTTGAGCTTTTCTCGGTTATCTGGTATGCCCACGCATATCCGGAAATCATGAAGAAATACGGAATGGGTAAAAGATTTGAATAGAAATAATGCCGCACCTTGGTTGGTGCGGCAATTTTTATTCATCATCAAGATTGATATTATACTTTTTGATAATCGAGGGGAAGAAATGTGCGTAAAACCAGATGTCAAGAAATTCATAAGCTGAAATAAGAATAAGCTGGATAGCAAATCTCAGATTGTGACCCTTGAACTGTTTGAGCACGTCGGCGATATCTTTCTTTGCAATGTCATATGTTCTTGACGTTTCTGAGAAATACTTCCTTGAAAAGCCTTTCCAGAGGAAATATGAACGCACAACCTTTAAATCCTTTGACGGGATTTTGGAGAAATTCGGCTTCGGTGAATAGAAGAAGCGGATGTTGGTGTAATCCCTGAAGGTTTTTGGAGGAGTGTAGCGTCCGCTTGCAACAAGCTCATCATAAAGCTCCGAGCCGGGGCCGGGCATATAGAAGAAGAATGTACGCTGAGTTGTTGCAATCCTCATTGCCATATCGATTGTTTCCCTGAATTCTTCCTCTGTTTCATCGGGAAAACCGATAATGAAGTTTGCAAGAGAAACAAGGTCAACCGCCTTGCAGTCAATGAAGGTCTGCTCAATTTTGTCAAAGGGAAGATTCTTCTTGATTTTCTTCATCATCGCAGGCGAGCCTGTTTCAATTCCGAAAGCAATCCAGATGCATCCCGCATCCTTCATTATTCTGAAATCTTCCTTTTCAAAAATGCCTACTCTTGTCTCAACGCCCCATTTGAAGTCAAGACCCGATTCCTTGAAGGCTTTGCAGATATCGAGCATTTCCTGCCTATTTTTGCAGAAAAGCTCATCGGCAACATAGATACAGTCAACGCCGTGGTTTTTAACAAGATATTCAACCTCTTTAAGGAAAACCTCAACGGGTCTCACACGGTAGCACTGACGGTGAAATCTTTTGTTGAAACAGAATGTGCACTGACCGAAGCAGCCCTTTGAGAGATAAAGCAGAGCAGTTTTCTTGCAGCCGTACATCGAGCCGAGATATTTGTCAACATCGATAAGGGTGAAATCAATGGGCGGCAGAAGCGATAAATCCATGAATTCACGCTGAGGAGTGTAGATAACCCTGCCGTCTTTCTTGTATGCAAGACCTGCAACGGAATACGGGTCTCCGCCGTTTTCGAGAGTTGTGACAAGGTCGAGCCATGTTGCTTCGCCTTCACTGATTGAAATGAAATCGATGTCGATGTTATCGAAAGTGAATTCAGTGTCAAGCGAAACAAAGATACCGCCCCACACAACCTTTGCACCGAAATTCTTAGCCGCATTGCTAACCTTTTCGGCATCGGTGAATGCCTTGAGAGAGAAAACGGAAACGCCGACTATATCGGGTCTGAATTCCTCAAGCTCTTTTTTTATGTTGGTTGTTTTTATTGTGCGGTCAAGGATTTTAACCGTATGACCGTTTTTCTGAAGATAAGTTGCAATGGACATAAGACCCAGAGGAAAACCGACCTGACGGGTGTATCGCTCCATTGCGGGGTTAACGAAAAGAATTCTCATCTTATTTCCTTTCTTTCAGATCAAGACCGTATTTCTTGATAATTCGGGGGAAGAAGTTGCCGTAGAAGAAGATATCAAGGAATTCGTAACCGCTGATGAAAAACTGCTCAACGCCGTTTTTGAATCCGTGACCCTTGAGGCTTCGGAGCACGTCAAGGATATCCTTCTTTGCAACGGAATAGTTGAGTTTGCCGTTTTCGATGAAGTTTTTCTTTGTGAAACTGCTCCAGAGAATATGGCAACGAACAACCTTGAGGTCAAGGGATTTTACTTTTGAGAAATTCGGCTTGGGAGAATAGAAAATCTTTGTTTTCATGCACTCCTTCATGGATTTTGCGGGAGTGTGTCTGCCCTCTGCAACGAGTTTATCGTAGGCTTCCGAGCCGGGCAGGGGACTGAAATATGAACAAACAAATTTTGTATAGCTGATTCTGTTGACAAGGGCGCAGGTTTCACGGAGTTCTTCTTCCGTTTCGTCGGGGAAACCGACAATGAAGTAGCAAAGCGAAATAATGCCCACGTCACGGCAATTCTGCAGATCCTCTTCAACTCTGCCGGGTTTGTAACCCTTTTTCATGCGTGCAAGGGTTGATTTTGCTCCGCTTTCGATACCGAATTCAAGCCAGCGGCAGCCTGCATCGTGCATGAGCTGAAAATCTTCTTTGTCGAAAAGTCCGATTTTGGTCATACCGCCCCAATGAATTCCGAGATCCGCCTCAATGAGCTTGTGACAGATTTCATGCAGAGTTTCTTTGTTGTATCCGAAAAGCTCATCTGCAAATGCAACGGCTTTGAGTCCGTGATTTTCTTTGAGATATCTTACCTCTTCAATGAAAAGGTCGATATCACGGGAACGGTAGCAGTTTTTATGGAATGCGGTGTTATAGCAGAATGTGCAGTGACCCGTACATCCCTTTGAGAGATACATTCCCATAATGCCGTTGTAATCGTAGTTTTTATAAAGAGTTTCCCTTACGTTGATAAGGTCATAGTTGATTCGCGGAAGCTTTGAAAGGTCGGTGAAATCTCTTGCGGGGGTGGTGATCATCTTGCCGTCTTTCATGTATGCAAGACCCTTGATTGAATGAAGGTCACCGCCTTTTTCAGCCGTATCAAGAAGCTCAAGCCATGTTTCTTCGCCTTCACCCATGGAGATGAAATCCATGCATCCGAGTTCAAGGGTAAGCTCAGGCGAGCATGAAACGTACGGACCGCCCCATACAACGGTTATTCCTCTTTTTTTAGCCGCTTTTGAGCAGAGTATGCAGTCTCTCACGGACATAACCGCAAGAAGAGAACAGCCGAGAAAATCGGGTCTGAACTCGTCAAGCTCAGCGTTGATATCCGTTGACTTTGTTGCTCTGTTGAGCACCTTGACGGTGTGTCCGTTTGCCTCAAGATAGCTTGCTATTGACAAAACACCGAGGGGAGCACATCTTGCTCTTGTGTAGTGCTCGGGAGAGGGGTTTATAAGTAAAACTTTCATGTTATATCTCCTGTGAATTTATCTCGTCAAGATAGATGTTGCGGCTGTCTTTTCTGCCGTACCATACGATAAATCTGGCATAATCCTGCCATGAGCTGCATTTTACGGTTTTTTCAACCGTGTTCAGCACTTTTGTTTTTCTGAGGGTTGCGGACTGACCGCAGAGCAAATCCGAAAAATAGCTCTTGAAGTCATATCCGCATTCGAACTCTATGCTTTCAATAAAAGGAAGCTTGACGGTTTTGGTCTGATAGGTGAACAAGTCTTCAAAAGCTTCATCGTTGCCGAAAAATGATTTGATGAAATCTTTTATTTCGCCGTAGAATTTATCACATTCAAGGGCGGCATTGAGGAAAGCATATTCCTCTGACGGCCAGCCGACATCGCCGAAGCGTCTGTCCTCCCAGACGATGCCCGCCTCACCTCTTGCAACGGCATCGAATCTTTCTTTGAGCTTTGCATAGATTTTACCGCCCACGGTGTCGGGATTTGCAAACATATAATCAATGAATTTATTATAGAATTCCGAATAATCCATGTTTTTTTCGTTGTGAAGATAAAGGGCAAAGAGCATCAGCAGACCTTCGTGATGGAATGCCTGAATGGTTGCGGAATAGATATTCATTCTGACCCAGTCTTCACGGCTCATGGTGTTTGTTTCAACGATAAGACGGGAATATTCGCCGATTTCTTCATCGTTATTCAGCACCGTGTGCGATTGATTGAGGGGGACAAGCACATATTTGATTCCGTGTTTTTCAACGTATTCCGGATTGCCCATTGCCGAGCAGGGAAGCCATTCGCAATCGTGGATATAGATTGAATTGTGCTGACCCGAATTGAGGAGAATATCGATTCCCTCAACAAAGCTTTCGTAGGTTTCACCCGGCAGACCGAGAATCAGCTCCGAATAGGTGGGGATTCCCGCTTCGTTATATTTATTGAGAAGAGAGGTGAATGTGTCAACGGAAATGTTTTTTCTGTGAATGTTTTCAAGCACAACGGGGCTGAGCGATTGGAAAGAAAGGGTTGCACCCTTGTCCATTCCGCAGTCGTTGAGCTTTTTGGAGATGCTGAAAACGCGGTCGTTGCTGTTTTTTGCACTCGATACCTGAAATCCCTTGAAAACGCCTTCTTCGTTATGCAGACGCACCATTTCGTCAACGAATTTTTCGTCACGCTCAAACATTCCGAAGTTTGCATCCGCACCGCCGAAACCGCTGATTTTATGGTCGCTGAGCCATTGAAGCTCTTTCATTATTTTTTCTTCGGGGAAGAATCTGACTCCGCAGTGAAGGCTTCCCCAGTCGCAGTATGCACAGTTATAAGGGCAGCCGCGGTTTGTTTCGATAACGGCATGGAAATCGATTTCGGGGTAGTGCTCGAGAACAGAGTCAAAAACGCCCGTGAGATAAGGTGAGGGATAATCGATTCCCTCTGTTTTTTTATGGAAGGTATAAACGGGTTTGCCGTTTTTTCTGTATGCTATGTTTGCAACATCGTCAAGCGAAGTGCCGTTTTTCAGTGCAAGCAGAAGCGAAGCAAAGGTTTCTTCTCCCTCGCCGAAACACATGATATCGATGTATTCATCGCTTTCCATAAGAGAAGTATCCGGAGAAATATGGTGGCCGCCGAAAATTATTATGCAGCCGGGATATCTCTCCTTGACCTTTTTTGCGAGTGCTCTGTTATATTCATGATTCCATATGTAATTTGAAAATCCGACTATATACGGGTCAACGATTTTTGAGAAACATTTTTCGAGTTCTTCTCTGATGAAAAGAGGCTCTCTGAATTCGTAATAAGAATCAATTTCTTTGTTAGCCTTTGCGTTGGCGATTAATGTACCTGCGGCATAGGGCAGGAAAGTGGATTTACCGTGGAGGTAATTGATTTGTGCCATATAAATATTTTTCTTCATCGTTTTTACCTCCTTAAACAAATTATATCACATTACATTATAATATGGCAAAACACTTTAGTCAACAGTATTTTCTGTTGTTGAAAAATCGGAAAATTGTGTTATAATTATTATATACGAAAAAAGGGAGAGGATTTTATGAAAAGAAAGCTCAAGCAATTCATTTCCGTATTTATGGCAGTTGTTATTATGCTTACGGGCACAGGCTTTGCAGGTGCGGCGGAAGCGGCAGACAACAGCGGAATCATGTTCTGCACCAACGCAATAAACGGACTTCTCAACGGTCTTTTTGCAGTGGTGGGAGCACTTTTCCCGAAGGATTTTGATACCGTTGAGGAATACTGTGCCAAGGACAGCCAAAATTTCTATGACGGCACCGAAAAACTCCTTGATGAGCCTGCTGAGGATGCACAGTGGCAGCTCGGCTTCGGTAAAGCAAGCATGGTGCCCGAAAATCTCAGAGACGGCTCGAAAGAATACTATACAGGCGGATATTTCACCCAGAAAATCAACGGTGTATATGATGACCAGGGTGCGAATGCGGTTGCAATCAGCGATAATTCGGGCAGAGGCACGCTTATTCTTGCGGCAATCGACGGAATCGGTGTATGCAACGAAGACGTACGTGCAATCCGTGCAGAGGTTGAACGCAAGCTTAAAGATAAGGGTATAAAGAGCGATATTGCGGCAATCAACATCAACAGCACCCATTGCCACACGGTTATCGATACTCAGGGCTTCGGTCTTGCAACTCTTTTGAAATCAATTTTTCAGAATATGTTCTCATGGCTTCCGTTTGTTGACAAAACAAGAAGCATGGACAGCGAATTCTATGAGCTTCTTATCAGCGGTGCATCCGATGCGATTGTTGAGGCATATGTGAATATGGAACCCGGCAAGCTTGAATATTTTGAGACCGCCGGTATCGGTTACAGTGAAAGAAATAACAACTATCTTGATGATGAATACGGTTATCTCTACAACAAGAGATACGATATGGAAGGCTATCAGCATACAATAGCCTGCTTTAAATTCGTTCCCGACAGCAAGGATTCCGCACCTACCGTTTTCTCAAATCTCGGCGGACATCCCACAACCATCAGCAGAGATACAAAGCTTCTTTCAGCCGATTATCCCAACTATATAGAAGAAAAGCTCAATGCGGCAGGTATGAATTTTATGTTCATTCAGGGTGCACAGGCTCCCATTTCCGTTAACAAGGGCGGAGTTGAAACTCAGGAAGTCCTTGATGAAGTCGAGGCTCAGATTGCCGCCGACCCGACAGCGGAAGACTACGAGAGTGCCAAAGTTCTCGGCTATGAATTTGCAAGGCTGATTATTGAAGCACAGAAAAACGCAAAACCCGTTGCTCCCGTCATGAATGTCAGAATGAAGGAAATCACCGTTCATCTTGAACTCGGTCTTATGTATCTCGGTGCTGTTTCGGATCTTCTCGGTCTCACAACCGTATACGATAAAAGCTCACCAAGCGGATTTTCCGTTATCACCGAAGTCGGATATATGGAATTCGGCACGGATATAGTTGTTCTTTCCGTTCCCGGTGAACTTGTTCCTCAGCTTGTTTACGGCGAGATTGTTGACAAAACTCAGTCCTACACAGGTACCGATTGGGAGTATGAATACACAGCCGATGTTATCGGCAGAGATAAAACGGTTCTTGTTATGGGTATCTGCAACGATGCAATCGGATATATCGTGCCCGATAACGATTACGCTCCGTTTATCGCAGACTCACTCTGGAATACCGACCTTGGCGAAAAGCTTTTCGGAAAACCTCAGAGACACTATGAAGAAATGCTTTCGCTCGGAAGCGAGGCGGGTTCAACGGTTATCGGCGAACTGAACGCCTTTATAAAAGAACGCAAATAATATAAATCGGAGTCACCAATGGGTGACTCCGATTTTGACTGTCGATAAAGTCGCTGAAACATAAACGAAAATAAAAAGCAGGGCGGGATGACCGCATCCCGCCGACTAATTTGCAGGGAACTTCGACCCGATGTCCCGAAAAACAAGTTTTTCGACAAGCTGAATCGGAGTCACCAATGGGTGACTCCGATTATTTATGACTTGTTGTCTTTTCTGTATCTGTAAAGTGCAATCAGAGAAGAAATGATTCCCGCAATCTGAGCAAAAATCGCAGTTGAGCCGATTATGGCGTAGTAAACTGTCCATGTGGAAAGATTTGCAAGGAGCATAAGTCTGATGTGCTGCTCTTTTTTTCGGAAAACGGCAAGCATATAGAATAATGCCGCAAAAACCGAAAGCAAATCTATCGGAGCCTTGACTCCGAGCAGTCCGCCTGCAACGTAGAGAATAAGAAAAATTATTTTTTCCGCAAGGCTGACCTCTGTGTTTTTTGTTTCGTGCCATATTGACACAATAAGCTGAAAAACGGCAACACAGCATACGATAACGCCCGAATTGAAGCCGTCAAGCAGAAGAATGTTTGCGGCTGAAAGAGCGTTGACGGCAATCGAAACAATCTGCATCGGTACTTTGTTTTTTATCTGCAAAGTCGCAATTACGCCGACGGTAACAAGAATTCCCAGAAACTGCGCTATATAATAGCTCATAATATCACCACATCAAATAAAAATCATTGCCGACAATTATAGCACAGTCCGTACAGAAATTACAATATATTTATGTTGAAATAATTTCAAGCCGATGATATAATCGGAATGTGTGCAGAGAAAATGAAAGAAGATGAATAATATGAAACCCGTAAGCTTTTATCTCGTAACCGATACCCATTACTATGAAAACTCATTGGGAGTTGAAGGCAAGGCATATACGCAGTATATGAAGAAAGAGCAGTATTTCCTCAGGGAAAGCAGTGCGATAACCGAATCCGTGTTTGAAAGGATTGCCCGTGATAAAGAAACGGATACGGTCATAATTCCCGGCGACCTGACCAAAAACGGAGAGCTTGAAAGCCATAAGAGCTTTATCAAAGAGCTGTATAAGCTCAGAGAAAGCGGGAAAAAGATTTTTGTTATTACCGCAGGCCACGATTACGGGAATTCCTTTGCTTTCAGAAACGATGAAAGAATCGAAGTTGAGGGTGCTTCTTTTGAGGTGCTTACGGAAATGTATAAAGATTTCGGCTGCGGCAGTGCACTTTCGTTTGATGAACCGACCCATTCCTATATGGCTGAAATAACCGACGGTGTCAGAATGCTCGGCATCTGCTGCGACAGCTTCAATCAGCCCAAGGGTGCCATGGATGAAAGACACATGGCATGGGCAAAGGAACAGCTTGATAAAGCCAAGGCAGACGGCTGCTCGGTTTTTGCAATCTGCCATTATCCGATTATTCCTTCCGTTCCCGTTTTTGACCTTGTGGGAGATGCTAAAATCAAGGAGTGGAGAAAGGTTGCCTCTTTCCTTGCGGATAACGGGGTTGAGCTTGTTCTGACAGGTCATATGCACATTCAGAGCATAAATGAATTTTACAGCGAAAAGGGTAACAGGCTTATCGATGTCTGCACCTCATGCCTTCCCGGCAGTCCCGCAAAATACAGAAAAATCACCGTTGACGGCAACTCCGTTCTGAAAATTGAGTCAATGGATGTTGAGGATTTCGGCTGGGATATGAACGGTCTTGCCGTGCAGGATTATTTCCACAATCAGTTCAAAAGTGCCATTCTGGAACGTGTTTTGTCCGCACTCAGAGGCGGTAAAGGCATAGTCGGTTATCTTAAAAAGTTCGGTACAAAGCTTGTGACAACGGGAACAGTAGGCAAGCTGGGCAGAATTCTTTGCATAAAAGTTCCGAAACAGCTCCGTCAGAAGAAGCTTACTGAATTCATCAGCGAAATCGGTGTGGGTATTTTCCTTGGTGATATGCCTCATGTTGAGG
Organism: Acutalibacteraceae bacterium; assembly: GCA_045542715.1. Lineage (GTDB taxonomy): Bacteria > Bacillota > Clostridia > Oscillospirales > Acutalibacteraceae > CAG-177. The sequence goes on from JAZQLN010000059.1 coordinate 125,874, forward strand.
GTACGCCTACATATGAATTGATGAGCAGATTCCTGAAAAGATTTTCATTTGTTATCAAAAAAATCGAGCCGAAGCTCAGCAAAAACGGAGTGAAGATTGACCTTACGGATATGCTTCTCAATACCATAGGGAACAATAAACCTTATTCCGATAACAATGCCGAATTTATTCTTAAATAAGGGCAAAATATAAATACATATAAAAAGGAGAAAAAAGATGGCAAAAATTCTTATCAGCCCCGGCAAATATGTCCAGGGTGCAGGCGAAATGAAAAAGCTTTATGACTACGCAAAGGGCTACGGCAGCAAGGCTCTTGTTCTTATCACCGCATCGGGTTATAAGAGAATCGGTGCAACCGTTGAAAGCAGCTTTGCAGGTCAGGATTTTGAGCTTGTTTTTGATTATTTCAACGGCGAATGCTCAAAGAACGAAATCAACAGACTTATCAAGATTATGGAAGAAAAAGGCTGTGACCTTGTTATCGGTATCGGCGGCGGCAAGATTCTTGATACTTCAAAGGCGGTTGCATATTATTGCAAAACTCCCGTTCTTATCTGCCCCACAATTGCATCAACCGATGCCCCCTGCAGCGCTCTTTCCGTTATTTATACCGATGACGGCGTTTTTGAGGAATATCTTTTCCTTCCCGCAAACCCCAACATGGTTCTTATGGATACAGACATCATTGCAGCATCACCCGCAAGACTTACGGTTTCGGGTATGGGCGATGCACTTGCAACCTATTTTGAAGCAAGAGCAGTTATGGCAAAGGATGCAGGCACCTGCGCAGGCGGCAAGGTAACCTGTGCGGCAATGGCACTCGCAAAGCTCTGCTTTGACACACTAATGGATGAAGGCGTAAAGGCAAAGCTTGCTCTCGAAGCAGGTGCTTGCACTCAGGCTGTTGAAAAGGTTATCGAAGCAAACACACTTCTCAGCGGTATCGGCTTTGAAAGCGGCGGTCTTGCAGGTGCACACGCTATCCACAACGGTCTCACCGTGCTTCCCGAATGCCATCATATGTATCACGGCGAAAAGGTTGCTTTCGGCACACTCACACAGCTTGTTCTTGAAAACGTTGACGGTGACGAGCTTGAAAGAATAATCAATTTCTGCATCGAACTCGGTCTCCCCGTAACATTCAGAGAACTCGGCATCACTGAGGTTACGGAAGAAAAGCTTATGGCAGTTGCATCCGCAGCCTGTGCAGAGGGTGATACTCTTCACAATATGCCCTTTGAAGTAACAGCCGAAAAGGTATGTGCAGCGCTCAAGGCGGCAGATGCTTACGGCAGATATTTCCTCGGCGAATAAAGAAACTTAATAAGAGTGGCTTGCACGGAAAAATATCCTTGCAAGCCATTTTTTATGCGGAACACATTGTTTATAGGAATTGCATAAAAAGTGTTTACTATTTATGAAAATAGTGTTAAAATAGAATAAATATATAAACTCACAGCAGAATTCAGGTAAAAAATAACAGTGTAAGGTAAGCTTTATATGGAAAAGAGAAAATCAAAAATTTACACAATAGCCACGGCACATCTTGATACATCGTGGCTCTGGACATTCGAGAAATCGGTTGACGATTACATTCCCGATACGCTGAAAAGAAATTTTGAGTTTATAGAAAAATATCCCGAATATAAATTCAATTTCGAGGGCAGCTGCAGATATGAGCTTATCAAGGAATATTATCCCGAGAAATACGAAAAACTCAGTCGGTACATAAAAGACGGAAGATGGAATCCCTGCGGAGCCTGCTATGAAAACGGTGATGTCAATATTCCGTCGCCCGAGGCTCTGATAAGGAATATCCTTTACGGCAGAAGCTTTTTCAGAAATGAATTCGGTGCGGATTCGAATGATATCTTCCTGCCCGACTGCTTCGGCTTCGGCAGAGCATTGCCGAGCGTTGCGGCACATTCGGGAGTGAAGGGCTTTTCAACCGGAAAGCTTTTCTGGGGAAGCTCGGTGCCCGTTCCGTTTGATATCGGAAAGTGGAGAGGCATTGACGGAAACGGAGTGTGGTCGGCTCTCAGACCGTACTCTTATACAACCGTTTTCCCGAAGCTGAAAAAGGCACGCAGAGTTCTTGAAAATCTTGAAAACAGCAGGAAGAAGGGCCTTCCCGAATTCACTTTTGCATATCACGGAATCGGTGACAGAGGCGGTGCACCTCATAAGAAGTCGGTTAAGAATGTTGTGAATGCACAGAGAAACAACGGGAATTCCGAAACCGAGCTTTATTCGGCAACAACCAAGGAGTTCTTTGATATGGTTGAAGCCATGCCCGAAGACAAAAAGGCGGCAATGCCCGTTTTTGACGGCGAATTTCTTCTGACGGCACACGGTGCAGGAAGCTATACATCGAGAACGGTCACAAAAAGATGGAACAGGAGATGCGAGCTTCTTGCGGATGCCGCAGAAAGATTTTCTTCCGCCGCATTTGTGAACGGTTTTTCGGAATATCCCCTGTACGGTCTTGACGATGCATGGAAAAAGGTTATTGCCCATCATTTCCACGATGACATAACGGGAACTTCGTTTGAGGAATGCTATAAGAGAAGCCATAACGATTATGTTCTTGCAATGAAAACCTTCTCGGCAGAATATACATCCGCCGTCAGAGCGATAACGGAAAACATGGACACCTCGTTTGTTGAGGGCATACCCGTGGCGGTATCCAATCCCGTGCAGTCGTCGGCTTCAAGAAAGGATGCAGTCAGCGTCACGGTTGAGAGTGAGGCGGAATTTTTCGGAGTCTTTGATAAAAACGGCTCGGAAATGCCTTCCCAGACAAAAATTCTTCCCGACGGCAAAAGAGAAATCATATTCATCGCAGATGTGCCGTCATGCGGTATTTCGGTTTATGACCTGAGGGGAACGGCAGGGGAGTGCACGGCTTTAACCGACCTCAGGATAACCGCTGACTCCATCGAAAACAAAAATCTTTCCGTGAAAATCAATGAAAACGGAGATATATGCAGTATTTTTGACAAAAAGCTCGGCAGAGAGCTGCTGAAATCGCCGATAAGGCTCGGCATTTATAACAATACACACAGCTTTAACTGGCCTGCATGGGAAATAAAGTATGAGGATGTGTGCGAAAAGCCTTATATGTATGCAGGCAATCCCGAAATAAAGATAAAAGACAGCGGTAAGGCACTCTGCTCTCTCGAAATCCGTCAGACCGCAGGCAAATCCGTATTCACTCAAACCGTTTCCCTCGGATGTGAAAGCGAATTTGTATCGGTTTATAACGAGACGGATTGGCGAGAAGAGGCTTCTCTTCTCAAAGCGGAATTCTGTGTCAGTGCCGAAAACGAAAATGCAAATTACGATATCGGCATGGGATATACACAGAGGGGCACGAATACAAAAAGTCTTTACGAAGTACCTGCACAGAAATGGGCAGACATAACCGATAAAAACGGCAGTTTCGGTGTTTCGGTATTCAGCGATTCAAGAACTGGATGGGATAAACCCGATGCATCAACCCTTCGCCTGACGGCAGTGCACACACCCATGACCAATTACCGCTGGGAATGCTCACAGCACGTTATGGATATGGGCATAAACCGCTTTTCCTTTGCCGTTACGGGTCATGAGGGAAATCCCGATGTTACGGCTTATGCGGATGAATTCTGCCAGCCGATGCACACGTTTATAACGGAAAAGCACGGCGGTACACTCGGCAGGGAATATTCCTTCGTCAGAGTGAACAACGGCTCCGTCAGAGTTACGGCAGTCAAAAAGGCTCAGGAGTCCGATGAAATCATTATCCGTTTTGCTGAATGTTCGGGTAAAGAGCAAAAAGATGTCAAAGCCGTATTCTCAAAGCCCGTTTCGGAAATTTATGAGGTCAGCGGTGATGAAACCGTTATCGGAAAATATGATACCGACGGAAGCCTCTGCTTTGATATCGGTCATAACGGATTACGGAGCTTTGCGGTTTCGTTCATGAAAGAAAAAACGGAAAAATGCAGTAAATCCGTTTCTCTTGACTGCAATGCCGTAGGTATAACAAGGGATTCCGAACGATGCAAATCAACCCTCAGAGGCGGTATTTCAATCCCCCGTGAAATCATGCCCGAAAAACTGAACTATGCAGGAGTTGAATATAAGTTTTCAGCCGACGAAAAGAACTGTACCGTCTGCAAGGGCGGAAAAATCAGCGTCGGTGAGGGATATAAAACCCTTCATCTTCTGCTGACTTCTCTCGGCGGTGACAAAACGGTTTGTTTCGGAAAAGAAAAAATAACCGTGCCCGATTGCTTCGAACATCTCGGAGGCTGGGATCTTATGATGCTCGGCGAAACGGGTTACATAAAACCTTATTATCAGGCACTTACCCTGAGCCATACCCACAGCAAAGAGGGTAATATAACCGCAAAGCAGTTTTATATATTCCATGCGGAAATACCTCTTTGCGGTCAGACGGAAATTGCTCTCCCCGACGATGAGGATATTGTTATTTTCTCCGCGGCGGCAAGCAAAAACAGCACCGTGTTCGTGAAGGGCAGCAGCCATTACGATGAGCTTGAGAAGAGGGAATTCGACTATGAATTTTCCGATTACGCCAAAAAACGCATGGCTCCTAACTGTGCGGAAAAATTTCTTGATAAGTTTATCGACAGAACGTTTTCCGTGGGTGCAAAGGTCGGAGAATTTTATAATAAATACGCTTTCAATGAGCTTTATTATATCCTGAGAAGTCTTTGTGACAGAATCACATATAAAAAGGAAGTTGAAGAATTGAAACGGAGGAGAAAATATGGCAAATAAATCCGAGTCTCAGTCGAATGCGAAAGCATTTGAGCAGCTTCGTCAGATGCAGCGGCAGCGTGAAGATGATGCCGCAATCCGTAAAACGCAGGACAGAAGATATGTCGGCACAAAGGAATCCGTCGGCTTCATCATCTGGGATGCGGCACAGAGCTTCAATATCAATATCTTTTCAACCCGTTTCCTGACAAGTATCGTCGGCATCGACCTCGGTCTGCAGACGATAGTCAACACGGTAAACAGTGTATGGGATATCGTCAACGATATCTTTTTCGGCGCGGTTGTTGATAAGACCCGTACCCGCTGGGGCAAGTTCAGACCCTATCTTCTGTTTCTTGCAATTCCGGGATGCATACTCACATCTCTCTATTGGCTTATGCCCCATCTTTTTGAAGGCACAACCCAGACAGATTTTTCGAAGCTTGTGTTTTATTTTATTCTGACAATAGCCCGTGAAGGCGTAACAACCTTCCAGACGATTTCAAGAACGGGTCTTATGTCAACCATAACCCCCCATCCGAACGACAGAACAAGGCTGATTACTCTTGCCAACTTTGCTTCGGGATTCTTCGGCGAAAAACTCCCCGAGCAGGCGGTAACAATCCTGATTGACGTTCTCAGAAGCATGTATCTCCATGATGCGGGCAAGCTTGCTCAGGCTTATACAAATCTTTTTGTGGGCATGGGTATTTTCACGACCGTTGCATCGAGTGCATCGTCATTCTGGTTCTTCTATAACACGGAAGAAAGAGTTATGCAGTCCATAAAATCCCCGAGTATTCTCATGTCCGTGAAATCCGTTATCAGCAACAAGCCTCTTCTTCTGATAACTCTTTCCGATTTCCTCAGCGGCTTTGCTATCAAGGGAAGCGAGGACGATTATTATACCGACGTTCTTCATTTCTCATCGATGACTCTCGTTGCAGGTATCCCCGCAGCTCCGATAAGCCCTGCCAGCTATGCATGGGTACCGTGGATGAGAAGAAGATTCTCAAGCAGGCTGCTCTATATTCTCGCAAAAGAAATAGGAAATATTCTCTATATCCCCGTTTTCCTCTTCGGCTGTATCGGCATGAAGAAGGATTATTCGGGCGGTATGTATCAGAAAGTTGTTCCCATGGGATTTGCAATGGCTCTCTGGGAGCTTATCTGGACTCTTTTCTTCGGACTCAAGTCCGTTATCGGAACGGAAATGTATAATGAAGCAATGGACTACTGCGAATGGAAAAACGGCTACCGCACGGAGGCAATGGCTTCTGTTGCAAAGGGCATAGCCGCCAAGATTTCGTCAAATACAAGCACGATTGTCACAACGGCAATCAAGAAGATGATAGGCTATGAGGCAAACGCATTCAGAACGGGTGCGGAGCAGACGGATAAGGTTAAATTCTTCCTTTTTGCCATGTTCACAATCATTCCTGCAGTAACGGGTTCGCTCGGAATTATTCCCATGCTGTTCTATGACCTTGATAATGACAAGAAAGAAAAAATGTATGCCGAACTTCTTGAAAGACGCAGGCTTATGAATGATGCCGTTGAAAGCGGCGATAAGGAAATGCTTGAGCTTGCGGTTGATACGCAGATTATCGGCAAATAACAGGAGACGTTATGGAAGTAAGATATATAAAACCCGAGGAAGCAGCCGATTATCAGAAGATTTCCGCCGCATCGTTCATCTGGAAATTCAATGCCAAAGAAGACAGCAAGGTTGAAGCTCCCGTTCTTGCGGCATTCAATGACGGAAAGCTTATTGCGGGAGTTGAGACATTCGATTTCAGAACAAACTACTGCGGAAATTTTCTCAATTCCGTTGTAGTCAGCGGTGTATGCAGTCAGCCGGAATACCGCAGAATGGGCGGAATCCGTGAAATCATGAAGAAAATCGGTGAAACTGCGGTTGAAAATGACATCACATTCGGATTTTTGTCGCCGTTTTCGATTGTCTATTATGAAAAATTCGGTTACGCAAACCTTAACCGTATGTTTGCGATAAAAGTTCCGTTTGAAAGCATGAAGAACATTCCCCGCAACAACGACGTTATTCTTTATACGGGCGAACAGTTTGAGGAACTCAGTGAGCTTCACGCAAAATGCTGCCTTAACGAAAATCTTATGTCTCTGCGTGAAGAAAAAAAGCATTTCTGCGACACTCCTTATGAAAGTGCCGACTACACATATTTCAGACGCGATGCAAACGGAATTGCCGACGGTTATGTGAGGTTTACTGTCCAAAGGTCCGATGCGCTCAATGTTGAGGAGCTTTTCGTGCTTTCTCCCGAAGCACTCACGGGATTGGTCGGCTTTCTGCGTAATTATGACGGAATAGTCAGGTGTATCAGAGTCAGAAAGCAGTATCAGGGCTCGGATTTTGCCTGCATGGCGGACAGACTTGACAACGTCGTATATGAATATGACGGCGGCAGTGCAGGCAGGATTTATAACCTCGGGAAGCTTCTTGAAAGCAATGAATATCCCGAAGAATACGGAAAATTCAGCATTCTCAGCATTGACGAATTTGAGCAGAACAACGGTATTTTTGAGGTTGAATATAAAAACGGCAAAGCAACCGTCACACGCAGGGCAGACGGCGATTACGATATTTCGCTTACAGCGGCGGCAGCCGCAAAGCTGCTGCTTTCGGGCGAGGGCCACTCTGCACGGACTGCCGCATACATCAGCGGCGTTGAAATCAGGGGAGATGCCTCCGATTTCTTCAGAGCATTCCCTCACAGACCCACACGCTTTGTTGACAGCTTATGGTCAGTATAGGAGAGAATAAAAATGATTAAAAAGATAGCAAGCGTTGCATTGATGCTGATTATTGCAGCTTCTCTGTTTGCGGTTTCCGCATCAGCGGCGGAAAACGATTTTAATGTTACGGAAGCAGTTATTGTCAAATCCGAAAAGGCGGGCATAACCGACAGCTATGCCGCAGACCGCCTTAAATATTATCTTGATGAAATTACCGGCAGAGATATTGAAATTGTTACCGATAAAAAGAATTATGATTACATAATATCCGTCGGTATGTCAGACAGGGATTTTTCATCCTCTGCCGACGGAAGCTATATCATAACCTCGACAGGCAAAGAGGTTGTCATAGCAGGTGCAGGCAACAAGGGAACGATAAACGGCGTTTATGCTTTCCTTGAAAAATACTGCGGCTGTCATTGGTATGAATCAGAAGTTATCGTTGTTCCCGAAAACAAAAATCTTACAGTGCCTTCGGGAATAAACGATGAATATACTCCGTTTTTTGAGTATACCGAAACGGACACAAGAAGCTCGAGAGATCCCGAATTTTCCGTTGCAAACGGTCTGACGGGCGGCATTTACAAAGATCTTTCCGCCGAGCAGGGCGGTGCGGTTGATTATATAGGCGGCTCGAGCCATACCCTTGTCAATCAGTATTGCAAGCCTTCGGTTTATTTTGAAGAGCATCCCGAATATTTTGCTCTCGTTGACGGCGAAAGAACAGGCACTCAGCTCTGTCTGACAAATGAAGACGTAAAAGATATCGTAACAAAAGAGGCTCTTGACTTGATTTCAAAACAGCATAATCCCGATGCACCTCTTCAGATTTTGTCAATCACTCAGGCGGATAACGGATATTACTGCCAATGCGAAAACTGCAAGGCGGTTGATGATGCAAACGGTTCGCAGGCGGGCACGATGCTTACATTTGTCAATGAAATTGCCGGAAGAATCAAAGCGGCAGGTGCCTATGATAATATTGCAATCGATACCTTTGCGTATCAGTATACAAGGAAAGCACCGTCGCAGGTGAAACCCCGTGAGGATGTTATTGTTCGTCTTTGCTCCATAGAATGCTGCTTCGGTCATACTCTTGATGACCCCGACTGCGAGGCCAATGCGGATTTCATGGCGGATTTATCCGAGTGGAGCAAAATCTGCAACAGGCTTTATATCTGGAACTATAATCTCAACTGCGATGAAAGCATAAATATTTATGCCAACTTCGGCACAATGCAGAGAAACACTCAGATTTTCAGCGAAAACAACGTCAAGGGAATTTATCAGCAGGGTGTTTACTATATCGATGAAAGCGACGGAGAATTCGGCGAGATGAAAACCTATCTTCTCTCGAAGCTCATGCAGAATCCCTATCTTGATTTCGATGCGGAAATGCTTGGCTACATGACTGCGGTTTACGGCAAGGGCGGAAAATACCTCAAGGAATTTATCGATATCGTAACAGATCATGCGGTCACAAAATACACTCATCATCTTTATCTTGAAGAGGATTCGAGATATTCCCTTCCGGGCATGATGCCTTGGGAAGTGAAGAAATGCGATGAACTCTGGGAAAAGGCAAAGGCCGAAGCGGAAAATGAAGAACAGATGAACCGCATCCTTCGTTCCGAAATATGCTGGAGATACTGGAAATGCTCCAATATGTGTTCCGAGTTTTCACTGCTTCAGCATCCTTATCTCTGGATGAAGGCAAGAAAAGACCTCTACAACGATTTTGTGAAATTCGGCATCACACGAATGGGGGAAAGACCCAACCACGAGCTGTCGGATAACGATTTGCGTCACCTGACAAGAAGAATATATACATGGATTACCCTTTATGACGAACCGATATGGGATTCAATCAATCCCTACGCCGTTGCGTTTTACGAGCTTACGGAAAAGCTTTATAACGCAGTGCATATATGGTGAATAATTAAAGAATACGGAGGGATTCAATGAACGGAATAAGCGGATTTTTTCTTGCGGTGCTCATAGCATACGGAAGCTTCGTTTCTCTTTTTGCCAATCCCAAAGCACCTGAGGATACGGGGGCTTTCACTCCCGTTGTGAGATTTCTCGTCACAAGCGATTCTCATATTACTACCATAGGCGATATCCAGAGCTTCAGACTTCAGCGTATGATTAAGCTCGGCTATGATATTGCCGAAAAAGACGAAGAATACAATAAGCTTGATGCGGTGCTTGTTGCAGGCGATATTACCGATATGGGAACAAAAATCGCATTCGGAAGCATCAAGGCGGCAACAAAGCCCGTTATAAAAGAAGGAACGCAGTTCCTTGCAACCGTGTCAACCTCTCATGACGACCGCAGCCTCGGCAAGGAATCCCTTGCTTTATACAGCTCAATCATGGGTCAGGAAACGGATTTCCACCGTGTCATAAACGGATTTCATTTCATCGGAGTGTCCGCCTCAAAAAATGAGGGCGAGCATTACGGCGAATATCAGAAAGAATGGCTGAAGGAACAGCTTGACCTTGCCGTTGCCGATGACCCTTCAAAGCCTGTGTTTGTTATTCAGCATGAGCATATTTCGGATACGGTTTACGGCAGCTCGGATTTCGAAGGCTGGGGTATGCCCGACTTTGCGGATATCCTCAGTAATTATCCTCAGGTTGTTGATTTTTCGGGTCACTCCCATTATCCCATCAACGATGCAAGGTCAATCTGGCAGGGTGAATACACCGCGTTGGGAACGGGCGGTCTTTATTACGCGGAAATCACCGTTGATGATGTCAAAACCGTTCATCCCAAGAATTACAGAAGCACATCAACCTTCTGGGTTGTTGAGGTTGATAAGGATAACCGCATAAGGCTCAGGGCGGTTGACCTTCTTGCAAAGGAATATCTTTGCGAATATATTATCGAAAGTCCGCTTGACAGAAGCTATACTCCCGAAAAACGGCTTGCGGCTTCAAAGCCACCCGTTTTTGATGAGGGAACAACGCTTAAGGTTTCAAACGGTAAGGTGAAATTCAAGGCGGCGGAATCGGCAGACGGTATGCCTATATTCATATACAGAGCATATGCCGTTGATGCCCTGGGCAGCCGTATTCCCGTCGGCAAAACCGTTCCGGAGTATTACCGCTATGATGTACCCGATACGGTTACCGTTGAGCTTGAAAACCTTCCCGAAGGTGATTACCGCCTTGAGGTTGTTGCGGAAAACTGCTACGGAATGCAGTCCCTCCCCCTGACGGAACAAAACTGATAAAAGGAGAAAATGCAAATGAAAAAATTTTTGAAAAGAGTGGTAGCTTTTATGGTTTGCGCATCAATGCTTGTTTCCGCAGGTGCGGTAAGTGCGTCTGCAACGGAAACGGATTGCGGCGGAAAGTGTAAACATTCGCCCGTAATCGTTCTTCCGGGCATAAATCATTCACCTACATATCTCTATGATGAAAATGACGAACCCGTTATGTATAACGGCAGCCATATCGGAAGCACTCTGCTTATTCTCAATGAAGCCGCACTTTCAACAGGCAACATTCTCAAGCTTGTCGGCAGTGCACTCGGCACAATTCTTATCCAGACCAATATGTGTCTGGATAAGGTTGCATATGATTTTGTTTCGGAGATTTTCAAATATCAGAAATGCGATGAAAACGGCGACCATATTGAAAACCTGAAAACTCAGAGATGGAATCATTCTCTTGAACATATGTCTGACGAGGACCTTGACTGGACCTACAGAATGGTTCCCATGCAGGCACTTGTCAACGAAATCGGCGAAGACCATGTGTATTTCTTCACATTCAATCTTGTGGGCGACCCCATGGATTCGGCAGACGAGCTTGCGGAATACATCAAAATGGTAAAAGAGCAGACGGGTCATGACAAGGTGTCGCTTCTTCCCGTTTCACTGGGCGGAACAATTCTCACCGCTTATCTTGAGAAATACGGCCACGGAGAGCTTGACCAGATAGTCAATGCCGTTGCCTGCCTTGACGGTACGGATATCGTTGCGGATTTCTTCGCAAGAGAATGGCGTCTTGACGATGAATACCTTTATCATCAGTTCATGACAAACATCTTCATCGAATCCGAGGGAAAGCCTACTCTCGGTTATCTTATCAATACACTTCTTCACATCATACCCCGTTCGGGCGTGGATGCTCTTCTTTCGGGTGCGATAAGTGCAATTCTGGACACGCTCATGCTTAACTGCCCTCAGTTCTGGGCAATGCTTCCGTCTTACAGATATGATGCTCTTGCGGAAAGATATCTCAGCGATAAACCCAATCTCAGAAAAAGAACGGATGCTTTCCAGACCGCAAGGCTCAACCTTAAAGAAAACATCCTCAAAGCGGTTGCCGACGGCGTGAGGGTCAACTCCATATCCGGCTCAAATCTTGATCTGGGCGAAGAAATGTATACATATTTCAATATCGTTGCTTCTGCAGAGAAGGTTAATTCCGACGGTATCGTGAATCTCAGCTCAACCACTTTGGGTGCAACGGGTGCCGCAGGCAAGCAGACTCTTGATGATGTTGATTATGAAAAGAACACTTACTGCAGCAATCCCGACCATAACCACGTTTCACCTGACAATATGGTGGATACCTCCACAGCAATCCTGCCCGAAAACACATGGGTATTCCTTGATCAGTACCACGAAGTAGGATATAACGATGTTGTGCTTAATCTTGCAAAGGCGATTATTCTCGGCGAGGTAACGGATGTCAACAGCAATCCCGAAATGTATCCTCAGTATAACTATCCCTGCTATACACAGAGCATCCGCCGCTGGAAGCTTCCCGATGCAAAGAAAGTGGATCAGACCAACCTCAGCGAGGAGGATAAGGCGGAGCTTAATGCCGCAATCGCCGAGGGTGAAGCGGTTCTGAAAATGACAATTGCAGACCAGCCCAGAGTTGAAGCTGCGGAAGCAAGGCTTATTGAGGTGCTTCATAAGGTTGGTGCAGAGGGATATGAAAATATCGAACCCGAAGAAGAATCGAAGCTTGACCCGATTCTTGAAGATATTACTTATGCAATGAGCAAGGGCTCGCTTTTCCTTTTCGGAGGAGGAAGCCTTGTTGACAGAATTCTTTCGCCCGTAAGAAAACTGATTGACGTTATTAAGGGCGAGTAATCATAAGGAGAATTATCATGAACGTTATTTATACAAAAGATGCACCCGATGCAATCGGACCTTACTCGCAGGCAATCGCGGCAGGCGGATTTGTTTTCACCTCCGGACAGATTCCCATCAATCCCGCAAGCGGTGCTGTTGAAGCACAGACGGTAACGGAACAGACCGAGCAGGTCTGCAAAAACATAAAAGCCGTTCTTGAAGCATCGGGAAGCAGCCTTGAAAAGGTTGTCAAAACAACCTGTTTCCTCAGCGATATGGGCAATTTTGCCGCTTTCAACGAGGTTTATGCAAAATATTTCACGGGTAAGCCTGCCCGTTCATGCGTTGCGGTAAAAGAACTTCCGAAGAATGTTCTTGTTGAAATCGATACCGTTGCCGAAATATAAAATGTAAATCCGTTTTTGCCCTGTGTTGTTATGCGTATTCGCAAAACGTGAATAATGATAACAGTAACATTCATTCATCATTCGAATATAAAAAAACAGGGCAGCGGATTATGGATGTTTATGAGCTTTTTGCTTTCATATTTTGTTTGCGTGTTGATATATATTGCCGATATGTGATATGATATTACGGCAGGAGGGATTGAAATGAGAACGTGCAAAAAAAACAAGATTATGGAAATCGATCCTTATCTATCGCCTTTTGAAAAAGACATCAATTTAAGAACTGCCCTTTTTTACGGCAAGAAGAAAGAGCTTTTGGGAAACGGCAAAAAGATAAAAAACTTTGCCAACGGATATATGTATTTCGGATTTCACCGTACACGCACCGGCTGGGTTTACAGAGAGTGGGCACCGTCAGCCGAAGCAATGTATCTCACGGGTGACTTTAACGGCTGGAATACCGAGGACTGTCCCATGACAAAGCTCGGCAACGGTATTTTTGAAGTACATCTTGAGGGGAAAAATGCTCTTAAAGCCGGAGAAAAGGTTCAGGCTGTAGTTGTAAGCTCAGGCAGGATATTACGCCGTGTTCCTCTTTATGCAACCCGTGTTGTGCAAGACCCTCATACATATTTATGGTGTGCGGAGATTGAAAACACGGATAAAAAATTCCCGTGGACAGATAAAAACTTCGTGCCGGAAAAAACACCGTTTATCTATGAATGCCATATAGGCATGGCTCAGGAAAAAGGGGCTGTCGGCTCATATAAAGAGTTTACGGAAAATATTTTGCCCAGAATAAAAGAGCTGGGATATAACACGATACAGATAATGGCGGTTATGGAGCATCCGTATTACGGCTCATTCGGCTATCAGGTTTCCAATTTCTTTGCCGCATCCTCACGCTACGGAAAAAGCGATGAATTGAAAGAACTTATAAATACCGCACACGGAATGGGAATTGCCGTTTTGCTTGATATTGTGCATTCTCATGCGGTGAAAAACACCAATGAAGGCCTCAATGAATTTGACGGAACGGTATATCAGTTTTTCCATGAGGGAGAAAAAGGCAATCACAGTGCATGGGGAACCAAGCTTTTTAATTATGCCAAGAACGAGGTCCTGCATTTTTTGCTCTCCAACATCAAATACTGGATGGATGTTTTTCACTTTGACGGTTTCCGCTTTGACGGAGTAACCTCCATGATTTATCATGACCACGGTCTCGGAAGTGCTTTCACAAATTACGGTATGTACTTTTCGATGAACACCGATACGGATGCGATTACATATTTGCAGCTTGCCAATGAGCTGATACATGAAGTGAATCCCAACGCAATTACGGTTGCCGAGGATATGTCAGGTATGCCCGGAATGTGCATTCCCGTAAAGGACGGCGGTATAGGCTTTGATTACCGTCTGTCGATGGGTGTGCCCGATTTGTGGATAAAGATGATTAAAGAATATACCGACGATGAATGGGATATCATCAAGCTGTGGTATGAGCTGACCTCCTGCAGACCGCAGGAAAAGAACATCGGATACTGCGAATCCCATGACCAGGCATTGGTCGGCGATAAGACCATAATGTTCAGACTCTGCGATGCCGATATGTATACAGGCATGAGCAAGTTCAGCACTAATGCCGTGATAGACAGAGGCATAGCACTTCATAAAATGATACGTCTTGTCACAGCATCGCTGGCGGGAAAAGGATATCTTAATTTCATGGGTAATGAATTCGGTCATCCCGAATGGATTGATTTTCCGCGCGAGGGGAACGGCTGGAGCTATCACTATTGCCGCAGGCAGTGGAGTCTGGTTGATAACCCCGACCTCAGATACAGAGAGCTTAATGATTTTGACAAGGCTATGGTAAAGCTGCTTAAGGATGAGGGCTTGCTTGATTTGCCTGCCGAAAACAGATGGATGCATCAGGACGATAAGGTGCTGATTTACACCAAGGGCGATACCGTGTTTATCTTCAATTTCCATCCCACAAAATCATTCGACGGATATTTTGTACCCGTGGGGAAAGAGGGCACATATAAGGTGGTTCTTTCCTCGGATGACGGAAGGTACGGAGGCTTTTCCCGTGTTGACACCGACGTTGAATACGAAACATTCACCACTCCTGCAGATTGGGTCGGCTTCAAATGCTATTTGCCGAACCGTACCGCTGTTGTGATGAAGAAAAAATAAAAATATCAGCAAAGAACGACTGCGAGCACTTCACTCCGGTGAGGTGCTTTTTGCCTTTCAGAGCCAAAAAATACATACTCTTGACAAAAACGGTGTTTGTGATATAATATTCAAAAATAATATTAAAATTAAGGGAACCAGCTGTCTGCAGAGGATGTTGGTTCCTTTATGTTTATAATAATAAAATTACAAAGAATATATATTGAAATAAAGGAGACTGCGTTATGGAAATTCAACTTCAGGAACTTATCGGGCAGATAAAGAAAGACGGTGTTGATGCGGCTGAAGCTCAGGCTGCCGCAATACTTGAGTCTGCAAAAAACGAAGCCGAAAAAATCATTGCCGATGCAAAGTCACAGGCTGATAAAATTACGGCTGATGCAAAGAGTGAGAATGCAAGGACCGTTAAATCGGGCGAGGATGCACTGCGTCAGGCAGGCAGAAATCTGCTTATTTCTTTCAGAGAAAGTGTTTCGAGGGAGATAAAAGCGATAGTTGAAAAAAACGTCAATGCAGTTTGTTCGTCAGATGCTTTTGAAAAGCTTATTATCAATGCGGTTGAATCCTGGGCAGGCAAGCCCGAAGCGGAGGATATAACCGTTATTCTCAATGCCGATGACCTTGCAAGGCTTGAAGAAACACTTCTTGCCGAGCTTAAAGCAAAAATGCTCAAAGGCGTAACTCTCAAAGCAAACGATAATTTTGACGGCGGATTCCGCATTGCTGTCAATAACGGTGCGGTATATTACGATTATTCCGCCGAGGCTGTTACGGATATGCTTTCAAATTATCTCAGCCCCGCCGTAACCGCACTTCTGAAAGAGGCTGAATAATATGGCTGAATATTATCTGATATCTCAATTGCCGTCGCTTGACGGAATTAACGAAAATACACCGCTTCCGATAACATCGGAGAGGTTTGAGGAGCTTTGCCGGAGATTTCTGGGTAAAAAGGCACAGAGCGTGCTCGGCAAACTGACTCTTGCACCGCCGAGAAACCCCGAAACAGTGTCATCGGCACTTGTTGAAAAATGGAATGAGGGCGAACGCAGTCTGCGTATTGCTCTTGCAAAGCTCCGTGCGGAGAAAATGAACAAGAGCTTTAATGACGATAACAAGTCGTTCTCTCCCGTTCTCCTGCAGGCGGTACGCACAGCGGTTGAAACCGAAAATCCTATGGAAGCGGAAAAATTCCTCAATAAATACCGCCTTGATTTTCTTGAAACACTCAGACCGACGGATTTGTTTTCAGAAGAATTTGTGTTTTATTACGGACTCAAACTCAGGCTCATCGAGCGTATAAGAAATTTCAATCCGGAAAGCGGAGAATCCGCATACAGAAATATCTATGACACCGTAATGAACGGTGACAGATCGGAGGTTATACAATGACCGAAAGCAAAGGTAAGGTAGTAAGCATTAACGGCAACCTTGTTTCAGTAAGGTTTGACGGCAGTGTTTCAATGAACGAAATCTGCTACGTTAATGTTGATAATACAAAACTCAAAAGCGAGGTTATCCGCATCAAAGGTGACATCGCGCAGATTCAGGTTTATGAAATGACAAACGGCATAAAGTGCGGAGATGAAGTCGATTTTACGGGCGATATGCTTTCTGCTCAGCTCGGACCCGGACTTCTTGGTCAGGTTTATGACGGACTGCAGAATCCTCTGCCCGTTCTTGCCGAGCAGGCAGGCTGGTTCCTTGAAAGAGGAATCTATGCAGACGGACTTAATGCCGAAAAGAAATGGGAATTCACCCCCACGGCAAAAGTCGGCGATGTGCTGCGTGCAGGTGAATATATAGGCACCGTTCCCGAAGGTCCGTTCACTCATAAAATTTTTGTTCCCTTCTATCTTCAGGGCAGCTATACTCTCAAGTCGATTGCAGACAGAGGCGGATACACCGTTAATGAAACAATAGCGGTTCTGGCAGACGAAAGAGGCAGGGAAATCCCTGTTTCGATGTCATTCAAATGGCCCGTCAAGAGAGCTGTCAAGTGCTACAGCGAAAGGCTTGCACCCGTTGAAACAATGGAAACCAAGGTGCGTCTTATCGATTCGTTCTTCCCTGTTGCAAAGGGCGGAACCTACTGCACACCCGGCCCCTTCGGCGCAGGAAAGACCGTTCTTCAGCACACAACCTCGAAGTATGCCGATGTTGATATTGTTATCATCGCAGCCTGCGGTGAACGTGCGGGCGAAGTTGTTGAAACTCTGACCGAATTCCCCGAGCTTACCGACCCGAAAACAGGCCGATCGCTTATGGAACGCACCGTTATTATCTGTAATACATCATCCATGCCCGTTGCATCCCGTGAAGCATCGGTTTATACATCGGTAACCCTTGCCGAATATTACCGCCAGATGGGTCTCAATGTTCTTCTTCTTGCCGACTCGACCTCACGCTGGGCACAGGCTCTCCGTGAAATGTCGGGCAGACTTGAAGAAATCCCCGGCGAAGAAGCCTTCCCCGCATATCTCGAATCATATATTGCCGCATTCTATGAAAGAGCAGGCTATGTTCTTCTTCCCGACGGAAGCAAAGGCTCGGTCACAATCGGCGGCACGGTTTCTCCCGCAGGCGGTAACTTTGAAGAACCCGTAACACAAGCTACTCTTAAGGTTGTCGGTGCATTCCACGGTCTCTCCCGTGAACGCTCCGATGCAAGAAAATATCCCGCAATCGACCCTCTTGTTTCATGGTCAAAATATAAAACGGTAACAGATTCCGCAAAATCGGCTTTCTGCAAGAATATTCTTCTCGAAGGCAACGAAATCGGCTCAATGATGAAGGTTGTCGGCGAAGAGGGCACAAGCATTGAGGACTATACCGTATACCTCAAATCGGAAATGCTCGATTCCGTTTATCTTCAGCAGAACTCCTTCGACCTCGTTGATGCAAACTGCACGAAAGAGCGTCAGAGATATGTTACAGACAAGCTGATATATGTTCTCGGCAGTGACTATGTGCTTGATAATAAGGATGACGCACGAAGCTTCTTCAACCGTATGCGTCAGAAGTTCATCGACTGGAACTACACGGAATTCGAAAGCGAAGCCTTTGCAAAGGCGGAGGCTGAAATTGACGCAATGTATGCTGAAGGTCAGGGCAGAACAAGCCGTGAGGCAGAGCTTTTATTGAAGGACGGTGAGTGATAATGAATAAAGTTTTCAACAGAATCGAATCCATTACGGGCAACGTTATCACCGTCAAGGCAGACGGCGTACGCTATAACGAGCTTGCACAGATAAACACCCGTTTCGGCAAATCCCTTGCACAGGTCAACAAAATTGACGGCGATGTTGTTTCTCTTCAGGTTTTTGCAGGCGGTCAGGGTGTTTCAACGGGCGATGAAGTCCGTTTCCTCGGCCATGAAATGCGTGTTTCGTTCAGCGAAGACCTGCTCGGCAGAATTTTCAACGGTTCGGGAGAACCGAGAGATAAAGGTCCCGCACTCACGGATAACATGAAGCCAATCGGCGGACCGTCGGTCAACCCCACAAAGCGTATTCTTGCAAACAGAATGATGAGAACCAACATTCCCATGATTGATATGTTCAATACTCTTGTTGTTTCTCAGAAGCTTCCCATATTCTCGATTTCGGGTGAACCGTATAATCAGCTTCTTGCAAGGATTGCCCTGCAGGCTGAAGCGGATGTTATCATCCTCGGAGGAATGGGTCTCAAATACGATGATTTCCTTTATTTCAAAGAAGAACTTTCAAACGGCGGTGCACTGAGCAAAACCGTTATGTTCATTCATACAGCATCCGATCCCACCGTTGAATGCATGATGATTCCCGATATGGTGCTTGCAGTTGCGGAGCAGTTTGCATTGCAGAACAAGGATGTTCTCGTTCTTCTGACAGATATGACAAACTTTGCCGATGCAATGAAGGAAATTGCCATCACTCAGGAGCAGGTTCCCTCAAACCGAGGCTATCCCGGCGACCTTTATTCACAGCTTGCATCACGCTATGAAAAGGCTGTTGACTTTGCCGATTCAGGCTCCATCACCGTTCTTGCGGTCACAACGATGCCCGGCGACGACGTTACCCATCCCGTTCCCGATAACACGGGTTACATCACCGAGGGTCAGTATTATCTCAAGGGCGGAAGAATAGAGCCGTTCGGTTCTCTTTCACGTCTCAAGCAGAACGTCAACGGCAAAACCCGCAAGGACCACCGTGCACTTATGGATGCAATGATCCGTATGTATTCTTCCTATAAAGAAACGCTCGAAAAGAAGAACATGGGCTTTGCCATGTCACGCTGGGACGGAAAGCTTCTTAAATACGGTCAGCTTTTTGAAAACAAGCTCATGGATCTTTCGGTCAATCTTTCTCTTGAAGAGGCTCTTGACCTTGGCTGGGAAATCCTTGCGGAATGTTTCGAAAAGGACGAAACAGGCATAAAATCCGACCTTACAGATGAATTCTGGAAAGATAAGTAAGGAGGATTGAAGTGGCAAAAATCAAACTGACTAAAAATGAGTTAAAGATACAAAAGGATGCCCTCAAAATGTATCGGAGATATTTGCCTACTCTGACACTCAAAAAACAGCAGCTTCAGGCTGAAATCCGCACGATTGAAGCAAAGGCTCAGGCGGTAAGAAAAGAAAGAGAAGACCTTGAAAAAGGCTTCGGCTCGTGGATTGCCGTTTTCAGCGAAACAGATGCCTTCCCCGACGGAATAATAACCGTAAGCAATATCCGTAAAGGCACGGGCAATATTGCGGGCGTTGCCATTCCCGTCTATGAGGGTGCGGATTTCTCCCGTGGAGATTATGATTTATATGAAACTCCGCTGTGGGTTGACTTAGCCGCAAACCATATGGAAAAGGCTATGTCGCTGGACCTTGAAGCGGAAGTGTTGGATGAACAGGTCAGACTGCTTGAAGAGGAGCTACGCACAACCTCGCAGAGAGTCAATCTGTTTGAAAAGGTCAAAATCCCCGAAACAGAGGAAAATATCAAAAAAATATCAATTTATATGGCGGACCAGCAGGTAAGTGCCGTTGTCCGTTCAAAGATTTCAAAACGCAAAATTGCGGCACGCAATGAAATATCTTCGGAAACGGAGGTGTGGTCATTATGATAGTGCCCATGAAAAAGGTTTCTCTCATAATTAAGGGAGATAAAAAAACCGAAACGCTCAGGGAGCTCCGCAAGCTCGGTATTCTTCATATCGAAGCGGCTGAAGGCACGGGCAAAAAGCTCGAAGAACTCAAAGAAAGAGTTGCTATGCTTGAAAGTGCTCTTTTCAGCATTTCGGAAAAGAAAAACAAAAAGATAAAGCAGGAAAACACCGATGCGGCAAAGGCGTTTTCCGCAGCGGAGGAAATCATTGCTCTCGAGAATGAAAAAAAGCTGTGTACGGCTGAAAAAATCACTCTTTCCGCAGAGCTTGACCGCCTTGCCGACTGGGGCGAAATCGACCCTGCAGAGTTCTGCAATTTGGCGGAAAAAGGCATTGATATTTCGCTTTATGAAATGCCGATAAAAGAATATAAAAATCTCGGCGAAGGCGTAAAAACCGTATCGCTTCGGAAAACAAAATCTTCCGTAAAGTTCCTGCTGATTGAATCGGGCACGGAAGATGCGGAAATCATCCGTTCTTTAAAAGCATACCGCTTTGAAATGCCCGAATCGTCAACAGCAGAAATCAAAGAAAAGCTCGGCAGCATAACCGACAGAATCAAAGAAATTGATGATAAAATCTCATCGT
This sequence comes from Acutalibacteraceae bacterium, assembly GCA_045542715.1. Classification (GTDB taxonomy): domain Bacteria; phylum Bacillota; class Clostridia; order Oscillospirales; family Acutalibacteraceae; genus CAG-177. Next base: position 146,854 of record JAZQLN010000059.1, read on the forward strand.
TTGCAGGCTGTGCCGACGGCTTGAAAAAAGCAATCGTATCCTGCGAAAAAGAGATTGAATTCGAGGTTTATGCAACGGGCATGGCAGACGAAAATCTTTCCGATGTCACCGTTTCATATTTCACGGGCTATGTTGAAGAAGAAAATCTTGAACAGCTCAAAAAGACGGCAAAAGAGAATTCGTGGGGTCTGCTTGCCGAAGAACCCACCGAAGATGACAATGTTCCCACAAAGCTGAAAAACAATAAATTTGTGAGCCTTATCTATCCGCTGACCGATTTCCTCGGCACCGTTCCCGGATATTTCGAATATGATATTTCGGGCTGGTTCCTCGGATTTATCCTCATATTCTTCGGAATTATTTTCGGCGACGGCGGCTACGGACTTCTCATCACTGCGGTTACGGGAGCGTTGATTGCAAAATCCGTTGCATCAAAGAAAAAAGTTCCTCCCGCATTCCTGCTTATCGGACTTTTCGGTCTGTCAACAATTCTCTGGGGAACGCTGACCTGCACATGGTTCGGTCTTTCTCCCGAACAGCTTCCCGAATGGCTTCAGAAGCTGTCAATCCCCGTTATTTCCAACGTTTATGCGGACAGAACATGGTATCCGCCGTGGACAAACGGTGAATACGGACTCACAACCGCACAGAATCTGCAGATATTCTGCTTCTCGCTGGCTCTTGTTCAGCTTACCGTGGCACATCTCAAGGTTGCTGCGCGTAACAGAAAATCAATCAGAATTCTCGGCGATATCGGTTCGGTGATGCAGCTTATCGGCATCTTTTATGTGGTGCTCAGCTTCGTTGTTAATGCTCAGGTATTCCCGTTCGGACTTGTGATAAGCGGTATACCTGTCGGCACGGCTGCACTTGTTCTTGTTATGGCAGGCTTCGTCATGAGCTTTGTATTCTCGAATTATAACGGAAGCATCGGCAAATCCGTTCTTGAAAGCCTCAAGAACATAGTTTCCGTTCTGCTCGGCGTTGTCAACGTTTTCTCGGATATCGTTTCTTATATCCGTCTCTGGGCAGTCGGTCTCGCAGGTGCGGCTATATCCGCAACCGTCAATGAGCTTGCAAGTCCCTTGCTCGGCAACTTCTTGTTTATGATAATTGCGATAGTGCTTCTTGTGTTCGGCCACGGACTGAATATGATACTGAATGTTCTTTCGGTCATCGTTCACGGTATACGACTCAACACATTGGAGTTTTCATCGCATCTTGATATGTCCTGGAGTGGACATAAATTCAGACCCTTTGAAGAACAAATTGAAAATTAAGGAGAATTATTATGAATTTCGGACAGTTAGCAACAGCTCTGGCAATGGGTATTGCCGCAATCGGCTCTGCAATCGGTATCGGCATTGCAGGTCAGGCATCAATCGGTGCATGGAAAAAGTGTTATATGAGCAATAAGGCAGCACCATTCATTCTCACCGTTTTTGCAGGTGCTCCTCTTACACAGACAATCTACGGCTTCCTTCTTATGCAGCAGATGAGCTCTGCTGATGCAGACCCCGCTTTCCTTCTCGGTCTCGGTATCGCATCGGGTGCGGCAATGGCTGTTTCGGCTGTTGTTCAGGGTAAAGCAGGTGCCGCAGGTGCGGATGCTCTTGCCGAAACAGGCAAAGGCTTCTCGCAGTATATCACCGTTGTAGGTCTTTGCGAAACGGTTGCTCTTTTCGCTCTCGTTTTCAGCATGGTTGCCCTCGGATAATCGAATTAAACCGTAAAACAAAAATCAGGTGCAGCAGGAGTGATTCCCGTTGCACCTGACTTTTTTCTGCATGAAATGATTCATCGCTGAAATATTGCATAAATAATTGTTTACTTTTTATTGTTATGATGTTAATATGGAAATAAAAACAGAACTTTATTACAGAAAGAGGTTTTGATTTATGAAGAAAATGCTTATGACGGTTATTTCGTTGGTGCTGGTTATCTGCCTTATGATGCCTTCGGCTTATGCGGCGGCGGATGCTCAGACAAGCTATGATTCCGTTCTGGACTATGTTACCGATTCTCAGGCGGATGACGAAACGGATTTCAAAATCGGATTTGGCAGACTTGTCAACGGACTGAGCAATTTTGTTATAAACGATTTTCTCGGCACCGTGCTTAAGCTTATTATTCCCGATTCGGCGGCGGTTGCCGATTATGAGAAGTTTGATATTGACGATTATGATAATTTCTACGAAGGAACCGAAAACTTCATTGATGAGCCTCAGGGCAAAAAGGTGTGGAGTCTCGGCTACGGCAAGGCTTCCGTTATTCCCTCGGATTTTGATGAAAAAGAGTATGCCAAGGGTGCATATATCCCCTATATTTTCGGCAACGAAATGTATACCGATGAGGACGGCAATGAGGAGGACCTTATGGTAAGGGCTGTTGTTATGAATGACGGCTCCGGCAGAGGCAACGTTGTGTTTATTGCTCTTGATGCAATGGGTTTTGCCAATGCAGACGTAAGACAGGTGCGTGAGGGTCTCAAAGACCTTGCAGAGGAATATAACATTGTAAGCATCAATGTTTCCTGCACTCATATACATACGGGTATCGATTCTCAGGGTGTATGGACCGACCCCGTCGGCTGTATCATCAACAACTCATTCAGCAAGATTACACGCAACGTGAAATACGGCGTTGAGCGTTCATTTATTGAATCCGTTGTTTCAGGCTCAAGGAAGGCGGTTGAGACTGCACTTGAAGATATGACGGAGGGTAAGCTTTACTATTCGGAAATTGAAGCAGAGGATTATTTTATCGACAGAACCGCACCCATTTCTCTTGACCCCAACATTTACAAGCTTGAATTCATGCCTTCGGATGCAGATAAAACTCCCACAATCATCGCAACCTTCGGCTGCCATCCCGAATCCGCAAGCTACGACTGGGCAAGTGCAGACCCCGAAAAGACACTCTCATTTGATAAAAAGTTCTCTCCCGACTTCATCTGGAGTGCAGAGATGGTAATGAATGATGCGGGATATAACTTCATTTTCCTTCAGGGCAACGTTTCAACAGTCACCTCCGGAAGATATAACACAGGCGACGGCGTTGACGAATTCCCCGGCAATGCACACTATACTTCGGTACGTTACGGCTATGAAATGGCATATATCCTTCTCGGAATGAATATGACCGAGGAAGAAAGAATAAAGCTTAACGAAGAAACGGGGGACAGACTTGACATTGCAAAATATAACGGTCAGGACAGATATACGGTATGGTATGAAGGCCTTGAAACCGTTCCCGCAAAAGAAGTTGAGCCTGTTCTTAACATAAAGCATAAGCAGTTCACCGTTCATATTGAAAACAACATTATTGTTCTTCTCGGCAAAACATCTGTTCCCGATAACTTTATTCTCAAAGATAATTTCGGCAGATACTACACCGTTTCCGAAGTGGGTTATCTTGAAATCGGCGATGACATGAAGGTTTACATGAGCCCCGGCGAAACCTTCGGCGAGCTTGTTTTCGGCGGTAAGGGTGCGGAAGGCTTTGAGCTTCTTCCCGTAAGAGAGTATACGGGCGAAGAGATTATTGTTATGGACCTTATGAACGATGCGGCAGGCTACGTTGCAAACCCCGCCAACTTCTGCCTTGCAGGCATCCAGTATAACGAGGAAAAAGGTGAATATGACAGCGATACATGGTGCCTTATTTCCTACGGCAAGAATTCCGCAACAACATTTATTTCGAGCTTCTATGAAATTTATGACAGCGTGAGATAAGCTTTTAACCGATACGGCAAACATCAACAACGGAGGAGAAAAACATGGCAAAAAACCCTGATTCTCAGTCAAATGCAAAAGCGTTTGAAGAACTCCGCCGGATGCAGCTGGAACGGGAAGAAAAATCCGTTGCATCAAAAACTCAGGACCGCAGATATGTCGGAACCAAAGAATCATTGGGATTCATAATCTGGACTGCTGCACAAGGTTTTAATATCAATGCGTTTTCAAACCGATTCATAACAAGTATTGTAGGCGTGGATCTCGGTTTGCAGGCTGTTGTGAATTCCATCAACAGTGTGTGGGATATTGTCAATGATATTTTCTTCGGTGCGGTTATTGACAAAACAAGAACACGTTGGGGTAAGTTCAGACCGTATCTTATGTTTCTTGCAATTCCCGGATGCGTTCTGACCTGCCTTTATTGGCTTATGCCTCATCTGTTTGAGGGCACATCCCAGACGGATTTTACAAAGCTTGCATTTTATCTGGTTCTTACCATTGCCAGAGAAGGTATAACAACATTCCAGACAATTTCAAGAACAGGCCTTATGTCAACCATAACTCCTCATCCGAATGACAGAACAAGGCTGATTACCCTTGCAAACTTCGCATCGGGCTTCTTCGGCACAAAATTGCCTGAGCAGGCAGTGACCATTCTTATCGACGTTCTCAGAAGCATGTATCTCCACGATGCAGGCAAGCTTGCAAAAGCATATACCAATCTTTTTGTCGGCATGGGTTGTTTTACAACAATTGCTTCAAGTGCGTCGTCATTCTGGTTTTTCTATAACTCGAACGAAAGAGTTATGCAGTCCATAAAAACACCGAGTGTTCTGATGTCGATAAAATCCGTTATCAGCAACAAACCGCTGCTGCTGATAACTCTTTCGGATTTCCTCAGCGGCTTTGCGATAAGCGGCAGTAAAGACGATTATTACACCGACGTTCTCCATTTCTCATCAATGACCCTTGTTGCGGGTATCCCCGCCGCACCCTTGAGTCCCGTGAGTTATGCGTGGGTACCCTGGATGAGAAGACGTTTTTCAAGCAGACTGCTTTATATACTTGCGAAGGAAATCGGCAATATTCTCTATATCCCCGTTTTCTTTTTCGGCTGTATCGGCATGAAGAAGGATTATTCGGGCGGTATGTATCAGAAGATTGTTCCCATGGGTATTGCCATGGCACTGTGGGAAATCGTCTGGACTCTTTTCGTCGGACTTATATCCGTTATCGGAACGGAAATGTATAACGAGGCTATGGATTACTGCGAATGGAAAAACGGCTACCGAACAGAAGCTATGGCTTCCGTTGCCAAGGGTATAGCCGCCAAGGTTTCAACGAGCACAAGCGCCGTTGTTACAACAGCCATCAAAAAGATGATAGGCTATGAAGCAAGTGCGTTCAGAACAGGCACTGAACAGACGGATAAGGTTAAATTCTTCCTTTTTGCAATGTTCACAATTATCCCTGCCGTAACGGGTTCACTCGGAATTATCCCCATGCTTTTCTATGACCTCAACAACGATAAAAAAGAAAAAATGTATGCCGAGCTTCTTGAAAGACGCAAGCTGATGTCCGATGCGGTTGAAAGCGATAACGAGGATATGCTGAAGCTTGCAACAGAAACGCAGATAAATATAGGGTAGTGAGAACAATCCGAGCTGCGTTTTTGCCGGATGATTTTCCCTTTTATAATGAGTGATATTGTTTTTATTATCTCTCTGTAAAATCAAATACTTTTCATCAAACCGTTTCACTTTCAGTGAGGCGGTTTTTTTGTCTGAAAACACCACTTTGTAAAAGTGCGCAATTATACACCGTTGCGGTGAAATTGCGGTTTTTTGCAAAAACACTCGGAACAAAGTTCCGCTGATTTCATCAGACAAGGGTTTTACCCCTGCGACTTTGTCTACCCCAATTTAAAAATATAAGGAGAGTGATAAAAAATAGCTTGTGCCCATTTCCAAATATCAATACAAAAGCGGAGTGAAAATAAATCCGCTGTTGCAGGAGCCGCTTACCAAAGCGGCTCCAAACTTTTCTCGGAATATGATAACCGAACCAAAAACTACACCCGTAAACAAAACGAAGTCATCTACTCTGAAATTCTTCTTCCTCAAAACGCACCGCAAGAATATCTCGACAGAGAAACTTTATGGAACTCCGCCGAGAAAGTTGAAACTCAATGGAACTCTCAACTCGCCCGAAAAATTATCATCGCACTTCCGATAGAAATCCCAACCGAGCAATATGCAGAGCTTGTCAGAGGTTATTGCTATGAACAATTTGTTTCAAAAGGGATGTGTTGCGATTTTGCCGTTCACAATAAAGGTGACGGCAATCCGCACACACATATTATGCTGACAATGCGAGCAATTGATGAAAACGGGAAATGGCTTCCGAAATGCAGAAAGGTTTATGACCTCGATGAACACGGCAACCGTATAGGTGAACACCGTGAAGATATTGTTGATTGGAACAAAAAAGAAAATGCAGAAATCTGGCGTCATGCTTGGGAAGAAAAGGTCAACGAATATCTTGAAAAGAATAACCGACCCGAAAGAATTGATATGCGTTCTTATGAACGGCAGGGAATAGATTTAGTACCGACAGTTCATCTCGGACCCGCTGCATCGGAAATGGAACGCAGAGGTGAAGAAACAATTCTCGGCACTTTGAATCGGGACATTGTTAAATTCAACTCTGTGAGAAAACATTTACGAAAAGCGCTTGCGGAATTGAACGAA
>JAZQLN010000060.1:0-127097 GCA_045542715.1 Acutalibacteraceae bacterium
AGAAAAAACGTCAAATAAACGAAATAAGTTGATTTTTCGGGACATCGGGTCGAAGTCCCCTGCAAATTAATCGGCGGGATGCGGTCATCCCGCCCTACTTTTTATTTTCGTTTATGTTTCAGCGACTTTATCGACAGTCAAGAGCGTGCAAAAGCACGCTCTTTTTTATCCGTTATAATGTAAATCCGTTCCGATGAATCCGACCTCTTTGAAATCATCGGGATTGTGGCGGATGATATAGTCGATATATGATGCGACCATGTGTGCCGTGAGTGCATAACCTGCGGGAGTGAAGTGACCGCCCATATAGAATTTTTTACGGAAATCCACATTGTGAACGGGACCGTATTTATACAGGTCAATCACATAGGTGTTGTCAAAATATTCCGCAAGCTGAAAGAGAGCTTCTCTGTGAGCTGCGGTGCCTTCAACCCATCGGTGGCTGTCTTCCTCTTTCATTATGGTCATGAGAAAGAATTTGGCACGGGGCTGAATTTTTTTGAGACGCTGAATAATCTGAGCGTAGTAGCCAAGGAAAGTTTTGCCGTTTTTAGTGTAATCGTCTTTGCAGATATCGTTGATTGAGCCGATTTCCTGCCTCTGATTCTGAATGTCATTGACACCGAGAGCGATGACGTAGCACTGGCAGGCAAACTGCGGGTCCCAGAAACGCATACTGTCGGCAAAGCTTTCGCAGTATTCTTTTGCGGTCATGCCGCCTCTTGAAAAGTTGAAACATGTGTTTCCGCAGATGCGAGCAAGATGCTGACCCCATGAATATTCAAAATAATCATGATATCCTCTGTTGCCGTTTTCATCCATGCTTTCAAACTCACCCGATGAAAGGCTGTCTCCTACAACGCCTATTCTGCGGAAAATTGAGGTGAATCCGCCATTGGGTGCAAGATTATCAAGGGGTTTTTCGTTTTTATCGGGAAAAATCATTGTGTTCAGATCCATAATTCTACCTCCGTTTATGAATTAATTTTAGCAGTAATTATTTATATTTGCAACAAAAAAATTCAGGGCAAGTCCGCAACTTGGACTTACCCCGAATTTTATGGAGGAGTTGAGCAGTCAAAGGTGAATCTTTGACACACGATATATGCTTTTATTTGCGGTTTATCAGTTTGGCTCTGATTCCGCGGGTCGATTTTGCAACCTTCTGCGCTGCATTAACGGCAACAAAGCCGAGCTTATCAATAACAAGGTCTGCTTCGCCCATGAGCTCCATGTAGTCGTTGCAGAAGCCTTTTTTGAATTTAAAAATGCCGTGAAGAGGATTGCTTTCGTCGGGATATCCGCCGCGGAAGTCGTAGTATTTACATCCTCTTTCAATTGCCCATCTTATCATTTCCCACTGCACAAGATAGTTGGGCATAACGTTTCTGTATTCGTTTGAGCTTGCACCGTAAACATACCATTCTTTATCACCGAAGATAACGTTGAGTGCACCTGCGATGGTTTTGCCCTCATATTTTGCAAGGTAAATTCTTGCATCATCGCCGAAAGCATCCATAATGCGTTCAAAATATTCAGTGCCTCTTGTTGCGAAATTGTCTCTTTCACCCGTGACAAGCATAAGCTCGTGGAATTCTTCGCAGGCTTCCGCACCCTTGATTTCGATTGTTACGCCTTTTCTTGCAGCGAGACGGGCGTTGTAACGGGTTTTGGGATGGAATGAAGCCATAACCTCATCCTCGGTTTTGCCGCCGACGTCAAGGCGGAAAATATACCTCGCCTGGATGGTATCAAAGCCTGCACCGTGCTCCTTGAAAGTGAAGCCGATTTCTTTGAGAAGATTGATGTATTCCGTATCCGATGCAAGAGTATCGGTGTCGATTTTGAAGGTGTATGCCTTATTTCTGATGCCGTATTCCTTGACGGCAAGGAGCAATTCCCTTACCGTTTCTTTATCGGCAAGGTCACATACGGGTCCTCTGGGGGCATACATCATCTTGAACGGAGTCATGGGTATCTGGCGAAGAAGCACACCGCAGGTTCCTTTTATGTTACCGTCGGCATCGCGGCAGATAAAGCCTCTCCAATCCCATTCTTTTTTTACATTGCCCCAAGCCGAGGTCTGAAACATGTGACCCTTGGGATGTGAGCGTACAAAGCTGTCAAATTCCTGAGCGTTTTCAATTCTGACGTTTTCCATAGCTTTTCCTTCCTATTTTAATTCCTCAGCCCGCTTAATCAGAGCTTCGGGTGTATTGTTTATTTTTTCATCCATTACTTCATCAAGGAGAGTTTCAAGAATTCTGCCCATTTCGGGAGAAGGGGGAATGCCGATTTTGAGAAGCTCTTTTCCGCTGATTGCAAGGCTTGAAACATTGATGCAGGGATTATCCTGCTCGATTTCGCCAACAATTTTCAGACCCTTTTCATTGGCAATCAGACATTCATCAAAGAATTTCGGATTCTGAGCCGAAAAATCGGCTTTTCTTATTTCAAAAAGCTCTTTGATTGTTTCGATTCCGAGCTTTGCAATATATTTTTTATAGGTTTTCTTGCTGATTTTATCAGGAACAAAGTCATGATATGTAATGAGTGCACGCACGTGTTCTCTGAATGCGGCAGACGTTTTGAGCCTTATAAACATATCCTCTGCTATTTTTCCGCTTATATCCGCATGACCGTAAAAATGGTCTGTTCCGTTTTCATCGGTTGTTTTGCAGTGAGGTTTGCCCGAATCGTGAAAGAGCATTGCAAAACGCAATTCCGCAATCGGCGGAACACTTTCAACAGCTTTGACTGTATGTTCCCATACATCAAAAATATGTCTTTCGTGGTTCTGAACGCAGTTTTTCATCGGCAGAAGTTCGGGTAACACGAAGAATATGACATCTTCGTATTCACGCAGAATTCTGCCTGCATCCTTACCGCAGAGAAGTTTTGACATCTCGACAAATATGCGCTCAACCGAAATATTTTTCAGCAGGGGATAATTCCTGTGTATACTTTCGGCGGTATCGGGATCGATTTCAAATCCCAGAACCGAAGAAAACCTCAGCGCACGAAGAATTCGGAGAGCATCTTCGCCGAACCGTTTGTCTGCCTCACCTACACATCGGATAACCTTTTTTTCGATGTCATCTCTTCCGCCGAACGGGTCTGCAAAACCTCTTACGGGTGAATATGCGATTGCGTTAACGGTGAAATCACGGCGTGAAAGGTCGTCTTCAATCCTGCTTGTGAAGTCAACCTTGTCGGGATGGCGGTTGTCGGAGTAGCCGTGTTCAATGCGGTACGTTGTAATTTCAAGGTCCATACCGTCAACGATAACCGTAACCGTGCCGTGCTTAAGACCGGTTTCTATTATTCTGAAGCCGTCGAAAGCCTGCATGGTTTCCTCGGGGAGTGCACTTGTTGTTATATCCCAGTCATGTGCAGGCTTTTTCATTATTGCATCGCGTACCGCACCGCCGACAACATATGCACTGTGACCGTTTTTTTCGAGAATATCGATTGCCCTATTGACTTGATGAGGAATTTTTATTACCATATTATCATCACTTTTACAGGAGAATATTTATGAATATACAGATTTTCGGAACAAACAAGTGCTTTGATACAAAAAAAGCACAGAGATATTTCAAAGAAAGAGGAATTAAATTCCAGTTTATAGACCTTACTCAGAAAAACCTGAGCAAGGGGGAATATCAGAGCGTAAAATCCGCAGTCGGTTCAATGGAAGCACTCATCAACGAGAAGTCCAAGGCTTACGAAAAGCATTTTATAAAATATCTTGCAAGCAAGGAGGCAGTTGAAGAAAAGCTTCTTGAACACGGCGAACTTTTCAGAACTCCGATTGTACGTAACGGTAAGAAAGCAACCGTAGGCTATTGCCCCGAAATCTGGAAGGAATGGGATTAATATGCCTCGAATTTTGAGATTGTTGCAAAGCATCTTGCTTTTTCAATAACAACCTTGAAATAACGAACACGTATTTCATCAAACCTGCAGATACGCTTGTGTCCGATAACCGTTTCGGATGCAAGCTTTTTCCATTTGCCCTTTATCTGTGCATAGAGGGTGAATTTTTCTATCTGCTGACCTGTTTTTATGTGTTCACCGAGAACAATTTTGTCGATATCGTATTCGTCGCCGAGGTCGAGAATAAGCTCAGCACCTTCGGGGTCGTCGCCTGAATGCCAGTATTCATCGGGGTTATTGCTGAGAGCCATCTGACCTGTGTGTTTTTCATCAAGGTGGCGGTTATCGGTTATGATTGAACCCTCCGCAAGGTTTTCATTGAAGTCAATTTCAAGCTGTGCACCCATTGAAAGAAGTGTTTCAACGTCTTTTTCGTGGAGCTTTCCTTCGGGAGTCGGGGGAATGTTGAGAAGGAAGCTTGCGTTTGCACCAACGGAGTTATAGTATATATCCATAAGTTTTGACAGAGGTTTAACCGAATAATCTTCTTCGGGATGATAAAACCAGCCTTTTCTGATGGATGTATCAACCTCTGCGGGATACCATATAAGCTTGTTGCATTTTTTGATTGCTTTCCTGCTGCCTAAATCGAGGGCAGTGGGATTTATTTTTTTGGGAGGCTTTGAAACATCCTGCTGGCTTGCGGCGGCAATGAGGTCGCTGTTTGAGTGCCAGTAGGGAACAACATTCCATTCGCTCTTTCTGCAAACGCCTGCCTCGTTACCGCACCAACGGACATCAGGTCCGCAGATGTTGATGGTTGCATCGGGCTGAAGCTCACGGATAAGCTTGTAATAGCCTTCCCAGTCGTATTCCTGCTTTTTGCCGTTTTTGCCTTCGCCGCATGCACCGTCAAACCATACGCAGAAAAGGTCGCCGTATGCGGTAAGAAGCTCGCGGAGCTGATTTTTGAAGAAACGGTTGTAGGGCTCGCCTGTACCGTAGGTTTCTTCATGTCTGTCCCACGGAGAAAGATAGATTCCGAATTTCATTCCGAATTCCTTGCAGGCTTTTGCACATTCGGCAACAACGTCGCCCTTGCCGTCCATCCATTTGCTTGAACGGACACAGTGGTCGGTATATGCAGTGGGCCAGAGACAGAAACCGTCATGGTGCTTTGCGGTAAGGATAACGCCCTTCATGCCTGCAAGCTGACAAACCTTTACCCACTGACGGCAGTCAAGCTTTTCGGGATTGAAAAGCTCAGGGTCTTCATTGCCGTTACCCCATTCGGAGTTGGTGTATGTGTTGATTCCGTAATGGAAGAATGCATAGAATTCAAGGTCATGCCACTTTAGCTGACGTTCACTGGGTACGATTGAAGCAGCGTATTTGACGTAATCGGGATATTTTTTCATAGTAAAACCTCTTACTTTATATTTTGCAAAACGCAGCTCCAATAATCCTCGGAAACTCCGTTATTCATTGCGTGATTGATTAAATTTATAAGAGCAGGTCTGTCAAAAACATACCTGAACATTTCGGGCGGAAGCATTCCTCTGTCGGCATAGGCAAGGAGCCTGAAGTGTTCGGCATCGTTGCCCGAAAGCGAAAGCTTTCTGATAAGCGTCTGCAAATCGGCATCATCGGGCGGCGAATTGTTTTTACCTTTTTCGATGTTGCTGATGTACTGAGCAGTTTTGCCGAGTTCAAAGGCAAGCTCACCCTGTGACAGACGGGCATTTTCACGCACCTGTTTCAGCATGATGCCGAACGGGGTGGGTGTGAACATCAGGACTCCTCCTTTCCGAAAAATTGCACGAAAAAACGGGGAAACCGTCAGTGCCGAAACCTGCCATCCGAGGGCGGAATCGGCATTGCAGAACGGTTCACAAGCTATCAGAATAACGGAATGGCGGAAAACACGAAAATGCAAGTGTAAATTCAACCGTGCTTTCAGCAAAACAAAGCCGAAAGAAAAAGCAAAAGCTTTCGGCAACAGCACTCCATTATTAAAAAATAAATAAATTTATTTATTTAGCTTGCTAAATAGAGGATAACACAAAAAAACGGGTGTGTCAAGCATAATGTTTTTTAAAAAAATCGGCACTCTCCGAAGAGAGTGCCGGAAATTTATTCTCAGAATAATCCTTTGAAAAGCTGAACCGTTGTTCTGTTCATATCGAAAAGGTTTTTGAAGAATGAAACGATTCTGAGCCAGAGACTGGTTTTTGTGTTGATTTTCTGTACATCAGCTATCTGATATCCGTTGCTGTCTGTCATAACATTACCGTTGGCATCAACCGCTTTAGCTGCAAGAGTAACTGTACCGTTGCCTGTTGCAGTGATATCGCAATAGGTGCCATCATCGCTGACTTTTGCGGAGATTGTGCTTCCGTCATCAACATACCAACCGATTTTTGCACCGGCGGGAAGATTCTGAGCATCGGCGTAAATTCTGACAGTATCGCCGTAGTTGAGAGTTCTTGTACCGGGATTGTTTCTGATTGTTACGCTGATGTTGTTGTTATTGAAATATCCGTCACAATTTGCAAGATGAGCCTCAAGCGCTTCATCATCATAAAAGGTTGCACCGCATCTGCCGCACTTCGACTTACTGCCGGAATTATAGTTCTGCTCCCAAACCGCATAAAGCGTTGTGTTTGATGTGAGTGTTATTGTGTCACCTGCATCATAAGTTGCATAGGACGACGAACTGCTTGTTGACCAACCGAGGAAGGTGTAACCGCTTCTTGTGGGTGTTGTATATGAAACTGTATAGGTTGAACTGCCCGACTGTGACGAAGGTGCACCTGAACCGCCGTTTGCGTTGTAGGTGAGAGTGTAGGTTGTTTCTTGTGGATCATATACAGTAAAGTTAACCCAATTACTATTTGTTTCACCGAGTTCATTTATAGCTTTAACAACAAATTCATAATATCCAACATCAAGAATCATTGTTCTTGATTTGCTGTTATCAATTTCAGCAACAAAAGTCTTTCCGTCTTTGTAACCTTGAATCCAGTAATTGGTTACATTATTAACTGCGTTCCAGGATAAGGTGACTTTTTCACCCTTTTTTATTAAATCATTACTAACTTTCAATACGGGTGCTTTAGGTGCTGAATCATAAACGGTAAACTCAACCCAATTACCGCTTGTTTCACCAAGTTCATTTATTGCCATAACGGTGAAGGAATATGTTCCGGGTTCTAAAGTTAATGTTTTAGACATGCTGTTGTCAATTTCACCCATAACTCTGGTTTCGCCTTTAAAGCCTTCAATCCAGTAGTTAGTTACATTATCACATTCAGTCCAAGTTAATTTTACACTACTACCTTTGGGTGTTAATTTTTTGTTAACTGAAACTTTCGGTGCATTGGGTACCGAATCATAAACAGTAAACTCGACCCAATTACCGCTTGTTTCACCAAGTTCATTTATTGCTATAACGGTGAAGGAATATGTTCCGGGTTCTAGTGTTAATGTTTTAGACATATTGTTATCTATTTCGCCCATAACCCTGGTTTCGCCTTTAAAACCTTCAATCCAGTAGTTAGTTACATTTGAAACATTAGACCAAGTTAAAGTAACACTGTTTCCCTTAGCAACAGAAGTTCTGCTTATTGAAACAACAGGTGCAGCAGGTTTTTGTGTGGGTGGGATTTTTTTCCATATTGCATATAATGTTAATGAACAGTCTCCGTTTCTTATATTTGCATTCAGATTTGTCGGTAAAATGGATGTGTCATCTTGGTTAAATATTGTGCCACCGGAAGAAGTTGTTCCCCATCCTGCAAATGTATATCCTTCTTTTGAAAGTCCGAATGTGGAATCATTAATCAAACCGTTAGGTTTTTCGAAATTATAAGTCCATGAGTGGCAATATTTTGATGAATCCGATTTGTTGTATATAATATTGGAATTGAGCTTATAAATGTCTGATGATATGGAGCCGCCGTTGGCGTTGTAATATACGTTTAAAGTGTTGGGTTTCCACTGTGCAAATAGTGTTATCGAATAATCACCGTTTTTTATGTTTGAATTTAAATCAGTCGGAACAATTGTGGTATCATCCGGGTCGAATATAGTTCCGCCGGAAGCGGTTGTTCCCCAACCGGCAAAGGTATATCCATCTTTATAAATGCCAAAAGTTGACTTGTTTATAAGACCGTTATCCCTTGCGTTGTTATATGTCCATTTTTGAAAATATTTTGTTGAATCAGATTTATTATAAATAACGTTGGAACTTAATTTATATTCATCCGATGAAATTGAGCCGCCGTTGACGTTGTAATATACATTTAAATTATTTTTTCGCCAAACTGCATAAAGGGTAATATTTTTGTCTATGTTATAAACTATATCTCCGGAAGTACAACTTGCCGAGGTAGCGGAACTGCTTTCTGACCAACCCAAAAATGTATAGCCCATACGTGTTGGTTTAATTGAACTGATTACGAAATTTGTTGTTCCTGTTTCCTGTGAAGGTGCACCCGAACCGCCGTTTGCATCATAGGTGAGGGTGTAGGATGTAGTGGAGTAAGTGTATGTTTCCTTTGCGGGATTAATATTGCTATTACTGTTGTAATAGGTACCTGTTGTAATTTGGAAATGCAAGTGATTACCGGTTGAGTTTCCTGTAGAACCGATATTTCCGATTTGCTGACCTGCTGTAACGGTTGCTCCAACATAAATATTTGAAGGGATGGAGTTTGCTTTCATGTGAGCATATCCGTAAAATCTTCCGTCAGGACCTTGGATTACAACGCCTGTACCGAATCCATCACATTTAACACCGTTGCTGCCCATTGAAGATCCTGCGTGTTGCTGGGTGCATTTAAAAACGTTTTTTACTGTTCCTGATGTGGCAGAAACAACTTTTGCATTTCCTGCAGAAGTATCACCAATATCTATGGCACACCCCGAATGATATCCTTGATTGATTTTTCTGCTGTCCGGAACAGGCCATACAAGAGTGATAGCGGCACTAGACATAATAGCAACAATTGGAATAATCATGCCAATGGCTAACAAAACAGCAATAAAATTTTTCATCGTCTTTTTCATTGTAATACCTCCATTTTCTGTGATTGCTCACATAATATAAGATAGTCGCTTTTATGAAACGGCTCATAAAATTAAAAAAACTTATCTTTATTGTCTATTATAGCAGACAATTTTGAATTTGTCTATCATCGTAGACTGAATTTTATAATAAAATTTGTAAACTCTAATTAAAAGGAGTGTCTGCGATGATAGAATTTGATAACGGTGCTGTCGGAAGGGTTATACGGCAGATAAGAAAAGAAAAAGGTTTGTCACAAGAGGTGTTCAGCGGTCTTGCGGGTATTGCAAGGAGCCATCTTTCGATGATTGAAAACGGAGATAAGCAGGCTAATTTTGAAACCCTTTGGAAAATCGCAAACGCCTTTGATATGATGCCGAACGAACTCGTGAAATTGATTGAAAATTATATATCGGAAAACTGAAATCCCGTACTCTCATTGAGAATACGGGATTTGATTTTTATTGATTCGGTTTCCATGAGGGCAATTAACAAAACATTTTATCCGCCTATGGCGGATTCGGCGGCTTGAGTCAAGCCGCCCTACAAGGAGTGCGTATATTTAAATAGTCAGCTCAATCTTGTAGGGCGGGCTGCCCTCAGCCCGCCGTGTAAACTTACACGATATTGCCCTGAACGGGAAACTTGTTTTATGTTTTATTTAAGGTCGCCGCCGACTGAGCCGTCCCATGTGTCAACGGTCTGAGCCTTCATTTCTTCCTCGTCAAACCAACGGGTTGTAACAGCCTTTGTTTCTGTGTAGAAACGGAAGCCGTCCTTGCCGAGGCAGTGAAGGTCGCCGAAGAATGACTGCTTGTGGCCTGTGAAGGGGAATACGCCAACGGGTACGGGGATACCAACGTTAACGCCGACCATACCGCCGTCTGTTCTCTTTGCAAATTCTCTTGCGTAGTAGCCGCTCTGAGTGAAGATAACCGAGCCGTTTGCGAAGGGATTTGCATTCATAACAGCAAGTCCTTCTTCGAAATCCTTGACTCTCTTGATGCAGAGAACGGGTCCGAAGATTTCTCTCTGACCGACGGTCATATCCTCTGTTACATGGTCAAAGATTGTGGGGCCTACATAGAAGCCGTTTTCGTAGCCGGGTACAACGGGATTTCTTCCGTCGAGAACAAGCTCAGCACCTTCTTCGATACCTTTTTCAATCCACTTGAGGATGGACTGTCTGTGAGCTTCTGTAACAACGGGACCGAGGGTTGATTCTTTATCATAAGCGGGACCGAGCTTGAGTTCTTTTGCAAACTTAACAAGATAGCCGACAAGCTCGTCTGCGATGCTTTCCTGAGCAACGATTACGGGCAGAGCCATGCAGCGTTCACCTGCACAGCCGAATGATGAGTTGATGATACCTCTTGCGCTTCTTTCAAGAGCTGCATCCTCGAGAACAAGACCGTGGTTCTTTGCTTCGCAGAGAGCCTGAACTCTCTTACCGTTTGCAGCTGCTCTTGAATAAATGTGAAGACCTACGCTTGTTGAACCAACGAATGTGATACCCTTTACATCGGGATGATCCATGAAGATTTCAGCTTCGTTTCTTGAACAGGTAACAATGTTGATAACGCCGTCGGGAAGACCTGCTTCCTGCCAGAGTTCAGCGAGTCTCATGCAGGTCATGGGAGTCATTGATGCAGCCTTAAGTACGATTGTGTTACCGCAGACAATGCAGAGGGGTGACATCCAACCCATGGGAATCATACCGGGGAAGTTGAAAGGTACGATGCCTGCGAATACGCCGACGGGTTCACGGTAAAGAGTTGTGTCATAACCTGATGAAGTGTCTCTCATGCTTTCGCCCATGAGGAGAGAGGGAGCTGAACAAGCAAGTTCAACGGGTTCCTTAACCTTGAGAATATCGCCCTTTGCTTCGTTCCATACCTTACCATGTTCTCTTGCGCAGATTTCGGTAAGTTCATCCATATGCTGGTCAAGGAGTTCACGGAATTTGAAAACAATCTGAACTCTCTTCATAACAGGTGTGTTGGACCATGACTTGAAAGCTTCTTTAGCACAAGCGATAGCTTCATTGACTTCATCTTTTGTGCAGCAGGGAGTCTGTGCAATAACTTCGCCTGTGCTGGGATTATAAACATCCATGTATTTTTCGCAGGAAGAATCAAGCCACTTACCGCCTGCGAAGTATTTTAATTTTTTAACTGCCATTTACAACACTCCATTCAAATTTTTACCTGAATATTTTATAACTTTTTGAGAATTATGTCAATACGATATAATTCAAAACCTGCATAAATCAGGCTTTAACCTAAAATAATAAGGAAGAAAGGAATGGTTTTATGGGAATAACAAACGGAGAATACGGAAAAATGGCAAAAAAGGCATCACCTTCAAGCAGTTTTGTCAAAAACGGATGCCTTGCGTTTATTATCGGCGGATTTATATGTGCACTCGGTGAAGGCTTAGGCATGATATATGAAAGAATCGGATTTACTCAGGATGAAGTCAAAATGATGATACCCGTAACGCTGATTGTGCTTTCTGCCGTACTGACAGCGTTGGGTGTTTTTGATAAAATCGCATATTACGCGGGTGCAGGAACGATTGTACCCATAACAGGATTTGCGAATGCGGTTGTATCGCCTGCAATGGAATTTCAGAGTGAGGGCAAAATTCTGGGCACGGGTGCAAATATGTTCAAAATTGCAGGTCCTGTTATCGTTTACGGTGTACTTGCGGCTGTGATTTACGGAATTATATACTACATTTTTTTGAGGTGATTTTATGCCCTTAAGACAGGGAAGATATACTTTGATGCTGCCGTCTGCACCGGGTATTGCCGGATATGCGGCGGTAGTCGGCAAGAAAGAGGGGGAAGGACCTCTCGGCGAAGAGTTCGATTACATCTATGAAGACGGTACCGCAGGCGAAAAGTCATGGGAAAAAGCAGAGAGCGTTATTCACCGTGATGCCGTGACAAGGGCAATTTCCAAGGCGGGAATTTCCACTGCCGATGCCGATGTTATTTTTGCAGGCGACCTTCTTAATCAGTGTACGGGTACAACCTTCGGGATAAGGGAAATGGGTATTCCGTTTATGGGTGTTTACGGCGCATGCTCAACCATGGCTCTTTCCATGGCTGCTGCTGCGGCAAGTGTTGACAGTCTGCTTGCACGCACGGCAGTTGCATCAACCTCGTCGCATTTCTGTTCAGCTGAAAAACAGTTCAGAATGCCGCTTGAATACGGCGGTCAGCGTACTCCCACTGCTCAGTGGACAGCAACGGCGGCAGGTGCGGCTGTAATAACGAAGCAGGAAGCGAAAGCAAGAATAGAAAAAATCATCATCGGCAGAATCAAGGATTACGGCATAAAGGATGCCAACAACATGGGGGCGGCAATGGCACCCGTTGATGGTAGAATAGCACCATACGGCAGCACCGTTATCATACAGCAAATCCGCAACAGGGGGAGGTGATATTAAAAAACTATTGATAAACATACGGAATGACTGTATAATATCGATATAACGAAAAAGGAGAGGTATTATGAAAAGCATCATTTCTTTTTTTGCATCGATAATTATACTTATCTGTACGGGACTTGATATTCCGTGTTACCCCATGGGAGAAAAGCTCGATATGGATAAATTCGGAGCAGTGCCGACATTCAGCGATGATTTTGATACCGAGCTTAACAGAAACGTATGGTCCGGTCATTATCAGTACGGCAACACAACCGAAGCAAGAAAGGGCAGCTATTGGAATCAGTATCTTGCCGAAACAAAAAACGGCAGCCTTGTTATTCCCGTTGTCTATCTTGAAGACGGCATGGGCGGTAAGGGTGCAGGCTGGTACACGGCAGGTATCGACACCGATTCGGATGCACCCGACGGCTTCAGTCAGAAATTCGGCTATTTTGAATGCAGATGTATTCTGCCGAAGGGCGCTGATATCTGGAGTGCATTCTGGCTGATGAATGACGGCGTTTATCAGGCAGACGGAAACGGCAGAGACGGCACCGAAATCGATATTTTCGAAAGCGACGGCTACGAGATGCTGTTCAATCATAACATCTCTTCAAACCTTCATTTCGACGGCTACGGTGACGCTCATCAGAAGCTCGGTGCAACGAGATTTCTTATCAAAAACAACCCCTATGAGGAATTCAACACATACGGTCTTGAATGGAATGAAAACGAATATATTTTCTATATCAACGGTGTTGAAACCTTCCGTACATCCTTCGGTGGAGTGAGTCAGAATGAAGAATATCTGATTCTTTCGGTTGAGATGAGGGGTGAAGACGGCATTCCGTCAGAAAGAGAAAATGCTCCTGCAGAGGGTGCGGAATTCATCGTGGATTATGTGAAAGTTTATCAGTATAAAGATTTGGTTGAATAATCAATTCGAAAAGGCTGTTCTTATCGGGACAGCCTTAATTTTTTGTTGTAATTCAGTTACTTATATGATAAAATATAATAAATATGACTATTGCATTGAAAAAAGGTGATTTTGTGGCAAAGAAGTCAAATAAAAAGAAGTTATGGGTGTTATTACTGCTTATCCCTCTTGTGCTGATTATCGGCACAGCCGCAGGCGTTACCCTTCCTCTTATCATAAGCTATAACAACAATTCCTACGAGAAAGCGGATATTGTTGAGAGATCGGATGAATATGTAATTCCTGAAACTGACCCTCAGCCTGAGGAATGGGCGGATGTGACCATTGCAGAAGATGAGCTTGGCAGGGATTTCACAACAGAACCTGTGTCAACAACCGTTCGTGAAACCATTGCGAACAACGTTAATTCAGGCAAAACAAACAACAAAATCAATGACGGCCTTGACAGAAATGCATCTTTTGGAAGAAATTCAAATGCAATCAGTGTTTACGGCAAAACACCTATCTATAAAGTTGAAAAGAAAGACCCGAACATCGAAAACATTCTTGTTCTCGGCACGGATTCAAGAGATGTTACCCGTGAAAGAGGCAGAAGCGATGCCATGATTGTTTTATCATATAACAAAACAACCGGTGCTGTCAAAATGGTTTCAATTCTCCGTGACTCGCTTGTACCTATTGAAGGACACAGATGGAACAGAATCAATGCCGCGTATTCCTTTGACGGTGTAGGTCTTGCGGTGAATACGGTCAATCAGCTTTTTGACCTTGATATTCAGCGTTTTGTTGTTGTTGATTTCAACGGTGTTACTGATTTTATTGACAGAGCAGGCGGAGTTACAATCAACCTCACTCAGGCTGAGGTTGACTATATGACGAAGTACAGCAACGGCAAAGTCACTTATAGTGTAGGTCCGAATGATTTTAACGGAGACAGAGCGTTGGCCTATATGAGAATACGTAAGATTGACAGCGACTTCGGAAGAACAGCAAGGCAGAGAAATGTTATCGAAACTCTTGCAAAAAAGATTATCACCGAAAAGAGTCTTGCCGAAATCTACGACCTTGCAAACTTTGCGTTCGGACTTGTCAAAACAAATATCAGCATAACGGAGCTTACGTCTGTTATAACGGATGTTGCAACGGGTGCTCTTGAAAACGGACTCAACATCGATTCGCAGCACGTACCCTACAGCGGTGCTTACACTTATAAGCGTTATAACGGTATGGCTATAATCTCTTTTGATATTGACGATGCCGCAAGAAGAATTAACGAATTTATTTACGGATAAGAGGAATGTGTATGTTGGCACAGAATGTAAATCTTAACGGCAAAACGGTGCTTGTTACGGGTGCTGCGGGATTCATCGGTTCAAACCTTGTAACGGAGCTTATTAAAACCGTTGAAGATATCAGAATAGTCGGTATCGACAACATGAACGATTATTATGATGTTTCAATCAAAGAATACAGACTCTCGGAAATCGAAAAGCTTGCCGAAAAAAGCTCATGCGAATGGATTTTTGTCAAAGGAAATATAGCAGACAGAAAACTTATTGATGAGTGCTTTGAAAAATACGGCTTTGATGTCGTTGTCAACCTTGCTGCTCAGGCAGGCGTAAGATATTCGATAACAAATCCCGATGTATATATCGAGAGCAATATTATCGGATTTTACAATATTCTTGAAGCCTGCCGCAATCATCCCGTTGAGCATCTCGTTTATGCTTCATCGTCGTCGGTTTACGGCTCAAACAAGAAGATTCCCTACAGCACCGATGATAAGGTTGATAATCCCGTCAGCCTTTATGCAGCAACGAAGAAGAGCAATGAGCTTATGGCTCATTCCTATTCAAAGCTTTATAATATTCCGTCAACGGGACTTCGTTTTTTCACTGTTTACGGACCTGCGGGCAGACCTGATATGGCGTATTTCGGCTTCACAAATAAGCTCAGAAACGGTGAAAACATTCAGATTTTCAACTTCGGCAACTGCAAGAGGGATTTCACGTTCGTTGACGACATCGTTGAGGGTGTAAAGAGAGTTATGCAGTGTGCTCCCGAAAAAGAAAACGGAGAAGACGGTCTTCCCGTTCCTCCCTACAGAGTTTATAACATAGGCAACAACAGCCCCGAAAATCTGCTTGATTTTGTTGATATTCTTCAGCAGGAGCTTATCCGAGCAGAGGTGCTTCCCGCGGACTATGATTTCGAGGCACACAAACAGCTTGTACCCATGCAGGCAGGTGACGTTCCCGTTACATATGCTGATACATCCGCACTTGAGTGTGATTTCGGCTTCAAGCCCTCAACCTCATTGCGTGACGGACTGCGTAAATTCGCAGAGTGGTACAAAGAATTTTATATGTGAGGTATGATTATGAAAAATAAAAAATTCAGCATAAAGCAGGGCTATGTGGCAAGAGAGATAGCAGGAGAGTATATAGCAGTGCCCGTTGACAGCTCCGTGAGTTCAAACATCGTTGTTCTCAATCCCGTAAGCAAATTCCTCTGGGATGAGCTTGCAACAGAAAAAAGCTTTGATGAACTGCTCGATGCAATGCTCAAAAACTACGATGTTTCGAAAGATGAAGCCGAAACAGACTTGAAAGAATTCCTTATGCAGCTCCTCGAAAACGGATTGCTGAAATAAACAACACAGCCGATTCACTGCTCTGTGAATCGGCTGTTATTTATTCCCTTGTTTTTTCAAAAAGCTTAAGGTCTGAATAGATATCTATTCTTTCCGAGGCTTCTTTTGCAACTTTGTTCGGACGGATTTTGGGGCGTTTGCCGAGGATTGAACGGATTATATACCGTCCGCCGAAGAAAATCCAGCCGAACGGCAGAAGAATTCTGAACTTCCTTGCCGCTTTCCAGTTCTTATAAACAATGCTGTTGGCGGAAATGATAAACTGCCTGAGCATAGAAATATCTTTTTCATTTTTGCTCGAAATCAAAAGATGTTCGTGGCTTCTGTCGGCATTTTTCTGCCCGAAGTTTCCGCCGATGATAATATCAATAAGAATATAATCTGCAAGCTTTTCGTCTGTATCGATCGCCCAGCTTGTTTTAGGACAGCCAAGGTATTTACCGCAAATAAAGGTCATAACCTTTGCGAATTCCCAAAGACCGATATTATTGAATGCTTTTTCAAACGTATTCAGGAATTCATCTTCGCTGAGTGAGTTTATAAAAACTGCCCAGTCACACAGATGGCGCAGACCCAGTCCGTCGCCCGTCAGATGGTGACACATATGAAGCAGTATTATGAGTCCGTGGTGGAAAACCGAAGGAACGTTTATGTTTCCAAGCTCCGTCTGAATTTCCCGTGTTTCTTCAAGCAGACTGCGAAGATATTTTCTGACCTTTACGCCCGATTTTCCTTCGGGAATACCCGAGGGTTGAAAATGCATTTCACATCGGCAGATTCTGCCCAGATAAACATCGTGAACATCATGGCTTTTTTCCGTTGCTTCGTAGCCGTTTTTCTTAAGAGCATCGCTTGCCTGCTCAAAATGGTCGGTATCAACAAGGAAATCAACATCACCCATTGAACGCATAAGAGGGTCGGGATAATAGAGTGCGGAAGAAAAGCCTTTAAGAATGGTGCAGGGGATACCTGCATTTTTCATTATTCCGCAGATGCGTACATGCTCAAAATCAACCTTTGCGTTATCGGCAAGGGTCTGACTGAGCTTTTTTCTGATATATTCACACTTGCTGCTTTTAAGAATTTTTTCGTCTGAGTTATGAAATGCCATAAGAGTAACTGCCTGAGCGTATGCTTCGCACCAGACCGCATTCAGATTTTCCTCATTGAGGTCAATCGTGCGCCCTGCATTAAAAAGATTGTTTGCGAGGATATCAAGCAAAATCTTTTCGTGCTCTCTTAACTTGGCATTCTTAATACTCATTATTCAATCACACAACTTCAAAAAATGTATCGGGTTTATTCGGGTCAAACTGTTCATTTGCCCACATAAGGGTTACAAGGTTTTCTGTTTCGGAAAGATTGATAATATTGTGGGTGAAGCCCGGAAGCATATGCACAGCCTCGGGTTTATCACCCGAAACACGGAATTCAAGCACCTTGTCCGTGCCGATTTCCCGTTGCTGAATGAGAGCATTGCCCGAAACAACAATGAAGAATTCCCACTTTGTATTGTGCCAGTGCTGACCCTTGGTTATTCCGGGGTTGCTGACGTTAACCGAAAACTGGCCGCAGTTTGCAGTCTTTAAGATTTCGGTGAAGCTGCCTCTGGCATCGCTGTTCATTTTAAGAGGAATGCTTACCTTTTCTTCCGGGAGATAGGAAAGATAGGTTGAATAAAGCTTTTTTGCAAATGAATTATAGGGGATTTCGGGCATAACGAGAGTATGACTCTGTGCCTTGAAGCCTTCCAAAAGCTCAACAATTTCCCCGAGAGTTACCTTATGAGTAACCGTGAATCCGCAGAAGCAGCCGTTTTTTGTTTCCTTGCCTTCAAGAGCATTGAGCATTTCGTCAACAAAATCGTCGATGTAGAGAAGCTCAAGCTCAACGGAAGGGTCAGTGACGGTTATGGGCAAATCCTTTGCGATATTATTGCAGAAGGTTGCAACGGCTGAATTATAGTTGGGTCTGCACCATTTGCCGAAAAGGTTGGGCAGACGGTAAACAAGAGCCTTTGCACCCGTTTCTTTTTCATATCTGAAAAGCATATTCTCAGCTTCGAGCTTGCTTTTGCCGTATTCCGAGCCGGCAAATCTGCCTTCAAGAGTTGCCTGTACCGACGAAGAAAGCATAACGGGAGCTTTGTTTCCGCAGGCTTTGAGTTCATCAAGAACAATGCCGAGAATACCGTAGTTACCCGAAAATTCGCTTGCTTCCTTGGGTCTGTTTACGCCTGCAAGATGAAAAACAAAGTCCGCCTTTGAGCAGTATTCACGGAGTTCATCGGCAGTTGAGTCAATGTCATACTCAAAGATTTCATCGATGTTAATTTCGGGTCTTGTTCTGTTTTTGCCGTCTTTTATCGTGTAAAGATTTGCGGCGAGGTTTCTGCCTGCAAACCCTTTTGCACCTGTGATAAGAATATTCATCAGAATTTTCTCCAAACCATTTTGTTGACTATTCCCGTGTAGCTCTGAATGAGTCTGACAATTTTATCGGAAACATTTTTGTCTGTGTAGTCGGGTACGGGAGTTGCAAATTCTTCATTGCCTGTAAGTTCAACTGCGGTTTCAACCGCCTGAAGCAGACCGTTTTCGTCAATGCCTGCAAGAACGAAACAACCCTTGTCCAGTGCTTCGGGACGTTCAGTTGATGTTCTTATGCAGACCGCAGGGAAGGGTCTGCCGATGCTGAGATAATAACTGCTTTCTTCGGGGAGTGTACCGCTGTCCGATACAACGGCAAATGCACCCATCTGAAGTCTGTTATAGTCGGAAAATCCGAGGGGTTCATGCATGATGATTCTTTTGTCAAGCACGATATCGGAGTTTTCAAGTCTTTTTCTTGAACGGGGATGGCAGGAATAAAGAATGGGCATATCGTATTTTTCCGCAAGTGTGTTCAGAGCATTGAACAGCGAGCGGAAATTATTTTCTGTATCGATATTTTCTTCTCTGTGTGCCGAAAGAAGGATGTATTTCTTCTCCTCAAGACCGAGCTTTGAGAGAATATCGCTCTTAAGGATTTTATCAATATTTGCATTGAGCACCTCTGCCATGGGTGAACCCGAAACATAGGTTCTTTCCTTGGGCAGACCGCAATCCGCAAGATATCTTCTTGCGTGTTCCGAATATGCGATATTGACATCGGAAATGATGTCAACGATTCTTCTGTTTGTTTCTTCGGGGAGACACTCGTCCTTGCAGCGGTTGCCTGCTTCCATGTGGAAAATGGGAATATGAAGCCTTTTTGCACCGATTGCGGAAAGACAGCTGTTTGTGTCGCCGAGAATAAGGAGTGCGTCGGGTTTGATTTCGTCCATAAGCTCATAGGAAGATGCAATGATGTTGCCCATGGTCCGGCCGAGATTATCGCCGACGCAGTTAAGGTAAACATCGGGCACGTCAAGGCTTAAATCCTCGAAGAAAATGCCGTTGAGAGTATAGTCATAATTCTGACCTGTGTGAGCAAGAATGCAGTCAAAATGCTTGCGGCATTTCTTGATAACTTCCGACAGCCGGATGATTTCGGGTCTTGTGCCAACGATAATAAGCAGCTTAAGTTTGCCGTTATCTTTAAATTTAACGTCGTATTTCATTATGCGTTGAACTCCTCAAGTCTTTCTCTGATATAGTCAAGTTCAAGAAGCTTTTCTTTAACTTCTTCAACATTCAGAATTCTGGTATTATTACTGTTGAATTCGGTAAGCTCTGCTCGTTTCACATCGCCGTCGGAAAAATATTTATCGTAGTTGAGGCTTCTGTTGTCGGCATGAACACGGAAGAAATCGCCCATATCCTCAGCCTTTGCACATTCTTCATTAGTGAGCAGAGTTTCAAACATCTTTTCGCCGTGACGGATACCGATAATTTTGATATCTTCTTTCTTACCGCCGAAAAGCTCACATACAGCCTCAGCCTGAGTCTTGATTGTGCAGGCAGGAGCTTTGCGTACGAAGATGTCACCGCTTTCGCATTCCTTGAAAGCAAAGAGAACAAGGTCAACTGCTTCTTCAAGCGACATGATGAAGCGTGTCATATCGGGGTTGGTGATTGTGATGGGCTGTCCGTTTTTAATCTGGTCAATCCAGAGGGGAACAACGGAGCCGCGGCTGCAAAGCACGTTACCGTAGCGTGTGCAGCAGATTTTTGTTTTGTTGGGGTCAACGTTTCTTGCCTTTGCGGTTGCAACTCTTTCTTCAAGAGCTTTGGTGATACCCATTGCATTGATGGGATATGCAGCCTTGTCTGTTGAAAGGCAGATAATTGATTTAACACCCGCATCAACGGCAGCTGTCAGCACGTTGTCTGTACCGATAACGTTTGTCTTAACAGCTTCCATGGGGAAGAATTCGCAGGAAGGAACCTGCTTGAGTGCAGCTGCATGGAAAACGTAGTCAACGCAGACCATAGCACCTCTGAGAGAGTCGATGTTACGGACATCGCCGATGTAGAACTTGATTTTGTCGGCAACTTCGGGCATCTTTGCCTGAAATTCGTGACGCATGTCATCCTGTTTTTTCTCGTCACGGGAAAAAACACGGATTTCTTTTATATCTGTTTTAAGGAAACGGTTGAGAACGGCATTGCCGAATGAACCCGTACCGCCGGTTATAAGTAAGGTCTCACCTTTGAAATCATACATTTTTATCATCTCCGAATTATGATTGCTTTTTACCGAAAATACCTTTTTTGATTTCATACAGAAACTCAACAAAGTTTTTTGGCTTTTGTTTTTTTGGTTTTTTGGGGGGATTATTTGCATCTTCATAAAGTTGATAGTTTATTCCAAGATTATCAAAATTAACCTCTATGCCATATTTTTCGAAAAGCTCTCTGTTTTTAGGTAACCATTGTCCCTGAGTAATGCCGTAGCCATATTTGATTTTATCTTCGAAATCAAAGACAGGAGGACATACACCATTTATATTGTTTATCTCAAGAACTTTATAAGAATATTGTTTTGAACGAACGGAAGCATTATTTTCAAATTCCCATGGGTTTTCTTTTTCGTCCAACAATTCTATAAGCCAGGATCTGCGCCAAAGTACCGACATTGCTGTTATTCTGCATTTGGTAGCAAGTAAGTCTCTGGAAAAGAAACGTTCAGTTGGAGTGAAATTTTTATCTTTGAAAATTCTTTCTGGAGTATATTTCAACCCTATGTAACCTATATCGCTATTTTCGGAAATAAGATTAAAAGCTTCCTCGAATAATTTTTGATTAACGGGTGAACGAAGGAAAAAGTCTTCAAGAAAAAACAATACAAAATCTGTATCAATGCTTTCTAATATATTTTTCAATCTTTTTGACCATGAAATATTTCCGGAGCAAACGGTTTTGACATTACGATTGTTACATTTATAATCCTTGGTTTCAGTATTTAGAATTATTTTATAATTTTCAGATTCGGGCCAATTTATTTCCATGAGTCTGAAAAAAGGATTCCAGGCATCTTCATATTTATCACAGGTATTTACAATTATTGTAAGATTGTTCACTTAATACATCTCCCACTTATAAAGTTGTTTTTAGTTCAATCTCAAAGCTGCTATATGTATGGTATAACAGCGTTGCCCCAGTTTTTGAACCAGTGATTTGTCTTTACTGATTAAGCAACATTAAAATTTTATCAAAAAAACCTATTAATGGTTCATTATCAAATTTGCAATTACGCATTTTTAATAATTCAGGTATGTATTTTTCTGCCTCTTCAATACTATTGACATGTTTTATATAAGGTAAGTATTTAATCCATTGATATACACCCTCAACCTTATAGTTATAGTTATTAAAAACAATACATGGGGTATCTGTTATTGCTGCGAAAATCATTCCGTGCAGTCTATCGGTAATTACGAGTTCTGCACCGCAAAACTCCTGCATTTTTCTCCTGATGCAGTCTTTTCTGTTACCATTGTTTATATCACAATCTGAATACATATCGGTTTCACGATATTCCAGACTGCATTTTTTTACGTACTCTTTTAATTTACACAGAACTTCCTCGGATAGATTCTTTTCTACATCATTTCTTAAACAAAACAGCACACCTTTTCGCTTTTGAGGAACAACATCAAAAGTCTCCGTTTCAGCAGAAAGAACAATATCAGGTGTTAAAAGAACCTTTGTATCGGGATAAAGGCTCTGCATTATTCTGTAAGACTCTTTCTCTCGTGCAATCAATGTTAAGTTTGCTCGTCCGTTGTAATATTTTATTGATTCTTGTTCATCTGCTTCTTTGTTCTCACCAACAAAAAATATTGTTTGAGGAAAAATAATTATCTTATTGTTTGGGAAACATTCTAACATTGTTCTGCGGACTTTTTCTTCTGACCCATATTGATTACCCATATTTCCGCCGCCATGACCACATATCAGTGAGTTTTTTCCGATAAGTCCGGATATTATTTTATAATCTTTCAGAAACTCTTTTTCGGTTATGCATTCTATATGTTTGGGAGGTATACCGCATTTTTTCAAAAATTCTACTTCTGCTATCATGATTGCATTATCTCCCAAATTAGAAAATTCAGGGCAACCGATAACGTACACAATATCAGAAAATGGCTTAAACAATCGTTTACTCCAATAGATTTTTCTTTGAATATATTTTTTATCTATATACAGTTTTTTCTTTTCGTAAATTTTTTCTGTTAAAGTGTTGAGTGACATAAAAATCCATGCTTCCTTTTCATAACATCATTCGACAATTTGAATCTCAGGAAATGATATATTTCCCCACCACTCATGATTCCAAGCCATACCGTTATTACCGGATTGACTTTTCTCAAAGACACAAGCCATGTCAACAACATCAAGATTCATATTGCCGCCATATTCATTAACCATATATGCAACAAGTTTTATTCCGTATTTACCCGGTGCCAACCAATCCACGTTCAGTTCTAAGTCTGTAGTATTTTCTCCCAATTTCGTTGTAACAGCAGGAGATGATGTTGCCTGGCCTATAACTCTTCCGTCGGTTGTTAATATTGACATTCTGAATGCCATATCTTTAAACACTTTTTTTGCGTTGTAGGTAACAGACAGCTTTATTTTTTCGCCTGTTTCGAAAACCGGAAAATCTTTATTCATATAAGCAACACCGGTTACCAGAATATCTCCGCATAAATTGTATTCAGAATTTCTTTCATAATTACAATCGTTAACAATCGATAAATCTTTTTCACTGCCTAAATACTTCTCGATTGCGGGACTTGTATCACCATCAAATACAACCTTACCGCTTTCAAGCACTATGCATCTGTCACACAACTGCCTGATTGTATTCATATTATGGCTTACATAAAGAACGGTTCTGCCTTCTTCTTTTGCGACCGATCTCATTTTATCAAGGCATTTTTTTTGAAATGCCATATCACCGACAGCCAACACCTCATCCATAATCATAATTTCTGAATCAAGGTGTGCTGCTACTGAGAAAGCCAGCTTTACATACATACCTGAAGAATATCTTTTTACAGGAGTATCAATAAAATCTCTTACCTCTGAAAATTCTATTATATCTTCCATTTTGGCATCTATTTCGGCTTTACTCATACCAAGAATAGCACCGTTCATATATATATTTTCGCGGCCTGTCATTTCTGCATTAAAGCCGGTGCCGACCTCCAGCATTGAGGCAACGCGACCGTAAATTTCAATCTGTCCTTCGGTAGGTGCAGTTACTCTTGAAAGAAGCTTTAAAAGTGTGCTTTTTCCTGCACCGTTTCCGCCAATGATGCCGACGGCTTCACCTTTATATACAGTTAAATTTATTCCGTTAAGAGCAAGAAAGGATTGACCAACAAGACGAGCTCTGTCCTCCTGGCCGATTTTTATATTGGGATCTTCTTTGCCCCTTTTTTTTGCCCACCAACTCTGCAAATCAGCTTGTAATGTGCCGCCGCCAATCTGACCTAATTTGTAATGTTTTTTTACATTTGAAATTACGATTGCCGGAGTTCTTTTTATGTTGTTTTGTTCCATGTGTTTCTCCTCATACAGTATCCATAAAGGTTTTTTCAACTTTATTAAATATCATGATACCCAAAATTGCTACTAATATTGTGAATACGACAGAGAAAATGATATAAGGCAATTGAACGGTTCCTTGTCCTAATAAAGCATAACGGAAAAGCTCTACAGGAGCAGTAACGGGATTTAGCAGAAGAACGTATTTATACCAGCTGTCTTTACTTTGAGATAACGGATACACGATAGGTGTAATATACATCCACAGCTGAACTCCAAATCCAACCAAAACTGATAAGTCTCTGTATTTTGTAGTAAAACTTGATATTATAATTCCCAAGCCCATACCCATAAGACCTAATTCTATCAAAATGATTGGAATAAAACACCAAGCCCACCAATTAGGATGAACGTCGCCTTTAATGCAATAAAAAACAAGAAAAGCCACAGTCATGATCATCTGGATTCCGAATTTGATTACCGATGCAAAAACGTTGGAAATCGGCACTGTAAGTCTTGGAAAATACACCTTTCCGAATACATGGGCATTTGCTTTAAAGGTGTTGGCATTATTATTTAAGCAGCTTGAAAAATAACCCCATATTGCATTACCTGACATATAGAAAAGAATTTGCGGAATACCGTCAGTGTCCATGCCGGCGATACCGCCAAAAATAAAGCAATAAATCAGACTTGAAATAATAGGATTCAAAAATAACCATGCAGGGCCTAAAACAGTTTGTTTATATTGAACTGTAAAATATCGTTTTGTAAATAATACTATAAGATCACGGTATTTCCAGACCTCTTTAAGCTTTAAATCTAAAAATTTATGTTCAGCTGTTATCAGTGTATAATGTTTATTTTCCAAAACTTATAAACTCCTTTAAATATGCAAATTTCTTATATAACTTCATAATTCCGGGAAAACCGTATCTGTACAAATTGATATTATTCTTTATTGGTAAATGCTTATGAAATCTGATAAGGTTGCTTTTATACATTCTTTTCAGATTTTTGTACTCTTTCGGATATGTGTTTTTTACCGATTCGCAGGATTCTATATTACTTTTAATGTGCAGCAAATAGTTTCTTACAGTTACCTCATAAGCTCTTTTATAATTGTTTTTCTTAAAGAAATCAAGTTGCTGCTTCATTCCGTCAAATTGAGCTAAAACACGAGGGTTCCATTGGGATTTAGTTATACTATCATCCCTGAGAAAATAAAAATACAGAGGTGCTTCAATATATGCAACTTTAGATTGCATAAAAATCAAACGGTAAGTAACAAAAATATCTTCGTATAATAAACCCTTCGGATATCGTATATTTTCAAAGTGGCTTTTTTTATATAATTTGGCCCAGGCACCGCCATATTGTCTGAAACACCAGAAATCTTCTGCTGTAAATACCTTTATATCATCGCTTATTCCGGGTTCGGCAATGCTTAGTTCAGGCGTTTTTATGCAATTACAGATACTTAAATCTACATTATGCTTTATTGCAGTTTCATACAATACTTTTAAATAATCTTTGTGAATCCAATCATCGCTGTCAATAAAAGAAATCCATTTGGAATCACTGTTTTTTAATGCCCATTCTATACCAACATTACGTGCCTCTGCCAGACCTTGATTATTCTGATGTATAACATGAACTCTACTGTCGGCTTTTTGATACCGGTCACAAATTTCTCCGCAATCATCAGGTGATCCGTCATCAATAAGAATCAGATCAAAAGATGTATAGGTTTGTGACAAAATACTATCAACACACCTTTTCAGATATTCTCTTACCTTATAAACCGGAACAACCACAGATATTTCAGGCATAAAAAAATCCTACTTTCTTTTTTTCAATCTTGGGTATCTCAAATCTATAACCTCGTAATCATCATTTATGTTATATGTATGCAAACCGTTGAATTGAATTTTTTTGGTATTATTCAGTAAACCGACACAAACATTTTCTCCGTTGGTTTCACTATTCGGAGGCAACACTCTTTTATATGGTATCTCTTCATAACCGTTTGACTCAAAAACATTGACACGATTAAAAATAACTGCATCACCATACACTGTGTCATCCTGTGACGGTCTTATCATACTATCTTTTTCAAAAATCACATTTCCGGCTGACCTGAGACACAAATTGTCTTTGAGTAACGGTTTACATTCACCGCTTTTTTCATTTATCATAAAAAGGTTGTCATCAGAATGGTGTTCGTTAACAATTGTGGTGAAATAATAATTTTTATTTTGATAACGGAAGGGTGTTGTATCAACACAAGCTTGTCCGCAAATCACCTTAACCTTTTTCCATTTTCCGGGAAAATCTGACGCTTCATATAATGCAACTTCTTTATTGTCTGCAGTTTCCGGCACCATATAAATATTGCCGTCTCTAAAGAACACACAAGGGTATGACATATGATATTTTTCTTTGAGACATATATGAAATCTACCGCAACGATTACCTTTCAACTTTGCATACCCAATTACGCCCTTTGAATGCTTTTTATCATATAACTCAGCAAAAAGATAATCAACACCTTTGTGTTTTATCAAAAAGGGATCAGCCATCCAATATCGGAATGTACTTTTAATTAAAATGAAACCATCACCGGAGCTTCCGTTCTCATACAGAGATTTCCCGGTTCGCTGACGAAAAGCAATTGCATATCGATTATTTGCATACTGATAATAAAACGAATTTATTTTTTTTTGAATATTTCGTTTAAATCGATATAATCGCTCTCTCATTTGCTTCACTTCCTTTAACTGCAATGTTCGTCAATTACATTCTGCCATTGAGAAATAATATTTTTAATCTCAAGCTTTTCTCTGACAGCAGTAGCATTCTGTCCGCATTTTTCAGCCAATGACTTGTCGTTTGCAAATTTTTTCATTGCTTCAATCAATGCTGTTTCATCATCTTTGGGAATTAACAAACCATTAATTCCGTCTTCAATGTATTCACGAGCTCCGCCACCATCACAATCTGTGCAAATACAAGGTAATCCCAGTGCCATTGCTTCAATCATTGTGTTGGATAAACCCTCAAAAGCGGATGTTGAAATAAACATAGCGGCATCTTTTACTACTTCGTGTATATCTTTTCTTGCATTATGTATTTTAACGCAATCAGCTAAATCAAGACTGTTTATTAGATTAAATAATTCTGTTCTATGTTCTTCTTCTGCTTGTGTAACAATATTTCCATATATATCAATACAATAATCAGAAAACTCGTTGTGGAAAACAGAGAAGGCTTTTATCAGTAAATCAAGGCGCTTTTCCTTTGAAATTCTGCAAAAATTAACTATTCTGTTACTTCTCTCGCCATTATAAGCGGGTGTCGACAAAGCAAGAGGATTACCTATAACGTGAACGTTATTTGCTCCCAAATTTTTCATATAATCAGAGGTATAGTTTGTTTGACTGACAATACAGGAAAAAGACTTTATAAGAATAGACGCAATATCTTTGTCATGTCCCACTAATTCACCCTCTGCATATGTTTTAGTACCATAAAGTATATCATGTTTCATACCAATTGCAGCATAAAAAACATCAATCGCACGATCCAAGCCTAAAGCAATTATAACAGGGTTACTAAATTTACTCAGTGTTTCTTTTAATGCTAAGCTATTTCTTATTTTAGATACAGAAAAACCCAAAAGCCGTCTTGCTTTAGATTTTTTGGGCATAAAGCAGCTGACTGCTTTTAATAATTTTATTCTGAATGCAATTTTTCTTTCCGATTTTTTGTTGCTGTTATTGGTTGTGTTTCTTATTGATACAACAGACACATTTTCTTTCAAATCGAAGAAAGACTGCTCGTTTCGGTTCTTGGTAACAATAATACAGACATCTTTATTATTCTCAGAAAAGCCGTTGGCTAACATTGCAGCATGCTTTGCGATACCGCCATTCTTATTGTTTCCTATAACAATAAGAATTGGTCTTTTTTTATTTTTCATAAAAGCTCCTTAGAACAATTTTCGGATTTTTTTATACAACTTACCGGTAATTCTGTTTTCGGTCAACCAATGCAATATAGGTGCAATCAGATTATTTTTCACCTTTTCCATAAATTTTCTGTCGGCTTCATATAAAATTATTGCTTTTGCTCTTTTTTGGTGGATCAACTTATAATACACCCTATATTTTTTTTTCATTTTTTCTATAGGTATGTTTTCATAATAACGTTTATTGATTTCGTCATTCATTAAAAGATTAATTTGCTGCAACGCTCTTTTTTTATTCTTTTTATAAAATTTCAATTCATTTTCCAAACAATCAACAATGCTGAAAAAAGCTCTCAGATGCATTTGTCTTAACATTGTTTCTGATTTTAATGTTTCTGTTATCCCATACAAATGTAAAATCAGACTTTTGAACGCTTTCCATGCATCCGGAGTATACCTTCTTGATTTTGAATTTAAGACAACCCTGTTGTGATATAAATACTGATCGCCGAGATAAACCATTACATTGGCTTTCAATGTTGCTTCATATGTCAACACCAAGTCTTCACACCGTCTGACATCGGGATTAAAACTAATATCCGATTTGATTAGTTCACTTTTGTATAATCTAAGGCAATTAGACCATCTGATTGCTCTTCTCTCACCATTATCAGCAACGTATGCCAAGGTTTTTGACAATATTTTCTCTTCGATTGCCTTGCGGTCATAAACCCCTGACTCTATTTCAGGAGAAAAGCGATGTTCGTCAGCATTTTGAATACAATTACAAAAAACAATATCGGCATTATTCTTTTTTGCTGCCATGTACATAGTTTCATACATAGAAGTTTCAACCCAGTCATCAGAATCAACAAAGCCGATATATTCACCATTTGCAAAGCGTATTCCATCTCTGCGTGCCATTACTGCTCCCGCATTTTCCTTATGATAATATACTACTCGGCTGTCAGTAAGATATTTTTGGCATATCTCCGCACTGCCGTCGGTTGAACCGTCATCGATAAGTATGATTTCAATGTCTTTTAAAGTTTGAGAAACAATGCTGTCAAGACATTGTTCAAGATATTTTTCTGCGTTGTAAATGGGAACAATAACGCTGACCTTAGCCATTGATTAATTCCATCCATTTCTTAATAATTTTGTCAACAGACTGTTCATCACGAATTATTACGGAATTATGTGATAGTTTATTTGCAAGTTCTGTATTTTCTGTAATCTTTTTCATCGCAAGATAGAGTGCGTTTGAGTCACCTACAGGTGTCAGTATGCCGTTTTCGCCGTCTTGTATAACGGCTCTTGCACCGCCTGCGGGACAATCCGTGCAAACACAGGGCAATCCCATTGCCATAGCTTCAAGCATTGAATTTGACATACCTTCGAAATCGGATGATGAAACAAACATCGCATAATCTTTTATATATTCGTGAATGTCTTTTCGTGAAGGCATAATGTGAATACAATTTTCACAATTATTTTTTTTGATCTGTTCATTGACCAAATCGAGATATCCTTCCGCGTCATTTCCTACAGGATCACCGATTATATCGAGCTCGTATTCGGGGAAATCCTTGTGGAATTCAGCAAAGGCATCAATAAGCATAATCAGATTTTTTTGTGCCGAAATACGGCAGAAGTTTACTATTCGTTTTTTTCTTTCTCCGTGATACGGTTCAGGTAAATCGGGTTTAACAGGATTAAATATAACAGTTCCTTTAACGGGAGTATTTTCAAGATACCATTTCCGGGCATCGGGTGATTGGAAAACAACACCGTCTGCTTTGGGAAATTCTGTTTTCATAAACGCAGCGGTTGTTTTACTGCCTGATGACTGTGCGGGATCTCCACGCTCGGAAATGATTACTCTGTTTGTTTTGTTTTTTGAAAGAAGAGTAAGAAAAATTGAATCATATAAAAAAGCAACGGCAGATGCACCCTTATGCTTTTTGAAATATTTCTTCATCCGGGTTACGGAATTATAATTTCTCGAGTAATATTTCAATACAGATGATTTATCTTTAAATCCGAGCTTGCCAATAACTCTTGCCAAAAACATAATTATTTTCGGAATAACAACGGAATATCTTATGTTTGAAGTTTCATCGGTAAGAGATATTACTTTAACATTTTTATCAATGTTATAGAGAACAGCATCAGCTTTATTTTGATGAGTTAATATTAAAGTAACATTATTACCTTTTTCTGCTGCAGCACGGCTCAAAAGTGATATGACTCGCTCAGCACCTCCGCCATGCATTACTTTTATTAAAAAAATGATTTCTTTATTCATTTATTCAGCAACCTTGATTTAAGTTTTCGGTATTTTTGATAAATACTTTTATATGCGAAATACAGTTTTAGATTAAGAAATTTTTTCTCTGAGATGAGAGTATATATTTTACGTGAATTTTTATTTTCATACGGGTTATTATCGGACTTATGGATTTCTTCGGGTAACATGGATTTCCAATTATAGTTTAAAACTGCTTTTCTTTCATTCGCAGGAACATTTTCATAATATTTTGTGAATGTATATATCGTTTCGTTAAGCCATCTTGCATTGAGTTTCTGGTTATATTCTTCTGTATCCATATCCCATTTAGAAAGATATTCTTGAAAACGGTCATATACATAAAGAATATTTTTTTTGCCAATTGTTTCAGGGCGGAAAGAACGGGAGATGCTTTCATCGTTGGTTCTGTAGTAATAAAGGGGCGTATTGATATAAACAATTTTATCGGAAGCGGTGATCAGATGAACAGACCTGAACCAATCTTCAGCCATGTTTTTATCATAATACTGTCTGTAATCGGTCGGATCATTTTTAAGAATTTCGGTTTTCAATGCTTTTGTCGACAATGAGGTGATGAAAGTTGTTGATATCAATGCTTCATAAACCTCTTTTTTGTTTTCGTTTGTAAATATCTTTTCATCAGTTGCAAGAGTTGCTTTTCGCTCTGATGATTCACCTTTTGAATAATATCTGAAAGAATAAATCACCATTTCAGGAGAATCATTTCTGATTATACAATCAAAAACTGTTTCCAAAAGAGTTGTTTCAACAAAATCATCCGAATCAACAAAAAGGGAATATTCACCTGCAGCAACATCAATTCCCGCTTGCCTTGCAGAAACAAGGCCCTGATTTTTCTTGTGTATCACCTTGATTTTGTCGGGGTATTTTTGTGCGTATTCATCGCAGATTCTGCCTGATGAATCCGTTGAGCCGTCATCAACAAGAATAATTTCGTAGCTGCCTTCAAAGGTTTGGTTAAGCAGAGATTCAACACACTGCTCAAGATATTTTTCAACATTATATACGGGAACGAGTATGCTGAATTTCATTGTTTCACCCCTCTAAAAGCTTTTTCCACTGTTCTTTGTATTTTTCAAATTCATGCGAATAGTCTGCAGATTCAAGATAACCGACTATAGACTGATATTTTTCCTTGTTATCAATAAGATTTGCTATACTTTCGGCAAGAGAATAGGAATCGATATCGCAGATAAGACCGTTTTTACCGTCATCAACAAGCTTTTTACCGCCTACGGTTGCTGTTGAAATAACGGGTTTGTTGAGTCTGTGTGCTTCAAGGATTGTTACGGGCATAGCTTCCTGATATGAAGGCTGAACATAAATATCACAAGCTGCCATGTAAGGATAAGGGTTTTTCTGCATACCCGTGAAAACTATATTTTTTTCAATACCGTATTCTTTTGCAAGGCTGATAAGCTTATCTTTTTCGGGTCCGTCACCTACGAAATACCACAGGAAGTCAACAGTTCTGTCTTTTAAAATCTTTGCTGTTTTTATCGCCAAATCGAATCCTTTGACAGGTGTAAATCTTCCGCAAGAACATAAAACGGTTTTGTGTTCAGACTTTTCAACTGATTTTTCTTTGCTTTGAGTAATCAGCACTTCTTTGTCGGTATAGTTTTCAACAACGCTGATTTTGGCTTTGTGCTTGGGATACCATTTTTTCAGAAGTATTCTTTGATCTTCATGGAGTGCAGCAATTTTATCAAAGTCCGGAAGAATCAGTTCATGCATTTCGTGAAGCTCATCAACACTTGTATGATAAAAAATGATTTTCTCATCGGCATTGATGTATTTATTTACAAAAAGCGATGTGTAACCCTGAACATAAGCTATTGCTATATCATATTTTTTATCAGCAAAATATGTTTTCTGTTCATATTGCATTGAATCGTCACGGATTTTGTCTGCAAGCTCCCGGTTCAAGGCTGCTTTTTTATCTTTTCTTCCGAGAATCTTATTGAGAATTATCTTAAGCTGAAGTGCGAGTGCATAAGGTTTTCTGTAATAGTGATTTGGATCTTTATTAACAATAACGTTTATGCGTTTGTCAACATATTCCAGAAGGTCGGTGCGGTTTTTTCTCAAATAAAGAGTTACATCGTATTTATCGTAATCCAAAGCTTTTGCGGCGGATATTAGTGTTTTCTGAACTCCTCCGATTGTTAAATGCGGAATAACGATAAGCAAGCTTTTTTTATCCATTGTTTTCACCACTGATTTCTTTTGCGGGTACTCCGGCTATCACGGTACCCGGAGTTGTGAATGATTTTGTAACAACTGCACCTGCACCGATGACACAATTATCTGCGATAAAAACATCGCCTATTATTATTGCACCGGTTCCGATATCTACATTATTACCGATTTTCGGAACGGCGTTCTTTTCACCGGTTTTCTTGTTCCCTATAACATTATTACCGTGGAATATACAGTTGTTTCCGACATAACCGTTGATAACAACATTCGGATGACATATTCTTATATGCT
Source organism: Acutalibacteraceae bacterium (assembly GCA_045542715.1). Taxonomy (GTDB): domain Bacteria; phylum Bacillota; class Clostridia; order Oscillospirales; family Acutalibacteraceae; genus CAG-177. The sequence continues at coordinate 32,750 of JAZQLN010000060.1, forward strand.
TTCCGCAATGAAAAGGATTTATTTCAATGCCGAGTTTAAGTGACAGTCGGTTCTTTTTCATGTCAAGAAGTTTGACTCTAAATGAGATGAGCTTGGAAAAGATTGTGTTTTCACCCGAATCACGTTTGTAACAAAGATATTCATATTTTCTGAGCAGTTTGAAGAATTCAAACAGGTTGCTTTTAAAAGGGTTACGCATTTTTTTTTCAAAACTTATTTTATCAGAACCAAAGCAGGCTTTTTTGTCTTCGTTTATGAATGAATAAAGTTCGTTTTTGGATTTGATCCGGTATTTATTTGCCATTTATAACAGCTCCATCCATTTTTTTGCTGTGTTTTCAAGCGAAAGGTTGTATCTTATTTGTGAGGCATTGCGTGAAATCTTTTCAGAAAATCCTTTATCGGAGGCGATTTTCTTCATTGCGTCACACATTTCTTCTGCGTTGCCGACCTCCGTGAGAATGCCGTTTTCGTTGTTTTCTATAACGGCATTTGCTCCGCCTATGGGGCAGTCTGTACAGACAACGGGCATTCCTATTGCCATGGCCTCAAGCATAGCGTTGGACATTCCCTCATAATCCGATGAATTTATATACATTGCATCGCGGATTATGAGTTTATGCACTTCTGAACTGAACGGGAGATAATCAATATAATCGGCAACACCGAGTTTGTCAGCCAGAGATTTGGTTTCATCAAAGGAAGCCCTGTCATCGTCATTCTGGGGTTCACCGATGATTTTGAGCCTGTAATCACCGAATTCCTTATGAAATTCTGCAAAAGCTTCAACAAGAACAGGCAGATTTTTTTGCCTTGAAATACGGCAGAAAGTTGTTACATATTTTTCTCTGTCACCGAAATACGGTTCGGGAAGTTTATCGTTTATCGGGTTGAAGATAACGGTTCCTTTTACGGAGATATTTTCGGGATATGCCGCCTTTGCATCGTTGGTCTGGAATACAACAGCATCTGCACGCTGATAGTATTTCTTTATAAAATTGTATCCGTATCTTTTTTTGAGCAGGCGATATGGATCTGCTCTTTCTGAGGTTATAACTCGGTTCGGTAAATTATTTGATGCAAAAAGAGTAATCGGAATTGAAGGCTGGAGAAACGCAATAACAGTTACGTCGGGATTGTTTTTTAGTTTGTTCCTCAGTTCTTTTATTTCCGAGTGATATTGAAAAAAGAATGAAAGATAAGCAAAAACGGCAGGTACTGCTATACCAAGAAACTCAAAAGGTTTGCATAAAACAGTGGATAATATTTCCAAAAATTTAAACAATAAACCATTCTTTTTGCCGTATACGGAGGAGATCGGAACATCGGGATTAAGGTCGCGGTTTATGATGTCTTCTTTTGAGGAAGAGGTGAGCAAAAATTCGCAGTCATAGCCGTTTTTATGAAATTCGTTAAGAAGCAGTGATGCTACTCTTTCAGCACCTCCGCCTTTCATAACGGGCATAACCATCAGAATTTTCTTCTTATTGCTCATTTTGTTCCTTTCATAAGTCTGACGACTGTTTTCTCAAAGATTTTATAAATAAACCAGAACACTTTTCCGTAACAACGCATTTTTAATGCCTTGTTACCAAAAGCGTTATTGTTAAGAACATTTTTCTTGAATTCTGCAAGTTCCTTTTTGCAAGCGGTTCTATCGGATTTGATGAGTTTTTCGTAAACATTGAAAACATTGAATGCACATCGGCAAATATAGTTGTTCAGGATGTTTTTATTTCCGAATGTAAGGGCGTTTGTAAACTCTGCGTTGTGTTTGTAAACTGCTATACAGCTTGTGAAATGTTTTTTTGATTTTGATGAGGTCATAATGGAGTTTTTGCGGTATCTGCGATAGTAAAGAGCTTCGGAACATTGCGAAACTACAGACGCTAAACAGAGCGACTGATAAGTATAAACCATATCTTCATGCAGAATACCGGGCACGAAAATCAACTTATTATTGCAGATAAATGATTTTTTAAACAGCATAAGATATACCGCACTGTGAAACTCTTTGTTTTCAGTCATAAGATTAAAAACATTTATTCCGGTGTCTGTCTTATAACTGTTTTTTCTGATATAATTCTGTTTAACGGTGAAATCATCCGTATCAGCAAAAGAAACTGCATCAAAGAAAACTATATCACTGTTATCTTTTTGTGCAATTATAAGAAGAGTCTTAAGTGCGTTTTTGTCAATATAATCATCACTGTCAAGAAAATAAACATAATCACCGCTTGAAGCGTCGGAACCCGTGTTCCTTGCAACAGAAAGCCCGCCGTTCTTTTGATGAATAACGGAAATGCGGCTGTCTTTTTCTGCATATTCATCACAGATTTTGCCTGACGAATCCGTTGAACCGTCATCAACAAGAATTATTTCAAAGTTTTTGTATGTCTGAGCAAGAACGCTGTCAATGCATTCACGCAGATATTCTTCAACATTATAGACGGGAATGATAACACTTATGAGAGCCTGATTTTCCATTTTCTCATCTCAATCTTTCTTTTATTACAATCAAAGCTGTTGCGATGAACTTTTTGAGTTCCGAAACAAAGCCGTAAGAATAGTGTTTTTTCATTATTTTCTGAATACGGTTGTCAATTTCAACATCGGTCAGAGTAGGATTTTCTATCGCCTTTGATAAATCCACACGCATTTTTTCAGCATCGTCGGATTTGCTATGCACGCCCGATTCATCACAGCCTATATTTGTGATATAGGAATATCCGGGATATACCGTAATCAGATCGTTTTTTACAAGATGTGCACCGAATCTTACCGACCATGAACTGCCGTTTCCCTTTGTCTGGCGGTAAAGCCGGATAAATCTGTCACTGCCGTTGGAGTTAAGTTTTTTGATAAGCTTGGGAGAACGGTAGAAATCTTTGATATCTTTCAGTTCCCAGTCAACACCCTCCCAACGGTCTTTCCAGGTTGCCCATGTGCAGCTGCATGAACGGTATGCCGCAAATACATCTTTATTATAGTCATCGGGAAGCTTAATCATCGGAGTATAGCCTGCGATTGAGCCGATTTTTTTATTGTTTTTATAGTAATTGAGAGCATTGTTTATGTAGTTTAGGAAGAAAGGCGAAACCTTGCAGTCGTCCTCAACAACTACAGCCTTCCCGTATTTATTGATAACTTCCGTAACCCCCGAAATAACAGATGCCGCAAGACCTTTGTTAACGGGACTTTCGGTAACCGTAACTGATTTGAAATCACCTGAATCCTTTACGGCATTGACTGCGGTACGCACCTGTTCAACCTTTTCTTTGCCTGCTTCGTTTTTTGCACCGTCGGAGAATATGAAAAGCTCCGATTCTTTTGCTTCCTTGCAGGCGGCAAGTGCGTTATATGTCTGAATAAAATGGTCTGCACGGTTATATACAAATATTATAATCGGTGCGTAACTCATGTTAATTCTCCTTCAAAATGTCTGTATATGCATCAATAAGCATCTGTGCATTTCTTTCGGCATCATGAGTGAACAGTGCCTTTTTCTTGCCTGCTTCGGAAAGTGAGATTGCTAGCTCATCGTTGTCAAAAACACGCTTCAAATTCCATGCAAGCAGCTTGGGGTCGTCATTTCTGTAGAAAAGAGCTTCCTTGCCGTCTTCCGCCATATCCGAAACACCGCCTACATAAGCAGCTACGCAAGGCGTACCTACCATCATGGCTTCGCCGAGGGTGTTGGGACTGTTTTCAATTGTTGAGCATAAAACATAAGCGTTGACCTTTGAAAGCTTTTCTGCAACCTGCTGAGCTTTGAGAGGACCTGTGAATTCGATATGATTCTGAACACCGAGGTCATAAATAAGCTTTTTGAGGTATGAAGCATAGCCTTTTTTTATGAAAGAACGTTTATCGTTTTCTGTGTAGGGCTTATATCCTGCCACATAAACTTTAACGTCAGGATATTCTCTGATGAGATAGGGGAGCGCCATAACAACGAAGTGAACGCCCTTGAGTGCATGGTAGCCGTTGCCGATATAAACGGAATGACGCTCGGTTTTTTCAATGCTCCATTTTTCTTTGTAGAACGGAGCACGGAGAATACGGCTGCAGGGATAATACTTTGCATTAGGATTGATTGCATAGGAATGTGCTCTGTCCCATGTTGTTCTGCCGAGAATATAGTCGGCATTTTCTATGATTTCCTTTTCGGATTTCATTCTGGGTTTATACCACATTGTTTTGCGCAGATGCATAATCCAAGCGGAGAAAATATCCGTCAGGGATTTTGAAAACATCATATCGTCAATCTGAAGCTGACCGCACTGATAAACATACTGCCCGTTGAGTATTCCCTGAAGAGAAACAACTGTGGGAATGTTATGCTTTTTTGCGGTTAACTGCATTGCTCTGGCATGAAGAAATTCGGTGCCTTCGATGTTTATGATATCGGGCTTGAAATCGGAAACGATTTTATCGCACTTTTCTTCAAGCTCCTTAAGTGATGTTGAAGATGTATAATGCAGGCTGAAATATGTTACACCGTCAATTGTTTCACAAAAGCTGAGATTTTCCTCACATTTGCAGACGATACCGAGTTCGATATCACTGTTTTTGCTCAGCTGTTCAGCCATGGACTCGACCCATCCGCCGAGCACTTCGGAGGCTTTTCCGAGTTTAACCGTAACTGCGGAAGGTATTAAATTCACTGTCCATAAAACTTTCATGTTCTCTCAGCTCCGGTCCATTTAATAATATCCTCAAATATCAGTGAGGCAACAATCAGAACCATTAATGTGAATGAATAACTGAATGTATCGAGTGAAGAAACGAACATAAGTGTAACAAGGGTTGCATTTGCGACAGATATGATGAATTTATCGTTATAGTGATGTTTGTAGTGGAAAGGAACGTGGTAAAACATCATCGAAAATGCATAGCCGCCGAGCCAACCATATTTAGATGTAATATCCAGAAGCGCAGAGTGTCCGCCGCCGTTTTCTCTCCAAAGTGAGCCTATGATAGGATATTTGATAAGGTTGACAAGGCTGTTTGTATAAGCGTTGATTCGGAGCTGAATTGAGTCACCGGTTACACCGGAATCTGCAGTTGAAACAAGGTCATTAACCTTTCGTGCAACCGCCATACCATCGAAGGTTTCAAGTATCCATTCTCTGAACGGTGTGATATACATAATAGAAGCCATGATTCCGACGAATATCAGAACGGCAAAAATAAATGCGATAATTGCACTCTTTCCTCTATATAAAATCAGAAGCAATATGCCTGCAACACTTGCGAAGAGAGCAATAGAATAACCGGCAAGTTCAAGGAGTCTCACATAAAAACAAGCCCAAACAACACCTATGATGAAATATAGCTTATTGTTTTTGAAAGCCTTGAATATCCATGCGAAGATAAGAGGACAAATACAAACCTGAGGATAAATAAGACTGTAGCCACCGATACCCTGTTTTAAATATTCATATGTTGCTTCATCGTCGCGGACAAGCAGTCTTGCAACCGTATGGTCTTCAATAAGAACATTAACAGTATTATAATTCCATATTGCAAGCAGGACGAGAACAATCGGAACAAGACCCGAAAGCTCATCCCATTTATCGTCGTAGAAATATGTCATCATGAAGCATATGACAAGCATGATAAGGGCAATTTGTTTTATCAACGCAGCAAAATCATATTTTTCGACATAAACAACAATCATGACCGCTATCAGAAATATGATTGCACCGATCTGCTCTTTTCCGAGGGTGACGGGGTTTTCTCTGATAAACCATATTCCTGCCCATAAAACCGCACAGGCAAGAGCGATAATACGGTATATTGTGTCAACTTGTAACGGAGGAGAAATAGTCCACACAATCAGATACAGTACGGCGATTTTCTGAATCAGTCCGTACGAGAATCCGTTTTTGAGCATATTTTTCCTCCTTCCTTTTTATTTTAGCCAGTTTTCCGCAGGCTGAATGAATGATTCATAGTGAAAAGTATTGTCAAGTGATTTCGACTGAATTTTGTTTTCAATATGATAAATCATAGCATCGGATATGTTTTCGGTTGACATATCCTCAAGAAGACTGCCTTTTCCGCTTTTTTTGATGTATTCACCTACATCGCTGACATCGGTTGTTATAATCGGTACTCCGCAGGTGTAGCTCTCCGCAAATTTAGTGGGGAAGCCCGCATTGTTGCGTTTGTCAGAACGGCGGATGAATATATAGCAGTCGCATCCGAGAACATATTTTATTGTTTCGGAGTGTGAAAGTTTTCCCATAAAAGTTATTTTATTGCGTACATTTTTCGGGATGATGCAGTCCGGACAGATATTGTTGAAATCCTTTTCGGTTATGCCTATTAAACGCAGATGAGTATGTTTCTTGTTAATTTTGCAGAATGCCTCAACAACTTTATCGAGACTTTCTTTTTTGCCGTCGGGTATGCCTGCAAAGCAGAATTCGAAAATACCTTCGTGATTTTCAGTCTGCTGATGCCATATTTCATCGTTGATATCAACAAGAGGGGGGAGAATGAGCAGATTTTTGCTGCTTTTATATTTCTTCTCCATCATTGAGCTTATGGCAATCATGCCGTCGGCAACCTTATGGGCAAAGTTACTGATAAGGATTTCGTCAAATGCCTTGAAAATTCTTTTCGGCAGAGAGCCGTCTGTGTCCTTTGTCCATTCGGTGCAGTCGTAACATACCTCAATGTTTTTCTTTGAGAAAACTTTTTTGGCTTTCAGAAGAGTGAACATCGGAACATTATAAAGGATTATTTTGCAGACATCGTCATATTTTCCGATAACAGACTCGATATGCTCAACGTTTATCATGTGTTTAAGCCATTCTTTGGTTGACTTGGGATGAGCGTGTTCAAACATATTTTCACAGCCCTGCACCGGTCTTAACCCTTCAAAAGTATCTTCAGACGCACCTATGAAAACGGTTTTATATCCGAGCTTGCCGAATATCTTTCCGTTTGAAACAACTCTGTTTGCCGATGCACTTTTATCGGGCAGGGAAAATCCGCCGTAATAGATTATTGTACTCATAAGTTTTCTTTGTACCATTCAATAGCTGCTTCAATTCCTCTTTCGAAGCTCCATTCGGGGTCGTAGCCGAGAAGCTCTTTTGCTTTGGAAATATCCGCATTGCTGTGTTTGATATCTCCTGCACGGTCAGGTCCGAAATTCGGCTCAATGTCAACATTCAGAGCCTTTGTGAGTCCGTAGTAAATATCGATAAGATATTCTCTGCCGCCGTAGGCAATGTTGAATGCTTTGCCTGCAGCTTCGTGAGGAGCAAGGCAAGCCTTGAGGTTTGCTTCGATAACGTTTTCTATATATGTGAAGTCACGGCTCTGCTTGCCGTCACCGTTGATTGTCGGAGTTTCTCCGTTTATAAGCATTTTTATGAATTTGGGGATAACAGCCGCATAAGCACCGTCGGGAGTCTGCCTTCTGCCGAAAACATTGAAATAACGCATTCCGTAGGTGTCCAGCCCGTAGTGCTTTGTGTACTGCTTTGCCCATTCTTCGTCGCATCTTTTTGTGAGTGCGTAGGGGGAGAGGAGATTGCCTTCCCTGCCTTCTTTTTTCGGAAGATTGGGTTCATCGCCGTAAACAGATGACGATGAAGCGTAAACGAACTTTCTGACGTTGTTTTGTCTTGCGGCTTCAAGCATATTGAGAGTGCCGCTGATGTTGTTTGCACAGTAGAAAAGAGGCATTTCGATGCTTCTGGGAACGCTTCCCCATGCTGCCTGATTGAGCACGTAGTCAACATCCTCACAAGCCTTCATGCAGACATCAAGATCCTTTATGTCACCCTTTATGAATTCATAATTCGGATTTGAGAGAAACATATCAACATTTTTCTGCGAACCTGTTGACAAATCGTCAAGACAACGGACACGGTAACCCATTTCAAGAATGGCTTCGCAGAGGTTTGATCCGATGAAGCCCGCACCGCCCGTAACGAGAAAAAGTGAATTTTCGGGGAAAACAAGATGTCTGTAACCCATTATTAAAGCCTCCAGTACTGATAGCCTGCTTCTGTGTATTCTTTTCTGTCAAGAACACCCTTGACGTCAACGAGAACTTTGCCTGAATTGTCACCGTCTGCAAACATTGCATCAATATCGCTCATTGCAAAGCTCATGAATTCCGTGTGACCTACAGCGATGATAACGGCATCCATATCCTTAACGGTATTGATATCAACAAATTCAATGCCGTAGTGCTGCTTGCCTTCTTCCGCATCGGCAACGGGGTCTGCAACAACGGGAACGATACCGTATTCTCCTAGCTCGTTCATGATATCGATAACTCTTGTGTTTCTTGTATCGGGGCAGTTTTCCTTGAAGGTGAAGCCGAGGATTGCAACCTTTGCATCTCTGACATTCTTGCCTGCGGCGATAAGCTTTTTAACAACGTTTTCGGCAACGTATTTGCCCATGTCGTCATTGATTCTTCTGCCTGCGAGGATAACCTGGCTGTGATAGCCGAGCTGTTCAGCCTTGTATGTAAGATAATAGGGGTCAACACCGATGCAGTGACCGCCGACAAGACCGGGGAAGAACTTAAGGAAATTCCATTTTGTGCCTGCGGCTTCAAGAACTGCTTTGGTATCGATACCCATTTTGTTGAAGATGATTGAAAGCTCATTCATGAATGCGATATTGATATCTCTCTGGCTGTTTTCGATAACCTTTGCGGCTTCGGCAACCTTGATGCTTTCCGCACGGTGAACACCTGCTTCAACAACAAGCTCGTAAACCTTGGCAACAATATCGAGAGTTTCGTCATCCATACCCGAAACGATTTTCACGATAGTTTCAAGTCTGTGCACCTTATCACCGGGATTGATTCTTTCGGGAGAATAGCCGATTTTGAAGTCAACTCCGCACTTAAGGCCCGATTCCTTTTCAAGAATGGGAACGCATACATCTTCGGTAACACCGGGATATACGGTTGATTCAAAAACAACAATTGAACCCTTGGTGAGGTTTCTGCCGAGGATACGGCTTGCACCCTCAACGGGAGTGAGGTCGGGAGTGTGGTCATCGTTAACGGGAGTAGGCACGGCAACGATGTGGAATTTTGCTTCACGGAGCTTGGCTTCATCGGAAGTGAATTCAACGGTTGTGTTCTTTATTGCTTCGTCTCCTACTTCGAGAGTGGGGTCAATACCGCTTTTGTAAAGCTCAATTTTCTTTGCGTTAAGGTCATAGCCGATAACATCAACCTTCTTTGCAAATGCAACGGCGATGGGCATACCTACATAACCGAGACCTACGAGTGAAATTTTTTCTTCTTTGGCAAGTATTTTTTCATAAAGATTTGTAAACATACTTTTCCCTTCCTTATCTGCAAAGACTGTTTATTTTTTCAAGATATGCTTCGATTACTATTTTTCTTGAGAAATTTGCTTTTATATATTCTCTGCCCTTTTCGCCCATAGATTTTCTTTCGTCATTGGGCAAAGCGAGGAATTTTCTGATTTGCTCACAGAGTGCATCAACATCTCCGCCGTGGTATATAAATCCCGTTTCGCCGTCAATGAATGTTTCCTGACAACCCGGATTATCTGTTGAAATAATCGGTCTTCCGCTTGATGCACTTTCAAGAAGCACATTGCTCATACCCTCGCCGTAGGTTGAGGGATGGATTGTTGCGTGTGAAGCGGCAACAAAAGGCTTGATATCCTTCTGACTGCCTCTGTATTTAACAATGTCTTTTTCTTCAAGCTCTGCGAGAATGTCCTTATAGTGCATTTCGGTCGGCTCGATGAAGCCGAGCATATTGAATTCGGTACACGGATATTCGGCTTTTATTCTTTTTGCGGCTTCAATATAATCGTCTACACCCTTATCGTGAAGAATTCTGCCGATATAGTTGAAAACGATTTTTTCGCCGTCTTTGCCGTTACCGCCGTCGGGGTAAGGCTGAAGAGGATAACGGTCTGTATTCACACCGGAGCCGGGAATGAGCTTATGCTCGCCCTTTACCATACCCGATTTTTCCGCAAGCTTCATGTTTGTTGAATTCTGAAACATGACACAGGCTGAGCGTCGGAATGCAAACTTAAAGAGTGACATTATGAGCTTCTGCTTTAAACCGCCTTCGTTGAGCACGCTTCCGAATCCCGTAACGTTGCTGATAACGGGAATTCTCAGAAGATAAGCCGCCAGACCTGCATAAACATTGGGCTTGGCTGTGTATGTGAGCACAACGGAAGGCTTATTCTTAACAAAGAGCTTCAGATAATGAATGAAAAGCTTTAAATCCGCAACGATGTTTGTGCCGCGTCTGTCGATAACGGGGTCATCATAGCGGTATTCGAGATGTCTCATCAGCTCGAATTTTTCGCCGTCGGGGCAGGAGATGAGCATTTCATAGCCTGCGTTTATTATCTCTTCGATAAGCTCTTTACGGAAGCAGTAAATATCATCGTCGTTATTCGTGAGGAGAGCTATAAGATGTTTTTCTTTTTTCATTGTTATTTCCTCTTATCTGAAAACCGCAAGAACGGTTAAAATCATAACCTTTATGTCGTCGATGAAGCTGAAGCTTCTGATTGCGGCAAGGTTGTATTTCATTTTATCGGGAAGCACAACCTCAAGATATGTTTTTTCAACATCATCCGCGGCATCGAGAAGTTCGTTTTCGTCTTTATAATAAACGCTTGCTTCCGAGGTTATTCCTGCAGGGAGAAGAAGAGTTGCCATCATTTCGGGGGTATATTTATCAACATATTTGGGCACTTCGGGGCGTGTACCCACAAATGTCATTGTGCCTCTTAACACGTCGATAAGCTGGCTCAATTCATCAAGCTTGTATTTGCGGATAAACTTACCTGTTTTTGTTATTCTTGAGTCACCGCCGACTGTCAGCAGCGAGCCTTTGTCGGCATCTGTTACCATTGAACGGAATTTGAAAATACGGAATTCTTCGCCGTACTGTGTAATTCTTGTCTGTCTGTAGAAAACGGGACCCTTTGAATCGAGCTTTATTGCGATTGCAAGAACGATAAAAACGGGTGACAGAAGTGTAAGCAGAGAAAACGACACAACAACATCAAAAACACGCTTCAGAACAAGCTGAAATTTCTTTTTGCTGAGCAAATCGTAATATTCTCTAACTTCGGGTATCTGCATCTCTTCAGGCAGAGACTCCCATTTTCTCAGTATCATAAACATCTTCCTCAAATATATTTTTTAACAACCTCTGCAAAGTTTTTGCAGACAAATTCAACATCGTTATCCGAAAGCTTTGTGTGCAGGGGAAGGGTGATTTCGTTTTTAAAAAAGCTGTGGGCATTGGGGAAATCCGCAATATCGTAACCGAGATTCTTATATGCCGTCATCATCGGCAGAGGCTTGTAGTGAACATTGCAGGCGATACCTCTTTCTGCCATTTCGGTTATAATATTGTTTCTCGTTTCTTCGTCAATACCGGGAATTCTCGTGATGTAAAGATGTCCCGATGAAGAATGGTTTTCACCGTAGTGGTCAAGATGCACAATTCCGAGCAAATCGCACATTTCATCGTATTTTCCGATTATTTCTTTTCTTCTTTCCATAAGTGACGGATATCTTTCAAGCTGTTTAATTCCGATTGCAGCGGTGATATCTGTCATATTGCATTTATACCATGCACCGACTATATCGTATTCCCATGCGCCTGCCTTGGTTTTTGCAAGAGCATCCTTTGACTGACCGTGAAGGCTGTAGAGCATATATTGCTTGTAAAGTTCATCATTATCAATGCCGTCAATGTTTTTCCATGTTGCCGCACCGCCCTCTGCGGTTGTAAGATTTTTAACAGCATGGAACGAAAAAGAGGTGAAATCGGCAATCTGACCTGCATTTTTACCGTTACGGGTTGCTCCGAGAGCATGGGCGCAGTCTGCACAAACTGCAATTCTGCCCATTGCACGCTGGATATCGTTTGAGGGCTTGAAGAGGTGCTTTTTGTTTTGAGCAGCGGTAAATATTCTGTCATAGTCACAGACTGTTCCCGCAAGGTCAACGGGGATAATCGCCTTGGTTTTTTCTGTTATTGCCGCTTCCATGAGGTCATAATCCATTTCAAAGGAATCGGGCTTGCTGTCGATAAACACAACCTTTGCACCAACGTGAATTGCCGCCGATGCGGATGCCGTGTAGGTATAAGCCGGCACGATAACCTCGTCACTTTCGCCGATTCCGAGCACACGCAGATTAAGTTCAAGCGCCGCAGTTGCGGAATTGAGACATGCAACCTTTTCCGTACCGCAGTATTCTGCGAGTCTGCGTTCAAACTCTTTTGTTCTCGGACCTGTTGTTATCCAGCCCGAACGGAGAACTTCGCAAACCTCATTTATTTCTGCTTCTGTGATATCAGGGGGGCTGAAAGGTATGTTTATCATGGATGAACCTCTTTCTTAGTTTCCTGTTTTATAGGTGGGTACCATTTCCTTAACCTTTTCGGTTATTTCGGGATTGTTTTCATATGCAGCCTGCATGAGTTCATCAAGCTGTTTCTGGAATAAATCGGTGTCAAACTGAATAGGTGTACCGATATGGATAAGCTTATTGGGAGTTCTTTGAAGTCCTTCTTCTTCCATAAGCTTTTCTTCATAAAGCTTTTCGCCGGGTCTTAAGCCTGTATACTCGATTTTTACATCAATATCTGGTTTAAGACCGGAAAGTTTGATAAGATTTCGGGCAAGGGTATCAATTTTGACAGGTGAACCCATATCGAGAACAAAGATTTCGCCTCCATGAGCATCTGCACCTGCAAGAAGTACAAGTGATACCGCTTCGGGAATTGTCATGAAATATCTGATGATTTCGGGGTGAGTAACGGTTACCGGGCCACCGTTTTCAATTTGTCGCTTGAAAAGGGGAACAACCGAGCCGTTTGAGCCGAGAACATTGCCGAATCTTACGGCAACAAACTCTGTTCTGACATTTTCGGGAACACCGTCGGAATAAAGAGAGCCTTCTTCTTCAAGATGGGTGAAGAGTCTTGGGATATCTCTCTGACGGTTTTCCTTGATTTTTCTGTCAAACGCCTGAATAACCATTTCGCAAAGACGTTTGCTTGCACCCATTATATTTGTGGGGTTAACTGCTTTGTCTGTGCTGATGAGCACAAATCTGTCGCAGTTGTTAACCATTGCGGCATAGGCTGTTTTGTATGTGCCGATAACATTGTTCTTGATTGCCTCACAGGGACTGTCCTCCATAAGAGGAACATGCTTGTGAGCCGCCGCATGGTAAACGATATCGGGGTGGAAACGCCTGAATACGCAGTCAAGTCTTCTCGAGTCACGAACGGAGCCGATAAGAACATCAAGATTCATTTCGGGATATTTATCTTTGAGTTCCTGCTGAATTGCGTATGCGTTATTTTCGTAAATATCAAAGATTATAAGTCTTTCGGGTTTGTGAGCAGCAACCTGACGGCAAAGTTCACTTCCGATTGAACCGCCTCCGCCTGTTACGAGAATCGTCTTTCCCTGAATGAGGTCATAAACCTCTTTCATGTCGGTGTTGATAGGTTCTCTGCCGAGCAAATCCTCAACGGAAACATCTTTGAGAGCACCTGCGGTGATTCCGCTGTTTACATACTGGTAAAAATCCGGAAGTGTTTTTGTTTCGCAGCCGGTTTCTTTACAGATATTGACAATATCTCGGATGTTTTCCTTTGAAGCACTGGGCATTGCAATGTAGATTCTGTCAATATTGTATTTTTCAACGTTGTGCAGAATATCATCACGTCCACCGACAATCTGAACGCCGTCAAAGAAACGGTTTTGTTTGTCGGGGTTGTCATCGATCATACAGATAACTCTGTCTTTGTTTGCTCTTGTTTTCTGAATGTTTTCAAGCAGCATTCTGCCTGCATCGCCTGCACCGATAATCATTACTCTGTGGCAGTTGCGTTCGCCTGTGTCTGTTCCGAAAAGCTGAGGAAAAGCAGAGAATATTCTGTATGAAAATCTTGCGGCAAGGAGCATAAGAACCTGCAGTCCGCTGCCGATAAGATAATATGAGATGGGCATTCTTTGGAAGAGAACGGTAATCAGAACAATATGAATTGCCGATACCGCAAGGCTTCCGACAGCTGCTCTCATAAGTTCTCTTATGCTCACATATTCCCACACACTGTGATACATACGGAGAAGAAAAAAAACAACAAGGCTGATTATGATATATATGGGAAGAAAGTTTACATACGGGTCAAGATATTTATCAGGTATTTCAGAAAATACGCCGTCAAATCTTATCCATAAGGCAAAGAAATAGGAAACGCTGATTACCATAATATCATAAGCCATAAGGAAGAATGCTTTTATATGCCAGGTTTCAATATGAAATTTTCTTTTACCGGAGGGAGACTTCGATAACTTCAAATCAATCAAATCCTTTATTTTCTCTTATATATCGTCGTGCTTGGAGCTTTTATGTTTTTTCTTTTTGTGTCGGCGTTTGCTTTCTTCTCCGTAGCCATAACCGTATCCATAGCCGTATTTACCGTAACCATAACCGTAGCCGTAACCATATCCATAGCCGTATCCGCCGTAACCGTATCCGTAACCGGAAAGTCCGCTGATTGTTCCGTTGAGAACACAGCCAAGAATTCTGATATCGGTAGTCATAAGGTTATCGAGAGTGTTTTTAACTCTTGAGATTCTTACGGCATCCTGATATGTAACGAAAATTGCGGCATCGGCATACTGGGCGATAAACATAGCATCGGAAATAAGTCCGCAAGGGGGAGTGTCAACAAGAATATAATCGTAGCTGTCTCTGAGAGCTTCAAACATCTGCTTGATGTTACCCGATTTGAAATATCCTGCATCTTCTTCATCACCTGAGGTGGGAATAAGAAGATGAAGCTTGTATTTTTCAAGATATGCGATTTTGTAAAGATCGGTAACGGTTTCGTATTCAATGCTTTCGGTGTCAATACCGAGAAGAGCTGCAATGCTGGGGTGACGTATATCACCGTCAACAAGCAGAATGTTTTTGCTGTGGTCAGCAAGCGCGAGAGCGAGGTTTGTTACGATTGTTGTTTTACCTTCGCCGGGAACGGAGCTTGTTGCCATAATAACCTTTTCATTTTCGTTGAGTGAAGAAATAAAAATGTTACGCAAAACTCTGAAGGATTCAGGAAAACCGCTGCCGATGTCGGGATTTGTGAAAAGCAGTGATTTGTCACCGGGCATCGCCTTCTTTTTGAACACAACCTGAGGGATAACCGCAAGGCATTCCATATTA
The DNA here is from genome assembly GCA_045542715.1 of Acutalibacteraceae bacterium. Taxonomy (GTDB): domain Bacteria; phylum Bacillota; class Clostridia; order Oscillospirales; family Acutalibacteraceae; genus CAG-177. The sequence goes on from JAZQLN010000060.1 coordinate 47,999, forward strand.
AGATCGTTTTTGATGTCGTTTTTTGTTTTGACTGTTCTTCTCTGCAGAACATATGCAAGAATGAACAGAAGTCCGAAGAATACGCCTACGATTGCACCTTTGGCGGCTTCGCGAAGATAGCTTACGCTGTTTGAAGGTGATGTTGCAACAACAGGCTGCTTAAGAATATCAAAAGTAATATTGCCCACAACATATTTTGCAACAGACGGATAATTTTCTATTGCAGAAATGAGCACATCGTAAGTCTTCTGAGGGTCTTTGCCTGTAGCAGAGAGGGTGAACATATTGGAGCCTGAGGGACACGATGCACTGAGACTTACAGGTACATAAGGAATATCAAGGTCCTCGCATATTGCTTCCTGAAGAAGGTTGCAGGAAAGAATAAAGGGGAAGGTATTGGAGAGTGTTGATGCGGTTGAAGAATCATAATAGAAATTATAAACAGAAAGTCCGTTAACTGAGGCATCGGCACGCTGAGTATTTACCGTGAGGGTTACGGATGATGTGTATTCGGGTGTGTAGTTCAGCTTTTGATTTAATGCACTGTATCCGCCCATTAACACCGCTGCCGCAACGCAAACCCACCAGAATCTTCTTAACCCTTTAAGCAGGTCGCTGAGATAAACGGAAACGAACGTATCCTTTTTATTTTCGGTTGTGTTGTTATTTTTTGAGGTCTGATTCATTTCAAATCTTTCTTTCAATTAATTTAGTATGTTATTTCATTTACGGAATCTTCATCGTATTCATGGGAAGAGTTTATGTCGGGAGAATCATCTTTCGGCATTTCTTCCTTTCCCGCTTTGCGCTTATGATGTTTACCGTAGCTTCCGTAGTGACCGTAACGGGAATATTTTCCGTAGCTGTATCCGCCGTAGTAGTTGCTTTCGTCATTGCCTGTGATGCTGAAGGGAAGGATATTCATGTAAACATCATTGAGAATGCAGCCTGCAAGATTTGCACTGATTTTACTGATGGTCGCTATGTGGTCGTTGAGCACAGTGACATTTACCGTGTCGGTTCTGATAACGAGTATTGTTTTATCAACCTTCTGAATGATGTCGGTAACCGCAGAATCGAGCGAAAGGGGAGCAGTATCAACAATCACGAAATCGAACTGTTTTCTGAGTTCATCAAGGAGTTCTGCGAGACTGCCGTTTTCAATATATGACTTGTAGTCCGGATCGGGATTTGTGTTGATTGCAAGTGAGAGTGAAAGTTTCTTGAATGTTCCGAATTTAAAATCATCAACCGAAATTTCTTTTTTCAGAATTTCTGAAAGTTCAGATGTTTCTTCTGATTTTTCTTCGAAGATTTTAAAGAGTGCGGGTTTTTTGAAGTCAAAGTCAAGAAGAATAACTTTGTTTCCTCTGTCTGCGAGTGAAACTGCAAGGTTTGCTGCACAGGTTGATTTACCTTCGTTTTCCGCAACGCTTGTTATAGCAAACACTTTACCGTCGCCGCGATTTTTCATGTGTTCAAGTTTTGAGGCGATTTTATGGAAGTTTTCCGTAAATCTCAGGCTTATGTATGCATTACTGTGTATGAGCAAGCCTTTTTTCTTTTTCTGCTTGACATCCTGCAAAGTCATCTTTTTGTTTTCATGGGAAATTGTGCCTATAAGCTTGGATTCGATTTTTTCTTCGAAATCGCTTTCTTTCTTCACGGTGTTTCTCAGCAATGAAAGAATTACGATTATTCCGAGAGATAAAGTTACGCAAGCTGTAACAACAAGATTGCGGTTTTCGTTGTTTACTCGGTTTGAAGGTGCCGAAGGAACGGAAGGAGCACGAACAACGGCAATGGTTGCGTTGTTAAAAATTTCCTTTGAAATTTTCGGGTGCACTTCCAGCAATGCGGATAAAAGCTCATAGGATTTCATAGGTGCGGAGGATGTAACCTTAAGCTGAAGAAAATTGGTGTTTTCAAGGACAGTGGCAGAAACCGTACCGTCAAACTTTTCAATGCCGAGGTGTTCGGCGGCATACTCTTTGAGAGTAGGTTCCGAGAACATGGTTGTATAAACATTTGCCATTTCATTTGAAATGCCAAGATTGGAGATTGATGTACTGTTGCTTGTGTTTGCGACAACCGAAAGAGTAGCTGTTGATGTGTATTCAGGTTCATAAGCACCATGAGTCATGACATAAAGTCCCATAAAGCCTATAAGAGCACAGAGAAAAACTATCCAGATATTTCTGACAATATCCTTGATGATGCTGTGTAATTCAATTGTGATTTTATTCTTCTTCATATCTTATCATTCTCCGACAATAACGGTCATAACACTGTGGCCTCTTTGTGCCTGGTCATCTGTTGCATAGAAGTGCACATGATATGTGCCTGCTTTTTTGAAATCGACATTTGACTCAACCGTGACCTTATCTTTGATGCTTTCTTCGCGATAATCAACAGCATCAACAATATAGGACTTGAAATCAACGGTTTTGCCTTTTTTTGTATATATAAGATATTCTTTAAGTTCGATTTCAGGAGCAGAAAGAGGGCGGTCTTCAACTATAAGAGGAAGCTGGATGGTTGATGTGTCACCTTTTTTATTAGTGACCGTAGCATCCATTACATAAGCGCCGGCAATGGAGCTTGAATAATTTTCTGAAGTTATTATAATTTGGTTATTTATATTACCGTCGAGGCAGTCTTCCGCTTCGATAAAATCTCGTATATTGATATTTTCATACATTGAAAAGCAAAGGTTTCCGGAAACGCTGAATTTAGGTGATTCATAACCTTTGAACTTTATTTTTCTGGTTGCTTTTGCAACGTTGTTGTTACTGTCGCATACGGCATATGTTACCTTGCTGACACCTTTTTCTGTGAACTTGGAAATTGATTCAACAATGATTTGACCGGTGAGGTCGCCGTCTTTTTCATCATGTGCGGTAACGCCTTTAAGCAGATCTTCATCGGTCGCTTTGAGGCTTACCTCAATCATTTCATTCTCAACCTTGATTTCGGGTACGGTTTTATCTGTTTTTACTTTTTCGCTGATATAAACCGAAAGCGATGCAATAGAAACGAATACAAAGGCAATTAATATTACAATTTTCAACGGTTTCATTTTATTCACCTTGATTTCACTTGATTTTTTTGTTTTGAAGAACCTTAACGGGATTTTTGAGTAACAGCAAATCGGCATACTCCTCGGAATGGATTTCGCTGATTATTTCGTAAACATCCGCAAGATACGGAGTTCTCATATACGGACTGTGGGCATCGCTTGCAACAAAATCCGCAAGATCCTGACTGATTATATTGTGAGATGCAATATAAGCATTTCTGCCGAAGCTTCCTTTAAGACTTCCTTTGTTTATCTGAAGCAGACAACCCATGGCTTTAAGCCTGAACGGTGCAAAATCATCTTCTGAAACAAAAGCATATCTTTCGGGATGAGCAACGATGGGTGTAAATCCTTCGGCAACAAGCATCTGAAGCTTTGCATAAACAGAATCCGAATGCTCTGTAAAGCTGAATTCAACAAGAGGATAATCCGAATTATTCAGGGTCAGAAGCTTTTTTCTCTTTATAAGCTCAACAAAATTTCCTGCGGCATAAATCTCATGACCCGGAAAGATTTTCAATGGAATTTTCTCAGCCTTCAGCCTTGAATTCAGCTCCCGGAATTTATCAACATAAACCTTATCGCAGTAGTTCTGATATGAGTCGGGGATGTTGCTGTGAGGGGTAACGACTATGGCTTTTGTGCCGCCTTCGACAGCAAGACGTGCCATTCTTACAGATTCTTCGATATTGTCAGAACCGTCATCAAGACCGGGCAGAATATGGCAATGAATATCTACCATGACACACCTCCACCAATACATACTTATACATATTATATAATACAATATATATATATTTAAAGTCAACATTTATTTATTTATTTTTATTATTTTCCTATATATGCGACAAGCAAAAACGCCTGCACGGAATTAACCGTACAGGCGTTGATTAAATTGCATCAGGAGAAGAAAACTTGAACGCCGGATGAGAACTTGCAGTAGTCTTCAAAATCGAAGGGTTCTGAGCAAGGTTCATACGAACTGAAAGCATTCTTCGGGTCATATCCCATTGATATGAGAATATCCTTAACCATTTCAGCGTCAGCTGAGCTTGAAGAGCAACTGGAAGTTGCCGCAGAAGCTGCATTCAAAGAAATGAGAGAAACAGTTGGTTTTGTATATTTGCTCATTATCTTAATCCTTTCTTAAAATCCGAAAATACCTTTTATTACATTGAACACTTTTACGAACACTCCGCCTAACCATTTGCAGAATCTTATGAGCCAGCATTCCGAAGAAGTATCATCGGGATCGGTGGGATCTTCGGGATCGGTGGGATTCTCGGGATCAGTGGGATCCTCGGGATCGGTAGGATCAACGGGATCCTCGGGAATAACCGGTTCATCGGGAACGACGGGAGCGTTGGGCTCAACATCTCTTGCAAAAGCCATCATCATGGTTCTTGCAACTCCGAGGTCTACATCAGATGAGAAAGAAGCTTGTTCGATAGCTTCGCTTGTCAGCTTAAGTGAACCAACAGAAAGAAGAGTGCTGGGATTTACGTTCTGAATAACAACAGTGCCGTCATCTCCAACGTATTGTGAAATGTTGAAATACATTTCTGTCTGGCTGGTTACGTCGAACTGGCTTTCACCGAACTTAACCTTGGGAGTGCCTGAAGCGGCTCTGAGACTTATCATAGCGCTCATGCTTTCCTTGTCGAAGTTCTTGATTTTGAATGTAATTGCATTTGTTGAACCTGAAAGATAAAGCTCACCTTTAGGACCGACTTCTTCATATGTTTCGATTGAAACAGTTTCGTTATCTTTACCTGAAATGTATGCGAAGAGCTTTTCTACGGAAAGTGCATTCTGACTAAGAAGGTTATCAACAACGTTATAGTATACTGCGTTCTGTTCGGAAGCGATATAGTGTGAGTTGATATCTTCGATGGGATAGTAAACTCTTACGGAGTCAACGGTATTAACAAGACTTGTTAAAGCAGCTTCTGTGTTGAGCATATCTTCAGCAGGAGTGTTTACGCCTTCACCGCCGTTAAGAACGGAGTTCTCGTCAAACCATACAACTTCAATTTCTTCTGCACCGAGAACATCTTCCATGCCAACCTCTGAAAGAGCATTGCGAAGAGCTTCACTGTCTGAAACGGAAGCAGAGTTAACTGTTATGCCGTCAATGTTCTGTGTTTCAACACCGTTGGTATTGAGAGCACCTGACATTGAGGGAAGCCATGAGGATGCAATCTGGATTGTGTAGTTGCTGAGAGGACGATCAGTTTCGCTGATGATGGGAACCTGATAAAGAGTATCGGTGTATCTGCTGAGGCCGTCTGCATCGTTATCAGAGTAATAGGTGTCAACGATGTAAGATTTAACCATCTTACCGCTACCGTTGTTTGCAAGATTATCTCTGAGAGAAACAATCAGAACACCTGTGTTGTAACCGCAGGCACCGTTGAGGTCAAAGCCCTTACCGTTAAAGGTAAATGCAATGTTCTGCGAGCGTTTGTTATCTTCGGTTACTTCTGTTTTGAGAGCAGAACCGTTTGAATTCTTTGAGTTATTAACGTAGCTTGAATCGTAGCCGTAGATATCGGCTGTTGTTGAAGAATCCTGATTTGTATTTACAGATGAGCCGTCTTTCTTCCATTCATTACCGGAAGTGTTGGAAACTGTAAACAGGTTTTCTTCATAGAGAATGTTTGAAGCGGGAGCAACGGTAATCTGGCTCTTAACGGTTGTTACTGTATTATCGGCATTTTTGAGAGATGCATGATAATAGATATTTTCAACGCCGTCAATTGTTTTGGTCGGTGTGTAGGTAACATCCGTGCCGCTGAGTGTGAATGTGCCGTAAGCACCGTTGAGAGTTTCTGAGTAGTTGCTGCCGTCTGTGCTGAAGCCGACAATCTTCTTGTCTGTGCCTTCTGCTCTGTTGAACGATGAGTCATTTGAAAGAGGCTTAATAACGATGGGAGAAGCGAAGTCGATAACAACCTTATCGCCTACGAGAGCAGCATCGGAAATAATCCACTTGGACTTGAGGTAAACTGTTGAAGTCTGAGTGACGGTTGATGATTCGGTGATCAGGGTTTCGCCGTCATACCAGCCGACAAAGTCGTAGCCTTTCTTTGTGGGAGTGGGAAGAGTGCCGAATGTTTCAGAGACGGTTACAGTTTTGTTTACGGGAGTGACATTGATATCAATGCCTTCATATTCATAAACGCGGATGTTATCAAAGTTAACTTCGCCGCCTGAATTGTTTGCATCAACACGAATCTGTGCCTTGACAACTTCGGGCTTATCGGGAGCCATGAAGATGGAATCCCATCTGGTTGTTGCGGAGTATCTGTTTGTTTCACCGTCTACGAAATCGATCCAGTTGCCGTTTTCATCACAGAAGAAGATGTAAACGTCCCAGCCGAGTCCGTTGATATCTGTAATATCAATATCAATCTTATAGTTCTTGCCGGGTTCAACGGGGAAATAGGGTGAGGATGATGTTGCTTCGCCCTTACCTTCATTACAGGTGATTGTGAAGCCTGTGTCTGTTACATCCGAAACAACGCCGTTGCCGGCAATCTTATTCCATGTTTTGAAGTCGATAAGGTTATCGAATGTAACGTTGATATCTGTTATCTCCCATACAGCATAGAGAGTGATCTCACCGCCGGCGGCGAGTCTGCTTACTGTCTGACCGAGCTGATATTCGGGAAGTGTTGCCGAAGCATTTGTTGCCCAGCCGAGAAGGATGCATCCTTCTTTTGTGAAGCCTGATGATGCAAGAACGAAGGTTTCCGAACCGTTTACGGTCTGGCTTGCGATTGAACCTGTACCGCCGTTTGCATTATAAATAACCGTATATTTGTTTTCAAGCCAAACAGCATAAAGGATAACGGTTGTTTCGGTGCCGTTTGAAAGACCCGATACTGTTTCGCCGAGAAGATATTCGGGACTTGTTGCCGATGCACTCTTTGCCCAGCCGACAAGTGAATATCCCTCTCTTGTGTAACCCGTTAATGCAAGATCAAAGCTTTCCGAGTGCATAACCGTTATGTCGGCAATGTAGCCTGCACCGCCGTTAGCGTTATAAATGACGGTGTAGCCGCCTTCTGTCCATATTGCGTAGAATGTGGGTTTAAGACCGCCTGTTACGGGGTTTGTGCCTTCGGCTGCGTTCTTGTCTGTTGACCAGCCTTGCACTGCGTAGCCTGCAAGAGTGGGATTGCTCTCTACGGGGATTGTGTAGGAGGGAGCAAGTGCGGGGCCGCAGGTAAGGTTAACAACAGTTGTTGTTGCGCCGCCTGAGAAGCTGCCGCCGTTTGCATCGAGAGTAACGGGAGTCTGAAGAGCCATCAACTTGTTTTTGAGCTCTTGTTCTGCTGCTGAAATATCTGAATCTGTGGGATTGCCGAGTTCATTTGCGGCATTCTGAAGAGCTGTTTTGAGAGCACTCCATGATGCGGCAGTATAGTTTGATTCATTAAGTCCCGAAGCAAGAGCAACAAGGTCACGGAGATTTGTTTTGTTAACGTTGTTTGTACGAAGCTGAACAAAGTTAATTGAGTATGCACGGGCATCACTGTTTGAGTGAGCGTGAGCAGCACCCTTGAATACGTAGTCATATGTTGAAGAATCTGTAATAATAGCTCTGTCCCATACTGAGTTATATTCAGTTCCGCCTGAAACCGCCGTATAAGATGAACCGCAGTTTTCGGTTGCACTACCGTAGATTATTACGCCTGTACCGTCACCGTCAAACCATTCATTCAGTGCTTTGTTTGAGATGTTGGATGAGCTGTCCTGCTTGGTGTAGTTATAGAATCGTGCACCTGTTCCGTTTGTACCGTTGTTTGCGGTATCAAGTGTATTAGCGATTGTTGTAAAGTCGGAAACATACCAGATAACACCCTTTGAGTTATCGATATCGGTGATGTTATAACCGACGGTGAGGTTGGGAATCTGTTTGAGGTTTGTGTATCGGCTGGTATCAACCGTAAGATTTGCAACGGGGCTGATATCTGCAACAAGACAACCGTATTTACTGGAATCAGCTGTCAAGCTCATGTATCTGATGGTAGGTGAGGTGATGCCACCGCCGGGCGAGGAAGATGTAAGATAATCCAATACGGCTGTACCTGTGCCGCTGGCTGTGCCGACACCATAAAGCAAGGGGACAAGGGCGATGTTACTTGTTCTTGCGTAATATGTGCCGTTTCCGGAATCGTGTTCGCCTTCGTCGGTCAGAGTCTGATTGGTTGCAGCAACCCAATATGAACCGCTGCTGTTTGCAGTAAAGCCGTGAACACCTGAAATCCAGGCTACCGACTGGTCATAAACCTTTTTACCGTTTTTACCTGTCTGTGCTCTTGTTGCGGCACCGACAGGCTCAAGCCAGGGTGAATAAAGGGTGGTGTAAGCGTAGTGTGTTTCGCCGGTTGTGTCGCTGTCACCGTAATAAATAGTAACTTCCCATTCAAGAAGGGCAGTGCCGCCTTTGGAAACGCCCGTGCCGTTTATTTTGAAATCGAGAGCGTTAAATACAAACCAATCCTGTGCCGCACCTGTGCCGTAAGCACCGTAAATAACGGAATGAGCCCAGCGTGTTCCTTCATAAGAACTTATTGAGTCGCCACTGAGACCGCCGAAAACGGGATCACCGATTCCGCCATTGACAGCTGTTACATTGAACTCAATAGCTGTTGAACCGGGTGCATAAACGCTGATAATACCTTTAGTAGCGTTGTTTACCGCGTCAGCAATAAGGTTGCCGTCTTTGTCAACCTGGTTGTTAACAAAGTACTGACCTGTTGTTGATGTGGTTGCCGAGGGGGTCATATATATTGTTTCGGGAACGGCAATCTGTGCTCTGCTGAGTTCTGCTGTATATCCCTCGTCATAAACCATGCCGAAGGTATCCTGAATGTCGTCAATTGTACCCGTTGTGAGTGAGTACATATACTCGGTGGGTTTGTAGCTTTCAAAGTTTCTTACGCCGATAGGTGCAATGTAAGAAGAATCGTCTTCTGTTGCGGGGTCGTTTGTTTCGGCGTGGCGGTAGTTGAGGGTGTTTGTCTGAGTGAAAGAGCCGTTGTTTAAGCCTTCGGCGTATATCTGAGGATAACAGCCGTAATAGAAGTTGGTTGTTTCGGGAGTGTAAAGACCGATACCGAAGCTGTTTGAGCTTTCGCTTGCCATGAATGCAGCCCAATGCTCTGCAACGTCAACGTTAGCGTCAAAGCTGCCGTCGGAATAATGAGCGTCTTTATACTCCTGAGAAACACCCCAGAATTCAGGGCTTTCGTCATACTTAAAGTTCTGGATAACCCATGCTTCGTCTTCGGTTACATCGTTATAAACGAAGTTGTTGAGAGGCTCAATGGTGTAGAATGCGGGAAGCTCCTGAGTTGTCTGTGCTGAGGGATAGCCTGAATAGTCAACCATTCGGCAATATGTTTTGATAACACCGTCTTCAAAAACATATTTTGCTTCAACGTATGTATCGGTAATATATTCATCGCCCCAGCGAGCCTCGGTATGTGCTTCATCGGGATTGTCCTTGCTGTGCTCACAGCCCTTGTTAGCGTGGTCGTCAGACCATTTTGCCCAGTCAAGGGGACGAGCCTTAACATAGATATAGTCATCGCCTATTTCGTAATCGATAACCTTACTTGCTTCGTTGGCAACGTTACCGCCCTGAACGGGGTTGTAGTTCCAATCCGATCTGTTATAATAGCTTGTTTCGTAGGGCTTTTCGAATGTGCCGTAATATGACTGCTGGAGGTAACGGCCGTTATCGTAGGTGTTAATGAGGTTAACTTCTGTGCTTTCGGAGATATAACCGCTGTCTGACAGGTTTTCTTTGTAGTCAACCTTGGTTTCGTATGTAATATTGTTGTCAGCATCTTTATTCTCGTAAACACGGGCAACAACGTTGCCTTGAAGAGCGTAAAGTCCGGAAACAACACCGCCGTTCAGAATGTCAACTTCGACTTTGAAACGGTCATCGCTGAAAGATTTCAGCGTGTCTGCGGCATTTGTTATCTGAGTTGCCATGCTTGTTGTGATTGAAAGAAGGTCGATTGAACCCGCTTTGTTATCAAGGGGAGTGAACTGAATTGAGTTGATGCCGCTGCGGGTGTGGCTGTTAATGGCAGTTGTCTGTCCTGCTCCGTCAATAACCTTTTCAAGATAACCGTCAACGAATGATGTGAACTTGGAAGTTTCTCCTTCGGCGAAGTTTGAAGAAGGCTCAAGGAAGAACTGCTCTGTTTCACCGTCGCTGTAAGTGATGATACCTTCGAAGTAAGCATCTGCGTTGTAGGTAATCACGTAGCGGTTGAACTCGCCTGTGCTGACAGCGTCTGTGAATGTGTAAACATTGTTTGTTACGCCCACTCTGACAGTTGTACCGTTAACAACAACGGATTTTGATGCACTTGCACTTACTTCAACGGTATATGTTGCTGTTTTACCGCCGTACTGAACGGTGATTGTCTGAGTGCCTGTTGAAGTCAGGTATTCGGGAGTGCAACGGTAACCTGATTCAATTGTACGGGTCAAACCGCCGACTGTTGCTTCAAGAACAAGACCTGTGGGATTAACTCTTTCGCCGACAGTGTATGTTGTCTTGACAGGCATTGTTTTGATTGAAATTGAGTTAACGATGGGTTCATATTTGGGATAAACGGTAAAGCTTTCGAAAGAAACGGGAGTGTTCTCAGTTATGAGTTCACCTGTGCCGTTAACGCCTGTGTACCAGCCTGCAAATACATAACCGTTGGGAGCATATGAGGAAACGGGAAGTTCGCCGTAAGTCTGAGGATCGCTCTTTGAATATGTATAAACAAGACGATGGGGCACGCCTGAATTTGTTTCGGTTGCAAGGGTAAGCTTCTGGATTGCAAGGTCTTTTACAGTACAGGAATTTCCTGATACAGCATTGGAAATACCGTAAACAATCTGAATGTAAGAGCTGTTTGCAGGAACCGTGAATACAAATCTGTTGTCACCCGCATTTGTAGCAGGTGAGAGGAGAATGTTTTCGTTATAATTGCCGCTTGCATCGCAGAAAAGAACATAGGGAGTATAGTTAGTGGGTTCAAAATTACAGGAAAGGTTATAGGAGAAGCTGTATGTTGCACCCACTTCAACGGGCATCATGTAAAATGTGTTACCGTTGCCGAATGTGAAGTTTGTGAAAGCATAGCCTTCACCGGTGGCGGTAAGAGTAACGCTGTTTTCTGTTGTGTTCTTGTTGGATACGGTGCCGCTGTTATACGGAGCCGTATCGCTGATCTTACCTGAGTTTGCGTTACCTGCCCATGCATCGAAATCAAAGATGTTTGCACCGTATGAAGCGATGTCTGTTTTGCGGATTGCAATGCTGTTGACATCGGCAGAACCTGTGCCTGAAAGAGTGAAACGGATCTGAATATAATGTGCATTACTGGGAGCAAAGAAAACAAAGCTTGCATCACCTGTGCTTCCAACCGAATGATTCGTATATGAGATAAACGAACCGCTTTCATCGAAGAAGAACACGAAAGGAGAGAATGCGATACCTGATGTAAGGCTTGCAAGGCTGTAAGAGAATGTGTATGCCGCACTGGGCTCAACATCCATCATGTAATACTGGAAGTTGCCTGCAGAGTCTATTGAACCCTGACCCATACCGTGACCCGTGTAAGCTTCGGTTGAATAAGGGTTGGTAAACTTGAAGCTGCCGCCTTCAATGTTGATATCCAACTCGTCGTCTACCGGGACACCGTTGTTAACGATGGTGGTTGACAGCCTGTTGTTTGCCCACTTGTCAAAAACAAAAATGTTGTTGAAAGCAAGCTCAACGGGATAATCTGCTATGGCTGCATTTGAACCGATCATTACAATGGTCGGAACAAGCAATGCAACTACCAGCAGAATGGTTACTAATGGTTTAGCAATTTTTTTCATAAATCTACCTCCATAAAATTTGCTTGAAAAAATCTATATTAAATCCAATTATTTTCTTGGACAATGATTTTCGATGAATCCATCGCATAGTTTTTTGTATTCTGCCGCTTTTCGGCAGGCGTATTCGGGAACGGTGCCGTATTCTCCGTTTTCCGCAAGAGGAACAGCCGCACATAAATCGCAGTAATTTCTTAGTTCGCAGTTTTTGCATTTCGGGGGAAGGAATATTTCTTCTCTCGATTTTTTTATGCATTCCCACGCATCATCAAAACTGCTGATTTCAAACATCGGCTTTGTCATCATTCCGCAGGGTGACATTTTTCCGTCCCATGTTACCCAGAAGGTGCTCAAACCTGCACGGCACGGGATTCTTTCAGCGTCTGATTCGTGTTCTTCGGCTTTTTTGCGGAGATTTGCTTTTGCGATAAGGTGCTTTGTGAATTTTTCTTTGCCCCATTCAACCGTATGGCAGTCAAACTGGAGCTTTGCCGCTTCTTCGGGAAGAAGTCTTGTGAACTCGCCGCCTGCCCTTATCGGCGGAAACATATATGTTACCGTCTGAACAGGTATTTTCAGGTTCTTTGCGAATTCATATATTTTCTCGGCATCGCGGCAATTATATTGTGTTACCGTATAGTTGAGTTTTACGCTAACACCCGATTCCTTGAGCTTAACAATTGCATCGGTCACCTTTCCGTATGCTTCACCGTTGCCGCAAAGATTGCGGTAGGTTTCTTCTGATGCGCCGTAAAGTGAGATATTAAGCTTTTGCGGGGGATTGTCTGCAAAGAACTTTATTATTTCTTCGTTCACCGGTAAGCCGTTGGTGTTGACGGAAACGAGCAGACCTGCTTTTTTTGCGTTGAGATAAATTTCCTTGAAGTCTTTTCTCAGCAGAGGTTCGCCGCCCGTTAAAAGAAGCATGAACATACCTGCTTTTTTTGCTTCATTGGTTAGATTTATCCACCATTCCGTACTCTTTTCCTGCTTTATTGCTTCGCAGTCATTTTCTTTACGGTGAACATAACACATTTTGCAATCAAGAGGACACCGTGATGTCAGTTCAAACGCACCTGAAAGCGGAATGGATTTTTTATCTGCTTCGGAGAATATTTTAGCAATGAACATATCATATTCAAAACCCAATCAGATAACACCTCCGTTTCGCAGCTCATTTTCAAGAGTGATAACCGCATCTTCGTCGGGAGTGCATCCCAATGAATAAACGGGAACGGTTTTCATCAGCTCAATCAGCAAATCAATGATGGCTTGCTGTTCGCTTGCTGCGGCAAGATCGAGATGAACGTTCTGAAGCAATTTCCGCATAGCCTCAACACCCGTAAGACTTTTTATGCTGTTTTCGGGTGACTGGCTGAGCAACACAATTGCTCCGAGGGGGAGATTTTTGTTTTTGCATATTCCGCTTGTTCCGCAGAACGGCACTCCGCAGGCATAAACTCCGTTTTCAACAAGAATTCCCGCTTTGTCGCCGTTGATCACTTCGGCATTGCGGTGCTTCTCCCACAAAGCGGCCTGAGTGCTTTTGCCCGTACCGCAGGGTGCAGAGAATAAAATCGCCTTGCCGTTAACGGAAATAAACGATGAATGAATGAAAAACGCTTTTTTCGGAAGCAGAAGCTGAGAGAGGGAAACCGAGCTCCACATATATCTGCTGTCCATCATAACAGGAAAGCTTTCTTCGGTGAAAAATGTTTCGCTGAAAGAGGTGTCGGCAGGGTTGTATTTTGTGAGAGCACCGTCAGCCGTTCCCATAGGAAATTCACGGTAAACGGTGTCGCCGTCAACGGAAATAACGAACTCGCCTGATTTTGATTTCTTTTCCGGCATATCGGGAAAAGACTCGCTGATTATGCAATTGATGTTAATATCGGCATTGCCTGCCGATGATTCAAATTGCAGCCGCATCGGATCATCGCCGGGAAATGAATCGGCATCAATGCAAATCAGTTTTTCACATATCCGATAAAACTTTTTCATGGTCGGGAACTGTATATGGACTCACACTGAGACCATACTCTCCTATTATAATCTTAGTAATTATAAAGCAGAAAAAATAATATGTCAATATAAATCTTAAAAATAAATATATTGTTTTTTCATTTTCACTGTGATATAATTCATTATTATTGGTGGAAGTGTTTGCTTTTTTATGCAGTCGTCTGCTTTTCGGATAATTTTAAACTTACTGTGAGGCGAAATAAATGTTAAAATGGCTTCAGAAAATAACGCTGCTTTTGTTTGCAACGGTGCTTGTTGCTTTCATTGTTTTTTCTGTTATTGACAAAATAACAACCGATAACACAATTCCCGAAATAACAATGGAAACAGAAGAGCTTTCAGTCAGCGTCAAGGATAAAAAAGAAGCGTTGCTTGAGGGCGTTACGGCACATGATAAGAAAGACGGAGACATCACCCGCAAGGTACTTGTTGAGTCGGTTTCAAAGTTTATTGAACCGGGTGTTTTCAATGTTACTTATGCCGTTGCCGATGAGGATAACAATGTTTCCAAGGCAACACGCAGAGCGAGGTATACCGACTACACTCCGCCTGAATTCTACATGAAGCGTGCGTTGGTTTATTCGGTTGATGAGGAAGTTGACATCCGTGCGGCGGTAGGCGCAAGAGACTGTATTGACGGCGATATCAGCGATAAAGTGACCATAGCTGCAACAGATTTTGTTCAGAACACCGCAGGTGTTTTCACCGTTTCTCTTCAGGTGTCAAACAGCATGGGTGATATGATTTATCTTGATGTTACCGTTCATGTTGAGGGCAACGAAACGATGGCACCCGAAATCGCACTTGAAAAGAGCCTTATTTACATTAAAAAAGGCGAACAGCCCGTATTTGAGGATTATATCAAAGAGGTAACCGTAAACGGTGTGCTTATGGAAAACTACGGTCTGCTGATATCAACCAACTTTAACAGTGAAAAAGAAGGAACATACAATGTTCATTATTATATTTCGACCGATGAAGGATACGAGGGACACTCGATTCTTACCGTTGTTGTTGAATGATGGGAGTGATAAGGCTTGGATAAAAACAAATCATGGTTTTCGATAACATTTGAGTGGAACAGTCTTATCAAAGACCTCATCCGCAACATCTGGATTGTTTTCCTTGCGGCAATGATTGCCTATATGGGAATTCAGGTTTACGAAAAAAGCATATATACACCCACTTACACAAGCAAAGCGATTCTTGTTGTGCGTGCTAAGGTAGGTTCATCGGGCGTTTACAGCAATCTTGCATCGTCATCGGAAATGGCTGCGATTTTCACAAAGGTTTTCCAGCAGCCTTCAATGAAGAAGCTTGCGGCTGAAAATCTTGAGCTTCCTTCGTTTGACGGAACTATTTCCGCTGAAGTAACGGGCACAACAAACCTTCTTAACATCACAGTAAAAAGTAAGGACCCCGAGCTTTCATTCCGCTTGCTTTCATCCGTGCTTGAGGTTTATCCCAATATTTCGGACACGATTTTCACCGATGCGGTTATCGATATTATATCTAATCCGAATATGCCCACATCACCTTCCAACTCACGGTTTATGACATACAGAACCCAGATTATTCTGATTGCGATGGGATTGGCAGCAGCGGTTATAGTCCTTCTTTCGCTTCTGCGCGAAACGGTTAAGGAAGAGAAGGGATTTTCCGATAAAATCGACAGCGAGCTTATTGCGGCCGTTTCTCACGAAAAAGAACATCTTTCCAATAAAGAAAAATGGGAGAAGAAAAAACGTGCTCTGCTTATTAATGATGCATATTCTTCGCTGAAATTTTCCGAGGATTATCAGAAGCTTGCAACAAAGCTTGAGTATATGCAGAAAAAAAGAGATAAAAAAGTTTTTGCAGTAACAAGCGTTGCCGAAAACGAAGGAAAATCAACGGTTGCGGCGAATATCGCTCTTGCACTTTCGGGCAGGGGATATAAGGTTGCACTTCTTGACCTTGATATGCGAAAACCCTCGATGTATAAGATTTTTGACCATTATCATGACACGGGAAACGATTTTTCGGACGTTCTTCTTAATAAGGTTTCGCTCAGCGATTTCGGTTTTTTCCGATACCGCAAAAGTGACCTTATCATTGCATTCAATAAAAAATCTCATGTGGAATCCCATGACTTTTTCAACGGAGAAATGCTTGGCGAATGCATTTCTGCTCTGCGTGAAAGAATGGATTTTGTTATTATTGACACTCCTCCCACATCGGTTTCCGCTGATGCGGTTGCCATCTCGGTTTATGCCGACAGAACTCTGCTTGTTGTAAGAACGGATACTGTTGCGGTTCAGGATATCAACGATGCGATTCTTGCCATCCGCGATGCGGGAGGCAGGCTTGCGGGATGTATTCTCAATGATGTCTATAAGCCGTTCACGCTGTTCGGGCAGATGGGTACCGACGGAACGGGTTATTACGGTGCTTTCTACAGAAACAGCTACGGATATAAGAATCAGTATCCCGTTCCTGCTGAAGAAAATGCGGAGAATTATTCCGAAAATTCATACTACAAAATCGAGAAATAAGGTTATTATATGAACGAAAAAACAACAAATAATGATACCGCCAACTCAACGGTGGAGCTTAAGGTTCTGCTCAGCGACATATGGCGCGGTACGATGAAATTCGGTTGGCTTGTTGTTGCTCTTGCGGTGATTTTCAGCGGTATCCAGTTTTACAGAAGTTATATGCGGTTCACTCCTCAGTATACTGTTTCCGCAACCTTTACCGTGCAGACGGAAAACAAGGTTCTCGTGGGTGAAAACGGTGTTTCGGCATACTCGTTTTTCTATAACAAAAATACGGCTGACCAGCTTGCAAGTGTTTTCCCGAATATTATCAGCAACCCCATACTGACGACAAAGGTCTGCGAAGAGCTCGGCGTTGCAAGTATGCCCGCAAGCATAACTGCGGCATGTATCTCGGACACCAACATGGTAACTCTTACCGCCAAAGGCGGAGACCCTCAGCTCACCTATGACACGCTGCTTTCCGTTATCGATAATTATTCATCCGTTGCGGATTACATAATCGGACGCACAAAGCTTGTTATTATCAGTGAACCCGTTGTGCCCGATACTCCTTCAAACAAGATGGCATGGCGTTCCTCCGTGCTCAGCGCTGCACTTATCGGCGCGGTGCTCGGCGTGGGTTGGATTATGGTTTATGCTATTCTCAGAAAAACAATCCGGACAAAAGAAGACATACATGATATTCTCAATCAGCATTGTATCGGCGTTCTTCCTCAGGTTGTTTTCAAGAAATACCGCAGACAAATCAACACCGATATTGTGCTTACAAACCCGTTGATAGGCAACGATTTTCTTGAATCTCTGCGCCTGCTCCGAAGTGCGATACAAAAGCTTATCCAAAACGGTGAAAAGGTTGTTATGTTAACCAGCACGGCACCCGATGAGGGCAAGTCCGTCGCAACGGTTAACCTTGCATCGGCATTTGCAAGGAACGGCAAAAAGATTCTTGTAGTTGACTGTGATTTGCGTGATTCGGGCATCAATAATCTCATCAAAGAAGAAACTGAGGGTAAAAAAACTCTCAGAACAACGGATACTTATGAAATCCGTTACACGAAGAATCTCGGATTTGATATTCTCAGATTCAGAAATGCCGAAAAAAATCTCAAGAGCATAATCCGCACGCCTGTGCTTAAAGAACTTTTTGCAGAGCTTAAAGAGGAATACGATCTTATTCTCGTTGATACTCCTCCGTGCGGTGTTATTTCGGATGCAAGCATTATTGCGGGTGCCGCGGATGCGATAATTTATATAATAAAGCAGGATGCCGTTATGCAGACGGAAATCAGAACCGGTATCAGTGCGATGCTTGAAACAGAAACCAAGCTTCTCGGATGCATACTCAACGGTGCAACGGGCGGACCCGGAGGCTACGGCAACTATTACAAATACGGCGGCTACAATAAATATTACCGTTACGGATATTCCAAAAAATACGGCTACGGTTACGGCTCAAAAAACAAATAAAAAGGAATCGAGTTGATTACAGTGAAGAAGCCAAGTGAATATGTTGAGCTTTTCCGTTCACTCGGAAAAGAGTGGAAGTGGCTTCTGCGCTACATTTCAAAATACCGTTTGCAGATAGTAATCTATGTTGTCATCGGTCTTGTGAGCACGGCTATGGGGCTCGGTGCTAACGTTGCATCAAAATATCTGATAGACTCTGTTGTTTCTCATAATAACGAAACAATCGTGAGAAGTGCCGTTCTTGCGGTAACGCTCGGAATCACGCAGCTGGTTGTCGGTGCGGCAGTTTCAAGAATAGCAACCGTTGTCGGAACAAAAATCAGCACTGAAATCAGGGCAGGTGTTTATGAACACGTCACCTATGCCAAGTGGGAGGATATAAGAAAATATCATTCCGGAGACCTTCTTAACAGAATAGAGGGCGATGTGGGTGCTGTTTCAAACAGTATCATTTCGTTTATTCCGGGAGCTTTCACGAAATCCGCACAGTTTATAGGCTGCCTTGCTGTTGTTCTTTATTATGATCCCACCATGGCGATTTTTGCCTTCATGAGTGCTCCGTTTCTTGTTTTATCTTCAAGAATAACAACGAAAATGGTGCGTAAATATAATAAAGAAAGCCGCGAGATGAACGGAAAGATTATTTCTTTCTATTCCGAATCCATTCAGAATCTTCAGACAATCAAGGCATTTGATATAACAAAGCGATATGTTGAGCAGATGAAAACAAATCTTCAGCTCCACAGAAAAATAAAGCTTGACCACGACAAATTTTCGATAATTATGAGTCTGTGTATGTCAATTATCGGTCTTGCCGTAGCATATACTTGTTACGGTTGGGGGGTATACAGACTTTGGCAGGGAGCTATTTCTTACGGAACGATGACTCTGTTTCTTCAGATTTCGGGTCAGCTCACAAGCTCATTTTCATCTCTTGTTTCGCTGCTTCCCAATGCGATTTCAATTGCTACCGCAGCGGGCAGAATTATGGAGATAACTGACCTTCCTCTTGAAGAACACAAGGATTCCGAAATTGTTGAGAAAATGGAAAAATCCGCAAACAAAAGCGGCGTAACCATTGTCTGCGATTCGCTTAAATATACATATCCCGACGGTGACAAGCCGGTTGTAAGCAGTGCAACCTTCAAAGCGGCTCCGGGAGAAACAATTGCGTTTATAGGTCCTTCCGGCGAGGGAAAAACAACTATGCTCAGACTGATTCTGGGTCTTGTTGAACCTGATTCGGGAGAAATATATATTGAAACAAACGAAGGTGATAAATCACCGGTTTCCGAATGCACAAGAAGATTTTGTTCCTATGTACCGCAGGGCAATGCAATTTTTTCGGGCACGGTTGCGGATAATCTTCGCATAGTCCGTCCCGAAGCAACGGATGAGGATATTATTCAAGCTCTCAGAACGGCCGATGCATTGAATTTCATTGAAGAATTGCCTCTTGGAATACATACCGAAATCAGCGAAAAGGGCATCAATTTTTCTGAAGGTCAGGTGCAGAGAATTTCCATTGCAAGGGCGATTCTGCGAGATGCTCCCATCGTTGTTATGGACGAGGCAACCAGTGCTCTTGACGCAAAAACAGAAGAAACCGTTCTTGCCAATATGATGAAGGCATACCCGAACAGGACGAGAATTATTACCACTCACAGACCGAGCATGCTTGACTATTGCACAAGGGTTTACAAAATAAACGAAAACGGAAGCCTTGATGAAATTAAAAATCAGTTTGAAACGTCAGAAAACAATTGACATATTTGAAAAATAATGCTATTATTAAATCACAACAAATTAGCATACGTACTAAAGTGCTCGTACTTAAGGGGATGAGAGGCGGAATATGAATACATATGAGATTTCGCAGATTATCCGGAATTCAAAAAATCTGCCCGAAATGATAGCGCGGTTAAAAGAAAATGACATTGATTCGCTTTATCATGACCGGGCAATGAGGATGTATCTTGATTCAAAGTCAAGAGAAAAAGCCGTACCGCTGAAAGGTGTTTTTGAGCTTACTCCTCATTGTAATCTTGACTGCAAAATGTGCTATGTTCATCTTAATTCGGAGCAGATGAAGGGATGTAAAACTCTTTCTGCCGATGAATGGGAAAACATAATGGCACAGGCTGTTGATTCGGGTATGATGTTTGCAACTCTCACGGGCGGCGAGTGTCTTGCATATCCCGATTTTGAAAGACTTTATCTCTATTTATATAAAAAGTCCGTCAGACTTGCGGTTTTGACAAACGCCGTGCTTCTGAATGAGGAGAAAATTGAATTTTTACGCAAAAATCCGCCGTTATCCCTGCAGGTTACACTCTACGGTGCAAACGAAGAGATGTATGAGAAGGTGACGGGCAAAAGAGAATTCTCAAGGGTTACTGAGAATATTAAGCAAGCAGTACAAGCAAAACTGCCCGTAAAAATCACCGTTACCCCCAATCCGTATCTTTCTTTTGAGGAAAACAAGGAGCTGATCGGTTTTGCGGCATCGCTCGGCATGGTTTTTCAGATTAACAGCGGACTTATTACTCCGAGGTCACAGACTGAAAGAAATACGGATTTTACCGATTTGAGTGCGGAGCATTATATGGAGTTCTTCAAGCTTGAAAAGGAGCTTAAAGGCGAGCTTCCGCCCGTCGAATGCATCTCGGATTTGCCTGAAGCCGGCGGAAAATCCGACGGAAGCGTTCCGAAAGGTATCCGCTGCGGCGGAGCAAGAAGCTCATTTAATATAACATGGGAAGGCAAGATGGTTCCCTGCAACCGTCTTACTCATATAAGTGCAGAACCTTTGAATGAAGGCTTTGCTTTGTCGTGGCAGAAAATTCACGGGCAGGTTATGGAAATTCTTCTTCCTGTTGAATGTGAAAATTGTGCCTACCGATACGCATCAAAGGGTTGTGTGGCAGGTCATTCAGATGCTGAGCAGGGCCATGCATCACCCGAACAATGCAAATGGTGCAGAGCTATGGTGAAAAACGGCTTTGCAAAAACAGTTTAAACAGTAAATTATCTATGGAGGAGACATATATGAAAAAGACTTATGCAACTCCCGTTGCAGAGAAAATTCAGTTCCGTTACAGAGACCAGATTGCTGCAAGCGGAAGCGATATCCCCGTGCTTTCATGCACACAGAACTGGATTGGCTTAAGAGATGATTCTGTCGCAACCTGCAGCCATACCGTAGCTATTCCCGATTCAGGTTTTTAATTCCTGATTTATGGAAAACTTTAAATCGGCAGCTGTACGCATAGCGGGGCTCGGCTTTGAACTGTGCGGCAGTCTGCCATTGCTCAACGAATTTGTCTGTTGTTCGGAAGATAAGAACAACGGTCAGATTTGTTGTATTCAGACACCGCTTTTCGACGGCACGGAAAAGCTTCTCTCAAATAATAACGGCATAGCTGTTTTTGTCAGAAAAGACGGCTCGTGGTGTTATCTGTCGTTTGAAATGCCGAACGATGTTCAGGTTACCCTTTCGCCCGATTACAAAACAATCCGTCTTTATGCCGAAGATTATAAAGATAAAAAACACATCGCAACCTTAAGAAATCTTCTGCGAATGGCATTGGAATGCATAATGATTTACAATTCACGAATTTCACTGCATTCTTCATGCGTTGATATTAACGGTGAGGCAATTGCGTTCACAGGGGTTTCGGGCATGGGAAAATCAACCCGTGCAAGTGCATGGATTTCCGCAAACGGAGCTGAATTTATCAGCGGCGACAGACCTGCCTTAAAAATAAGTTCTGACGGAGTAACGGTATACGGTGTGCCGTGGGACGGAAAAGAGCAGATTTTCAGAAACGTTGAGAGACCGCTTAAGGCAATTCTTGATGTGCGCCGTTCGGAGTCGGATTATTTAAGAAAACTTACCCCCGAACAAGCTCAGTCCGTGCTTATGAAACAGGTTTTTATACCGATGTGGGATACAAATGCGGCAGTTGCAGCGATAATGAGCATAAGAAAGCTCTCAAAAACCGTTCCCGTTTACCGTGTTTTCTGCGGACCCGATGAAGAAAACGCCAAAAATATCTGTAAAAATTTTTTTGAAAATCCCGATAAAATTTTGGAGGCGGCAAAGGATATGAAAATAAAAGAGGGCTTTGTTTTAAGAAACATTGCAGATGAATATATAGTTATGCCTACAGGCAGCAATATTGCGAAATTTGACGGGGCGGTTGCTCTTAATGAAGTGTCTGCGTTTATATTTGAAAAACTTCAAAATCCTGTGAGCAAGGAAGATTTGGTGACTGCCTTGCTTAATGAGTATGAGGTTGATGAAGAAACGGCAGCCAAAGATGTTGATGTCCTTATTTCTGAATTTGAAGAAATGGGAATAATCGGATAAAAAACCATGAGATGTACCGTGTTTCGGTACATCTTTTTTTGTATAAATATTGATTTGTTTACTTACGCGTGTTATAATACAGAATGGAATATAGGGTAAAATGGAGTAATTGTATGTATAAAATCAGAAACGGATTTATAATCAGAAAAATCGGAGGTCAGATTATGGCTGTTCCTACAGGAAAAATGACCTCGGAAATTCACGGAATGATTGTTCTTACCGAAAGCGGAGAGCTTCTCTGGAATGCACTTGCAAACGGAACTGAAATTGAAAATCTTGCCGACATTCTGACCGAAAATTATGATGTTGACCGTGAAACCGCACTTACCGATGCAGAAAAATTTCTGAACACACTTAAAGAACAGGGTGCTCTTGAATGATTGACTGTCAGCGGTTCGGAACAGATTATTTTGAAAAGCTCCGCAGCACGGCAAAACAAAAATTCATTCCGCTTAATGCAACCTTTGAGCTTACTCCTTTTTGCAATTTCAACTGTGTTATGTGTTATATACGCTTAACGAAAGAAAGAGCCGAAAAACAGGGCAGAATGCTTTCTGCCGATGAGTGGCTTGAAATTGCCCGTCAGGCAAGGGATATGGGAACTCTTTATGTTACCCTTACGGGCGGCGAACCCTTTCTTCATCCCGAGTTCTGCAAAATCTACAGCGAACTTAACAAAATGGGATTTCTTATCTCAATTATGTCCAACGGCTCGATGATTGACGAAGAAATGATTGAGTTTTTCCGTGAACACGGAATGCCGTTTATGATTAAGCTTACCCTTTACGGTGCAAGCGATGAAACATATAAAAAAGTCTGCGGTTCGTCTGACGGATTTACAAGAATTACAAAAGCAATTGACCTTTTAAAAGATGCCGGTGTGCCGCTGAAAATGACTTCAACAATTGTTCGCGAAAACGCAGAAGATCTTCAGAAAATATATGCCTTTGCAAATGAAAAAGGCATTCCGATGCAGCATACCGTTTCGGTAACAAAATCTTCAAGAGGTTCTGTCAATACGATTGAAAAATCCCGTTTTGCTCTCAGCGATTTTCCTGATGAGCTGACCCTTGAAGAGCTTGAAAAGTCTAAGATTCCTCCTCTTGAAACACCTTTTGCATGGTGTGCAAGCTACGGCTCATCTTTATGGATGACATGGCACGGACACGTGCAGATGTGTTCATTTATGAATATTCCCGAAGTTGTTTATTCCGGCAATCTTGCATCAGATTATGTTGATTTGTATATAAAAATAAATGAGATCCGGAATCCGGCAGAATGCGGAGAATGTGAGTGGCAGGAGTTCTGTCAACGCTGTCCGGGCATTTTGTGCTCCGAAAGCGGACACCCCGAAAAAACAGATGCGGGACTTTGTGATATGGCAAAGAAGCTGCACAGACTATATATCAAAAGAAAAGGAGAAACGAT
Organism: Acutalibacteraceae bacterium; assembly: GCA_045542715.1. Lineage (GTDB taxonomy): Bacteria > Bacillota > Clostridia > Oscillospirales > Acutalibacteraceae > CAG-177. The sequence goes on from JAZQLN010000060.1 coordinate 71,814, forward strand.
ATGAAAAAGAAATATATCGCTCCCGAAAGCAAACTTATAACCATCAACCTCAACGAAGGTATTGCGGCGGTTTCAGGCGGTATTTCCGAAGTTTCGGGTTCTGCTGTTATCAGATTTACCCATGATACGGACGGCTGCAGAGGTCTTTATACAGGTATTGAAGGTGCAACGGTAGACAAGAACATAACAACGTTTATGGGATATTACGAAGAACTGATGAGTTACGGTGCGGATGTTTATTTCAGCTGTTTCCGTTACGTTTTCAATCCATGATTATACGTATTGCAGACCTGCCGGTGGAGTGGCAGGATGAATATTCGGATTTTGTGAAGGACTTTTCATCTGAGAACGATGAAAAGCCGATAATCTCTGTTCGTTTCGGCAACAGTATGCCCGAATGCCACGGAATTCAGTATACAGAAGCAGAATCGGAACATTTTATCCGTCTTGAAAACGGAGAATTTGCCTGTGCGGATACCGATTGGAGCAGGGTAACGGCTTTCTACCCGTCGCCGAGTGGAATGTATGCGCTTCCTCTGGCGGCAATTTGCTCAAGGTTTTCGTATCGCGATGCGTTTCTGATGCATGCGTCGTGTGTTGATTTTAACGGTAACGGAATAGTTTTTACGGGTGTTTCGGGTATCGGAAAAACAACTCAGGCTGAGCTGTGGCAAAAATATCTCGGTGCGGAGATAATCAATGGCGATAAGGCTTTTGTCCGTGAAATCGACGGCGATTTTTACGGCTGCGGACTTCCGTGGAAGGGCTCATCGGAATATTGCCTGAACAAGAAAACAAAGCTTAAGGGTATTGTTGTTCTCCGTCAGTCGGAAGAAAACAAAATAACAAGGCTCGATACAGCACAGGCAACGGAGTTCTTTATGCCCCATGTTTTCATGCCTCATTGGGACGAAAAATGCCTTGATAAAACATTTGAAACGCTGGAAAAGGTTTTTGAAAAAATTCCGGTCATGCTTCTTGAATGCCGCCCCGATGAGGATGCGGTAAAACTTACTTATAACACACTTTTTGGATGAATATGGAAAAAATGATTTTTTCATCGGCAGAATTGACCGAGTTGATTGACATTACCGTAAACAAAGGCGGAGCGATGCCCCTTGTGGTAACGGGCAACAGTATGCGGCCTTTTATAAAAGACGGAAAACATACCGTGTGGCTTGAAGCCTGCAAAGACTCGGATTTCAAAAGAGGTAAAATTCTCTTTTTCAGACGAGCTGACGGCAGATTTGTTCTTCACAGAGTAAGAAAAGTGCTGTCTGACGGCGAACTTGTTATGAACGGTGATGCACAGTATTGGTGTGAAAACATAAAAAAAGAGCAGGCGGTTGCCGTTGTTACATTTATTGAAATAAAAGGCAAAAAGATGTCCTGCAATTCATTGATATATAGAATTATAATTGAGATTTGGCAGCTGCTCAAACCCGTTCGTCCGTATATTTTTGCGGCGAACAGAAAAATTAAAAAACTGATAGGTTATACGGAGCAATAAAAGATGAAGAACACAGGCGAAAAGTTGATACAGCTTATCGGCAGCGAAGTGTGCGGCAGCACGCTTTCTTTGCGTTCTCCGCTTACGGATGAGGATATCAATAAAATTTATTCGCTTGCCAACATACACGATATGACTCATATTGTAAGCTCCGCATTGCTGAATAACGGTATGCTTGCGGGAAATCCGCTTGAATATGTATACCGTGACAGAATTTTTTCAACTCTGTTCAGATATGAAAGTCAGTGTTATGTGCTTCAGAAAGTCAGCGATGTTCTTGAAAATGCAAAAATTCCGCATATTCCCCTTAAGGGTGCGGTGATAAAAGAGCTTTATCCGGAGCCGTGGATGAGAACGGGCTGTGACATAGATATACTTGTTCGTGAAGAAGATGTTGAAAATGCATCGAAGCTTATAACCGAAGCTCTGGGGTATGAACGCAAGGGCAGAGGAAAACACGATATTCAGATTCTCTCAACGGAGAATATTTATGTTGAACTTCATTTCAGTCTGCTTGAAGAAGATGCCTCTCCGTCAATGGCAAAGGTACTGAATACGGTGTGGGAACACGCAAAACCTATCGGAAACGGATACAGATACGAGCTTGACGATGCGATGTTTTATTTTTATCACATTGCGCATATGGCAAAGCATTTTGTCCGCGGCGGCTGCGGAATAAGACCTTTTATTGACCTTTGGCTTATGGAAAAAGATAAGAATTATGATACCGCAGAAACGAATGCTTTGCTTAAGAAAGCAAAGCTTACCGATTTTGCTCAAGCGGTAAATAAACTCAGCAGAGTGTGGTTTTCGGGCGAAGAGCATAACAGAGTAACCGGGCTTATGGAAGAGTTCATCTTCAACGGCGGCTGTTTTGGCACAAAAGAAACAAGAATGCTTTCCGAACAACAGAAATCGGGCGGCAAAAATAAATATATACTTTCACGCATATTCGTACCTTATGATGAACTTAAGGGTCAGTATCCGATAATCAAGAAATATAAATTCTTAACCCCGATTTGCGAAATTTGCCGAATATTCTCGCTTCTGCTTGGGAAAAAGAAGAAGTTCCGCAAAAATTATCTCGGAAACCTGAATAACGTGTCTGACAAGCACGTTGATAATATAAATTATTTGTTTGAAAGTGTGGGGTTTTGAATGAAACGGAAAGAGTCTGTAAACAATTACACCAAAAGTTCACTTATCAGAATATGTAAGTTTGCTCATATTATTATGACAATTCTGATAAATGCCGCTTGTCTTTATTACTATAACGAAACATATAATCATCGCGGAGTAGGCGATACAAGATTCATGCTCTTCATTTTGCTGTATACAGGAATTCTTCTTTTTTCCTTGCGTACATATAAATCATATGATTTCGGACTGACGGAAAGTTCAATGCTGATTTATTCACAGACGCTTGCGGATATCATTGCAGGCGGAGTTTTCTATGTTGTGTTTGTTATCGCAAACTCAAAGCTTTTTACTCCCGTTCCGTTGGTTGTGATGCTTGTCTGTCAGATTATTGTTAATATTATCTGGAGTTTACTGATAAACAATGTGTATTTTAAATCGTATCCGCCAAAGAAAACCGCACTTGTTTACGGCGATGAATATGCAATAAGCAGAATAAGCGATGCCTACGGAAGAAAAAAGAACTTTGAAATAGTAAAAAGAATTCAGATTCCGGAGGAAAACAACAGATGGCTTGCTGAGCTTGACGGCTGTGAAGCGGTATTTCTTGCGGGTGTGCCCCACAAAACAAGAAATCTTGTTCTCAAATACTGCCTTGAGCACAATGCAGATTGCTATGCGGCACCTTATATAGGTGATATAATCATGATGGGTGCGAAACATATGGATATGTTCAGCGTGCCGGTTTTCGGTGTGTCAAGAGCAGCTCCGAAAATCGAATATGCATTTATTAAGAGAGCGATTGACATCGTTTGTTCTCTTATAGGAATAATATTGCTCAGTCCCGTAATGGCTGTTACGGCAATTGCAATCAAAGCATATGATAAGGGTCCTGCATTATATAAACAGGTAAGGCTGACCCGAAACGGAAAAAAGTTTGAAATTCTTAAATTCCGCAGTATGCGCGTCAATGCCGAAAGCGACGGTGTTGCAAGACTTGCGGGCGAAAATGATGACAGAATAACACCTGTAGGAAAGATCATCCGTGCCTGCCGTCTGGACGAGCTTCCGCAGCTTTTTAACATACTCAAGGGCGATATGACTATTGTAGGTCCCAGACCTGAGCGTCCCGAAATTGCGGCACAGTATGAGGAAGAGCTTCCCGAGTTTGCTTTGCGTCTGCAGGTCAAAGCGGGTCTTACGGGTCTTGCACAGGTTTACGGCAGATATAACACGGAGCCATATGATAAGCTCCAGATGGATTTGATGTATATCAATCAGATGTCATTTGTGAAGGACTTAAGACTGATCTTCGCAACAATAAAAATCCTCTTCATCAAGGACAGCACCCAAGGCACTGCCGAAGGTCAGACAACAGCCTTGACGAAGAAGGAAACCGAAAGTGAAGTTGTGACAAAATGAATGTTTTGCTTTTAACTAATCTGTATCCGAATGAAAAGGACACCAATCCCGATATTACCAAAGTTTGTGCTTTTTTTGCAAGAGAGTGGGTAAAGCAGGGACATAACGTGACGGTAATTGTTAACTCTTCGGCGTTCCCAAAGCCTTATTATACGGTAGGCAATATCGTTCAAAAACTTGTAAAAAAGCATTACAGTCTTTCGGAAATTCCCAATTCCATGTGGAGCGAAAATTTTGAGTTTGATGATTTTGGCGTTAAGGTTATTAATATGCCGATGATAAAATATATTCCCAAAGGACATTTTTCCGAAAGTGTTTTCAATAATCAGATAGAAAAGATTACTGATAAGCTTGAAAATATGGATTTTGTTCCTGATGTTATTACCGGACATTGGGCAAATCCGCAGATAAGGCTTGTTGCTGATTTGGCGAAGCATTACGGCGTTAAAAGTGCGATTGTGCTTCATGCCGATTATACAGAAGAATTATGTTCCCGCTATAAGGTTAATTCCTATATGGATAAAATTGATAATTTTGGATTCCGTTCAAAATCAGCAGCCGAAAAAGCAGCAGGTTATCTCGATTTCAAAAAAGAACCTTTTGTTTGTTATTCAGGTATACCCGAAAGCTTTCTTTCCGGAAGTATTGATGCCGATGATAAGGTTTTTGACAGTAATAAAATTACAATGATTACTGCCTCCAGACTTCTTGATTGGAAAAACATAGATTCTGTTATTGAGGCTGCTGTCAATGCTTTAAAAGATGTTGATTTCAGTTATGATATCGTAGGCGACGGTCCGATGATGGAGTCGTTGAAGGAACAGGCAAAAAACAGCAAAGCGGATGAAAAAATTCATTTTTGGGGAAAAATCAGCAGAGATGATGTTCAGAAAAAAATGGCAGAAAATGAAGTTTATGTTATGATCAGCAGAGAAACGTTTGGTCTTGTTTATCTTGAAGCAATGCTTCAGGGATGTATTGTTATAGCCTCACGTTTCGGAGGAATTGACGGAATTGTTATTGATGGTGAAAACGGTTTTTTATGCGAGGAAGGCAATGCGGAAGAACTTGCCGAAATCCTGAAAAAGATAGTCAGTTTGTCACCTGAAGAAAAAAAGAGAATTTCACGAAATGCAATTGAAACCGCAAAGAAGTTTACGGATTCGAAAGTTGCAGAAATGTATCTTGAGAGTATAACAGAATAAGCTGGAGAAAAGAATGAACAGGTCCAAAAAAAAGATACTTTTAATCAACACGTTTTTTAAAGTCGGAGGCATTCAGTCATCTCTTATAAATATGGCAAATGAATTGTGCAAAGATTATGATGTGGATTTGTTGCTGTATTATCCCGAAGGTCCTTTAAAGAGCAGACTGGATTCCCGGGTTAAAATCTTACAGCCGTCATGGGCACTCAAAGCGCTTGGCATGTCTGTGGGAGAAGCTTTTCATACTATGAATCCGTTAATAATTTTTTTGAAGATTTTCGGTTCGGTCTGGGCAAAGCTTTTTGATAACAGACTGCCTGTTTGGATTGCTTCAAAGCTTCAGCCGAAGCTTAAAGGGTATGATCTGGCGGTTTCGTTCAGACAAGAGGCAAACAAAAAAGTTATATCTTCGGGATTTGTAAGAATTCTGACTCGATGCGTTGAAGCAAAAACAAAGATCGCTTGGATACATTATGATGCCCTCAAGATAAACAATGATAATGATTTCAACAAAAAATATTATGCGAAGGTTGATAAAATCGTTGGTGTTTCGCGGTCGGTTGTAAATTCATTTAAAACTCTCAACCCCGATTTGTCCGATAAAATGGATTACTGTTATAACTTTCTTGACTACAAAAAGCTTTTTGAAAACAGTGAAGTTGAGCAGGAAGTTAAGTATCCGGAAGACAGGTTCATTTGTTTTTCGGCATGCAGATTGAGTGAGGAAAAAGGTCTTTTGAGAGGAATATCTGCTGTTGCACCGATTTTTAAGGAACACAAAGATGTTTTTTGGTATATAGCAGGAGATGGTCCGGAAAGAGAAAATATTGAAGCTTTAATCAAAGCAGAAAATCTTGAAGACAGAATTATTCTTTTGGGTAACCAAAGCAACCCGTATCCTTATATGAAAAATGCAGACTTGCTCCTCAGCCTTTCTTTTCATGAGGCGGCACCCATGGTTTACATGGAAGCAAAAGCTTTGCGTGTTCCGGTTTTTTCAACCGAAACCTCATCTTCCGTTGAAATGCTAAAGGATGGAGCAGAAGATTTTATTTGCGAGAATTCGAAAACAGGAATCCAAAAAGGTTTTTCAGAGATGCTGGAAAACAGAAAAAAAGATTTAACAGATAAAGACAGACTTGATTTTTGTTGTGTAGGGAACGAAGAATCCATGCAAAAAATTGCAAGTTGGATTAAATAGTAATGAAGAGTAAATACTCCGGATAAAATGATCCCTTATTAAAAAACGGACAGATGGAAGTGAATTACTTGAAAAAAATTAAAAGATTAATAAATATATTTGTCAGATGGTGCCCGATTTTAGCTAAATATTTTGTTGGATTTATTTCTCTGAAATTTTTTCACAGACACTTGTTAAAAGAGGACATATGGCTGATTTGTGAAAAACGTGGAGAAGCCAGAGATAACGGTTATCATCTTTACAAATATATAAGAACCAATCATCCTGAAATCAATGCTTATTATGTAATTTCTTCAAAAGCTAAAGATTATGAAAAAGTTTCACCTTACGGCAATATAATTGAGCAGGATTCCAAAGAGCATTTGCTTTTTTACCTTGCTGCGAAATACAGCATAAATTCACAATCCTGCGGTGCATATCCGTTTTTAAATATGATACCTGAAATATTCAGCTTAACCTCGATTTTCAGAAACCCAAAGCAGAAATGTGTATTTTTGCAACATGGAATAACAAAAGATGCAATGCCTGACAAAAGATTATTTTATAAAACAGGTATAATAGACCTTTTTATTTCATCAACAAAAAAGGAACAGTCTTTTATCATTGAACATTATGGATATCCCGAGAAATGTGTTCCTGAAGCGGGGTTGTGCCGATTTGATAATTTGTTAAATAATAGTCTTAAGTGTGAAAAAACGGTGTTGGTGATGCCTACATGGAGAAGTTGGCTTAAAGGTGACACTTCCAGCAAAGAATTTTGCAAAAGTGAATATTGTCAGACATATATTTCGCTTTTGCAAAATAAATCACTTCATAGATTGTTGGAACATTATGGTTTTAAGTTGATTTTCTATCCTCATTATGGCATGCAAAAATTTCTTGATTGCTTTTCGGATTGTGAAAACGAATATGTTACGATAGCATCAAAGGAAAAATATGATGTTCAGGATTTGCTTATAAGAAGCAGCATTCTGATAACAGATTTTTCGAGCGTATATTTTGATTTTGCCTATATAGGCAAACCTGTTGTATATTATCAGTTTGACGAAGAAAAGTTTTTTAACAGACACTATCAAAAAGGCTATTTTTCATACAGACGAGACGGATTTGGAAGAGTTGTTACTGAAGAATCTGAACTTTTGGAAGAAGTTAAATCGATTATTGAAAGTAACTGTGAAATGAAAGCTGAGTACAAGAAACGAAGAGAAGATTTTTTTGATTTAATTGATAATAAGAATTGTGAACGAAATTTCAATGCAATTTTATCTTTAGAATAAACGAACGGATTTATTTTGAGCAGGAGAAGTTATGTCTGAAAGAGCAAAAAAAGCAAAATTAAATATTGTTTCGGTATTGGGGCTTGAAATCGTAACAATAATCAGCGGCTTGGTTTTGCCGCGGTTGATTTTAGCCGGATTCGGCTCTGCAACAAACGGTTTGGTAACTTCTGTTAATCAGTTTATTACTTGTGTAACACTTTTGCGTGCAGGAGTAGGAGGAGTTACGCGAGCAGCATTGTACAAACCTCTTGATGAGGGTAATGTTTTTGCGGTCAGCGGAATTGTAAGAGCAACAACGAAGTTTATGAGAAAACTTACAATTCAGTATACCGGTGCTCTTTTTGTGTTTGCTGCGGTATATCCTTTTGTTGTTAATGAGGAATTTGAGTGGTTTTATGCATTTTCAATGGTGTTAATTCTTGGGTTAAGCACCTTCTTTGATTGTTGCTTCGGTATATCATATCAGTTTTTACTTCAGGCTGATCAAAAAAGGTATGTTATTTCCGTTTTGCAAATTCTGACGGTTTTGGCAAATGTAATTGTAGCGGTTGTTTTGATTAAAGCGGGAGCATCCATACATATTGTTAAGCTTGGAAGTTCGTTGGTCTATTCTGCAAAACCGTTGATTTTATGGTGTTATGTTCGCAAAAACTACAAATTGGATTGGAAAGCAGAACCGGATAATTTGGCTATCAAACAACGATGGAATGCGTTTGCTCATAATATGGCAGCCTTTGTTACCAGCAACACTCCTGTTATGATTTTAACTGTTTTTGCAGATATAAAGCTTGTTTCGGTATACTCGGTATACAACATGGTTTTGGCTCCGTTACGCACACTGATATGTTCGCTTACATCGGGAGTTGAAGCGGCATTTGGTAATATGTTGGCTCGTAATGAGCAAGATAATCTGAAAAAAAGTTTTGAAAGCTTTGTGACAGTGGTTTCAATCGGTTCCGCATTTGTGTTTATTTGTGTAGGATTTCTGATCACACCTTTTGTATTGGTTTATACATCGGGTGTTACGGATGTGCAATATAAACAGACTTTGTTTGGCGTTATTATGGCAGTTGCTCAGTTTTTATATTGTGTAAGATTGCCGTATCAGACTTTGGTTGATACGAGCGGACAGTTCAAGCAAACCAAGAGTGCTGCGATTGTCGAAGCTGCTGTTAATATAGTTCTTTCGGTAATTTTGGTTAATATTTATGGACTGATAGGTGTTGCAATTTCATTTTTAACGGCAACGTTGATAAGGACAATTCATTTTGTTATATACTCTGAAAAAGCTTTCTTTAAAGGTAACATAAAATATTTTTTAAAAAATCTGATTTGTTGCGTAATTTCTGCTTTTTTAACTTATGTAACAATTTCTGCTTTGCCACAGATTCCTGTTCATGATTTTGTAAGTTGGTTTTTATATGCAACAGAAACAGGATTGGTTGTTGCAATTACTTTAAGTTTATGCTATTTATTGTTGTTAAGAAAAAATCTCGAGGGGATTATAAGCAGATTAATCAGTTCTGTAAAGAAGAAATAAAAGCTACAGAACGAATATTTCTTATTGATAAATCAAGAAAAGCATACAAAAACAGATGAAAGGGAGGTCTCAACAGTGATTTCGATAAAAAACAACAAAATTCGTTGGGGCATTTCTGCTGCTTTTGCAACACTTATTCTTTTCGGAACATACAGAAATGTATTTTCACTTGCTGCTTTTCTTGGTTGTTGTTTGTTGATTTTCTTTTTTGAAAAGGAGTCAATTTTGCTTCAACTTTTCTTTATTATGCCTTTGGCTAATATTTTTAAATTATCGCCGGGAACACAATCGTTTTTTACTATACTGATTTTGCTTTATGTTGTTCTGCATCTTGTTTTACCGAGAAAGGCAACAATGTTGGTTATTTTATTGGCGATATATGTTGTTGTAGGTGAATTGTTTGTGGGGCAATTCAATATTACAAAAACAATCAAGTTTATTTGTAACATACTTTTTCTTTCAAGTATATTGAACGGAAAAGTAGATTTGCGTCACAAAGAGGTTTTTTTAAGTTACATTATCGGAAATCTTGTTGCATCAGTTTTCGGAATGATGGACTCAAACATTTTTAAAATCGAATCTTATGTTGGGGTGGAAGAATACGGTAATCCCAATTTAGGAAATGTTGTTGTTCGTTTCACCGGATTAATTGGTGATCCTAACTATTATGCGGTTGGTATGATTGTATCTCTTTGTTTGGTTGTTCTGTTGTTGCATACAAAGGAAATAAATCCGTTTTTTGCTTTTATTCTGGCGGTTCCGTTTGGCTATTTTTTGATTCAGACATATAGCAAATCTTCAATAATTATGATTTTTGCTCCGTTTATATTTTTAATTTATTCATTCTTACGTAAAAAGAATTATTTAGCTGTTTTTGTTTTTGCTTTTATGCTTTTATTTGCAGTTTGTCTTGTTGCAACAGGTCAGATACCAGCTATAAATATCATTATAGAAAGATTTTTGACAGCAGAAACAGCAGAAGGAGTAGATATTAACAGTCTTACAACAGGAAGATTTGATTTGTGGATAATTTATATAAGTTATATCATAAAAAACATTAAAATCATGTTGTTTGGCGGAGGGATAACCGCCGGATTGATTAATGTACATGTGTCACACAACACATACATAGATGTTGTTTATTATTTAGGCTTAGCTGGCGGTTTGTTGTTGTTTGCCTCTTTGAAATCTATCTTATCGCAAAGCACTCATGTTCGCATTAAACGAAATATTTTGAATTACAGTGTTTTGATATGCATTGTAATAATGTATTTCTTCCTTGGTGAGTTATTTGGTTACGACCCACCGTTTCATATTTATCTGGCATTTGTAGCTCTTAATATGCCTCTTGAAAACGATATATTCAAAAGCAGCAAAAAAGAAAATAACATCTGATTATGGCTGTAAAGATGGATTTGGATTGGAGTGAATAAGTTGATAATTAAAAACTTATTAAAGCTTACGGCATCTGCATTAATATCATTTATGATATTGAACTCGGTGTGTTTCCTTTACTATAATGTGCCCGTTCACTCCGAATCGGCAACAAATTCAACCGACTATGTATGGGAGAAAAGCAAATTTTACTCAAGAGGAACAGAAGGCTTTGCATGGGGAAAAACTGATGCAAACGGTTTTAATAACATCTCGACAGAATTCAGTCAGAGCCCTGAAATCCTTATTATGGGAACATCCCATACCGAAGCATTCAATGTGGCACAGGACGAAAACTATTCCTATCTTTTAAACAGTCTTACGAACAAATCCGGTGTAGAAATGAATACTTACAATATAGGTATATCAGGTCACAGAATAACAACTTGTCTGAAAAATTTTAAAAATGCAATTGAAGAGTTCAAACCGAGCAAATATGTTGTTGTGGAAGTAAATACGCTGGAATTATCCATGGATGAGATTAATCAGATTTCTGAAGGAACTCTAAAAAAAATTCATTCTTCCGCCAATCCGATATTGATTTTTTTACAGAAGATTCCATTTGTAAGATGTGTCTATTCTCAAATTGATAAAATGGGAATAGAAATAAAAATGCCATCATTCAAAAAAGAAAATAATCAGTCTGGCGAAGAAAACTCAGTAGTTGTCGAAACAGACGAAGAATATGAATCAGCTTTGGGTTCATTGGTGAAAAAGATCGGCGATATCGCAGAAGAAAATGGCATAAAATTAATTTTCCTATACAATTATGGTCTGAATATTAATGAAAATGGTGAGGTAATATCAATACCAATGAGCCAGAAATCAAAAATATTTATTGATGCATGTGCAGATAACGGAATAGAAATTTTGGATATGCATAATGCATTTGCTGAAAATTATAATAAAACACATCGTCTTCCCCATGGCTTTTCAAACACAGCAGTAGGTGAAGGTCATCTTAATAAATACGGTCATGAGGTAATAGCAAACGAATTGTATGAGTTTATTACGAACTTTGAAAATCAGGATTCAGTTGAAGTATAGGAGGAAAAATGGTATTTTCGAGTATTGAATTTTTAATATTTTTTGTCATTGTTTTTTTGACAATATTTCTGGCTGAACGAAAGGTGTTCATCAATCGTTTCGGTGAACAAGGTGTCAGAAAATTCAAGCATGCCTTCCTGCTTCTTGCAAGCTATGTGTTCTATGGTTGGTGGGACTGGCGTTTTTGTTTCCTTATGTTTAGCTTAACAGCTATTGCATACATATCGGCAAAGAACATAAGCAAAGAAAAATATACAAAATTTTTCAAGTTTCTAGGCGTAGCCTTTCCTCTTGTAATACTTGGATTTTTCAAATATTTTAATTTCTTCCTTGAATCATTCTCAAATGTTTTTGGAATTGAAAACATGGAAACGCTCAACATAATCCTGCCTGTAGGAATATCCTTCTATACCTTTCAATCCATGAGCTACACGATTGATGTTATACGAAAGGATATTAAAAGCGAGAACTTCTTGAAGGTTGCTTTGTATGTTGCGTTCTTCCCTCAGCTTGTCGCGGGACCTGTTGTAAAAGCAGCCGAATTTATTCCTCAGCTTGAAGAAGATCGAAGGATTACAAAAGAAAATGTTATATACGGAGTACAGATTTTCGTTTTTGGATTATTTAAGAAATTAATCTTCGCAGATCATTTATCTGTTTTTGTTGATGATGTTTTCTCCAAACCTGAAGCCTTCCATTCGTTTTCTGTTATTCTTGCTGTTATTTCCTATTCAATTCAGATATATTTCGACTTTTCGGGCTATTCCGATATGGCGGTAGGCTGTGCGAAATGTTTGGGATACGATTTCAACAGGAATTTCAATTTGCCGTATATTTCAAAGAATGCCAGTGAATTCTGGAAACGATGGCACATCAGCCTATCTTCGTGGCTTCAGCAGTATTTATATATATCTCTCGGCGGAAACAGAAAGGGTACGGCAAGAACATATGTCAATCTTCTTGTCACAATGGTACTTGGCGGACTTTGGCACGGCGCAAGCTGGAATTTTGTTCTTTGGGGTGTTTTTCACGGTTTTTTATTGTGTGTACATAAAATTTTCAAGAAAGTCAGAAAGAACAAGAATGGCAGCACAATCGGAAACATAACAAGCGTTATAGGAACATATATAATGGTTTGTTTAGGCTGGGTGCTGTTCAGAGCAGAAGACTTTGAAACAGCCTTCTCAGTGTACAAACAGATTTTTATGTGGAATGATGGTATTCTGCAGATTTTTTCCTGGGCAATTGTGGGCGTAGTTGTTGTTTTGATTGCCACATTGACAGCGGTTATATCTGCAAGAAAGAAAAAAGAGAAGACAATAAACGGTTTTTATCCCGTGTTGAATCTCAACAAGATGAGCCATCAGATTGTTTTTATAACTTGTCTTGGGTTGATTATTATTTTTGCTTACACGGGCAGTAATCCGTTCATTTATTTTCAGTTTTAATCAAAAAACAAGGCGATGCAGTTAACTGCACCGCCTTGTTTTTAGTTTTTATGGGTTTTAACTTTTTTCAGAAATCTTAACCCCTCTTTTACGAAATCAGCAGGAGATGATAATACTGTTTTGAAGCATTCGATAATCATTTGCGGATACATATTGTTTCTTTTGTATCCTGCAGCAAGAACCGCATGGTGTCTGAACTTGATAAATCTCTGTTCTTTTTTGCTTAAACGGGGAAAAAAACGTTGCTTGAATTCAAACAGAGCTTTTTCGCCGTTTATTTTGTTCATGCCGCCCGAAATCCCTCCGTCGGGATGTCTGTATGCCTTAACATAACATTCGGGGAAATAGCCTATGTTAAGACCGCCTGAAATGGATTTGAGCATCAGGTGGAATTCCTGACCTACCTTAACAACATCAAAACCGCCGATTTCACGGAGTTTTTCTGCTTTATACATAAATGTCGGAGTGCCTGTTAAGTGTCTTTGTAAATGATAGCGAAGAAGATAGTCATTATCAAAGCTTTCAATATCTCCGAATTCTCTGTAGTCCACCATTTTTTCGTCCGGAGTGTAGATTTCAAGATCGGTGAAGGTCATTTCATACCCTTTTTCCTGCATGAAACGAAGCTGTTTTTCAAGCTTTTCCGGTTTATACTTATCGTCGTCGTCAAGAAATGTTATATATTCGCCCTTTGCGTTTTCAATGCCTCGGTTTCTCGAAAGAGATCCGCCGAGGTTCTTTTCATTCTGAAGATAAACAACTTTTGAACTGTTGAGTTCTTTAAAATAATTTTCGGTGTTTTTTCTTCCTTCAAAGGCTTCGGTGCTGTCATCGATAACAACAACTTCAACATTAGGATAAGTCTGATTTAAAACAGACTCAACCGCTTTTGAAACATATTCAACCGTGCGTTTATATGTGGGGATTACAACTGATACAAGAGGGTTATCATATTCCATATTATTTATTCCTTAAAATTAATTTACTATGATTTAATATAACATAATTAAAATCTGTTGGCAAGGTTTTATTTGCGTTTTGCGGATTGAGATATCGACTTATCTGTCATAATTAAAACAAGTTAATATGTCAATCGGAGAGATGAAAATGATATAATGAGGAGCGATAGCTTGACAGAAGTTTACAATCAGGGAATAAGAAGCATCAGAACGGTCAAAAATCATTCTGTAAGGAGTGATTTAACGGTGACTGATTTGAAAGCACTCAGAAATGCCGATATTTCTGCCCGCAACATTGATGAGCTTGTTGACCTGAGAAACGTTGATATAAAACGGAATTTGCCATTGGGACAGCGTGCGGATGATTTTATTGAACAGGTCGGCAATCCTTACCTGTTCAGAGTTGATGATATTGTCGTCAAGGTTGAATTCGGTGACGGCAAGGAATTTTCGGAAATTCTGACAAACGTAATTCTTGCAGGATAAATTTACAGATTGAAATTTTTGAGGCGTTACGGTATAATCAGGCTGTATGATAACCGTGCTGCCTCAGTTTAAGATGAAGGTGGCTTGATAATGTATACAAAAAATACAGAAAAAGAGCAGCTTTCTCAGAGTTTTAATCTGTGGAAAGCTGCTGCTTATATCCGACTTTCAAAGGAGGATAAAAACAAAAGCGAAAGCGATTCGATTGTTACTCAGAAAGAGATTATCAAAGAGTACCTGAAGCTTCATCCCGATATGGATTTTGTTGATTTTTATGTTGATGACGGCTTTACGGGTACGGATTTTGACAGACCCGGATTTCAGCGGCTGAAAGAAGACGTTATATCGGGAAAAGTCAACTGTGTCATAGTAAAAGACCTTTCAAGATTTGCAAGGAATGCCGCAGGCTCGGGCAATTATATCGATGATTTTTTTGTCCGTCACAGAGTCAGATTTATTGCGATAAATAACGGCGTTGACACCACATCGGGAGAGATGAATGCGGCAACTCAATGCATAGCGGTCGGCGTAACAAATGTGCTTAATGAAAGTGTTTCCGCAACAACATCCGTTAACGTAAAAGGCTCATTGAATGTCAGACGGAAAAACGGAGATTTTATCGGTTCCTTTGCAGCCTACGGATATCGTAAAAACCCCGAAGATCATCACAAGCTCATTGTTGACGAAGAGGCTGCGGAGATTGTGAAAATGATATTCGAAAAGTATATTTCGGGCATGAGCGTTCTCGGAATCACTCGTGAACTGAACGAAACGGGTGTTCCGAATCCGTCGATGTACAAAAGGCAAAAAGGCTATGATTACAAGCATCCCGCAGGCAAAACGAATGACGGATTATGGTCTGAAAGTTCCGTTCGGAGGATACTCAAAAATGAGATGTATCTTGGCGATATGGTTCAGGGAAAAAACCGTAAACTCAGCTACAAAATCAAGAAGTGTGTTGCTGCTCCGAAGGAAGAATGGTATGTTGTGAAGGGCACTCACGAAGCCTTGATTGACAGAAAAACATTTGAAAAAGCACAGAGTTTATTTAATCGCAACACAAGAATTTCCCCTCAAAAGAAAGAAGTCGAGCTTTTTTCGGGCTTGGTGAAATGTGCCGATTGTCACAGAGGAATGAGCAAAAAATCCAACAAACATCCCTACGGAGAATATCATTATTACCGCTGCACAACGGCTCGGAAAATGAGCAACGGAGCCTGCACGAATCACACGATAAGAATTGACAAAATTGAAGAAGCGGTGCTTGTTTTTCTTCGGAAAATGTTTGATGCGGCAACGGAATACGATAAAATCATAAGAGCCGTAAATTCAAGCGAAAAAAAGAAAAACAAATCCGATTTTTTCAGAAAATCCATGGATAAGCTCCTCAAAGACAGAGAGTTTCATAACAATATGATTACCGAACTTTATCCCGACTGGAAAAGAGGGGATATCACCAAAGAAGAATACATGACTCTGAAAAATGAATTTCAGACGAAAATTCAGAATATTGACGGAAAAATCAAGGAACTCAAAGAAAAAATCGAAGAGCAGGAAAACGGAATGGAGAACAATTCCTTTGTTGAAAGCTTCAAAAAACTCGGAAACATAGAAAAGCTGACAAGACCTCTTATTGTTGAGCTTATCGAAGAAATTCTTGTTCATGAGGGCGGAAAAATCACTGTCCGTCTGAAGTGCAAAGATGCATTTGAGCAGGTAACGGAATATATCGAAATCAACAAAGATACCGTTAAAACGGCATAAATCAAAGGGGCTGTCTCAATAAGATGAAGAAGTCGTTTTCTTCCGATGCAAGGCGTATGTGTATACGCCAAACCGAAAAAAACGGCAGTTTAATTCCAAAATACAATTAAAAGCGACTTGCAAAGGTGTAAATTCCGATGCGAGTCGCTCTTTATTTATTCTGTTTCTTTTGTTCTTCGCTTAGTGAGACAGTCCCTTTTAAAGTTTTATTCAATCGTTATCCTGACTTCACCGTTGGAGATGACGGTAAGGGTCAATGTCTGTGTTTCTGCGTTCCATTCGGCTCTGCCTTTTGCTCCGTTTGAGCCTGTTGCGTTGACGCTCGGCGGCGTGTCGAATCCCGTAAGTGTGATAACCGATGTTCTGAAATCTCTCGGATTATCCATTTTACCGCCTGCTGCATAGGCTCTCATAAACATGTCTTCGCTTTCAAGTCCGTTGCAGACCGCATCGGTGTCAAGGCGAAGATTGCATAAATCAATTTCAATTTTTTCTTCGTTTTCATTGATTATTGCATAAGTGTGAGCAGCAAAGGTTGCATTGATTTCTTTTTTACTCTTCGGCAGTGTGTAGATGACACTCTGTTCACTGTCAACGGTTTTGTTTTCGTTGCTGTTGAAGATATAGATATAATCGTTGATATCAAACAAAACGCCGTCTCCGGAATAGGTTTCCTCATAATGCTTGTTGAAGAAACGCTCCTTTATGGGATTTATAAAGAGAAGATTGAGGTAATATTTAAGGTCGTTGAGTATGTAGCTGTCAGGCAGCACATCTTCGGGATTGGAATAAATCGGCAGAATGGGTATCAGATAATATCTTCCCGTTGAGGGCACCCAATCCTTTGTACAGTCGAAATAAGGGGTGATATCTATATTCTCTTCAATAAAAGTAAACGAATCGCAGTAAAGTCCCTGGAGAATGTGCGCATCGTTGCCGCTGAGGGGATATGATTTGGGTGATGACATTTTGTATGCCACTTTGATATTTTCTTTGACTTCTTCTTTTGCGGGCACAGAGCCGTTCAGAATCAGCTGATAAATGGGATAAAGCACATCGTAGAATGTGGGAGTCAGAATAACCTCACCGTCAACAAAGTGGTAAAGTCCGCCTCTGCTGAAGGTACCCTCGATTGCATAAACCGTTGCACCGCCAACCATATCGGCAATCATGTCAATGCCGAAAAGTGCAGGGGGATATTTTGCGGTGGTAATCGGGTCAGGCTCATTGGGAGCAACGCCGATGCTGTCATATTCAATAAAGCCTTCCTCATACCACAGGAAATTCTCAAGATTAACGCCCCAGTTACCGCAAACATCGTCAAGCCAGCATCCGAGGATATTGGACTGACTTGCAAAATGTCTGCCGTGTCCGTTGTGCTTATCCATGATGATTATATTTTCAGTGTTTGCTTTGAGCAGGTCATAAAGCTCTCTGTCCTGAAGAATATGGTTAACATAGTTGGCTTTCTTCCAATAGATATATTCCATATCCTGCCAGATGAAAAGACCGCCGTTTTCCGCACAGGCCTTGATGCAGGATTTGAGCCTTGCAAGGATGTTATTGTTAACACCGTTATCCTCGGTTACTTCATCATAGGCAAGCTTTTCATCGGTAACGCCGTTGGTTGAAAGCTCAACCTGAACAAAACCGATAAGAGAGGGATGCTCCTTGAACACTGCGGAAAGCTCCTCCTGAGTGAATGGGTCACGGGTTTTGTTGGTGCAGAAGCATTCCGACTGGCAGACAATGGGAACATTCGCAGCATCGGTGATTGTCAGAAGCTCGTCCCAGAATTCAAGCTGTCTTGCAGGGGTCATATCCGTTGTGCCCTCATCGATGTAGATAACCGCAAAATTTCTGATGTCTTCGGGGAGAGCATAGTAGGTTTTGATTGCATAACCCGCAAAGGCTTCACCTGTCTGCGGTCCGCCCCATACAGGGCAGTTTCTTATCATAAACAACGGGTTTTCCTCGTCAACATACATACGAAGTCCGTCAACCTGCTTGCGGGTGCGGATTTCGGTTGTTCCGTTGGATTTAAGAGGGATGTCAACCATACCCGTGTCAAAAGAAGTTTCCTGTGCCGATGCTTCAAAGGGAACCGTAACAAGCACCGATAAAACAAGCAATAAACTTAAAATTCTTTTCATTTTTATTCTCCCTGTGTTTGGTTTTGTTTGATTATATCATACACAAAACAAGGTATCAAGTGTTGACTTTTATAAATTGTTGACGGGAAAATAATTGTAATGTATAATATAATAGATTATATATCAGCGGAGGAATTTGAAATGACTGCTGTTGAAATGTTTGAAAAAACATATAAAAAACCTGCTCAGCATACCGCCTTCACCCCATACAGAATCTGTCCCATCGGTGCTCACAGCGACCATCAGCTCGGTAAAATAACGGGCTTTGCCATCAACAAGGGCATACATATTGCTTACGGCCCCAAGGAAAACGGTGTTGTTGAAATCAAGTCGCTCCAGTTTGACAAAAGAGCACAGTGGCACGTTGCCGCAACTCCCGAAACCGTACAGGGCGACTGGGCAGACCATCTCAGAGGTGCAACAATTGCACTCAATAAAAGATATCCTTTGAGAAGGGGACTGTGTGCGGTTATTGACGGTGAACTGCCCATCGGCGGACTTTCATCGTCTGCGGCGGTAATCATAACATTCTTATCCGCACTGTGCACCATGAACGGAATTGAGCTTACTCCAACGGAGCTTATAACAATCTCACAGGAAGCGGAAAACGCTTATGTAGGCGTTTCGTGCGGTAAGCTTGACCAGTCATGCGAGGTGTACTGCAAAAAAGACCATCTTCTCTACATGGACCTGCAGAATGATACATATGAGCTTATTCCGCAGAATCCCGATATGAAACCCTACAAGATTGCGATATTCTTCAGCGGTCTTGAACGTTCGCTTGCAGGCTCTGCGTTCAATATGAGAGTTGACGAATGCCGAAGTGCCGCCTATGCCCTCAAAGCCTATGCAGGCATGGAATACGGCAAGTTCAATGAAACCAATCTCCGTGATGTGCCGTATGAAGTGTATCTTGAGCATAAGGACAAGCTTCCCGAAAACTGGCGTAAGCGTGCCGAACACTGGTACACCGAATTTGACCGTGTTCAGAAGGGTGCGGAAGCATGGAGAAACGGTGATATCGAGGAATTCGGAAGACTTTCATCTGAAAGCGGAAAATCCTCGATTTACAATTGGGAAACAGGTTCTCCCGAACTCAAAAAGCTTTATGAAATCATGACTCATACCGAAGGGATCTACGGCGGACGTTTCTCCGGTGCAGGCTTCAAAGGATGCTGCATGGCTCTTATTAATCCCGATTTTGAAGAGAGCATAATTGAAAATGTTACCCGTGAATATCTTGAGGCATTCCCTCATCTTGAGGGCAGATATTCCGTGCACATCTGCGAAAGTGCAGACGGAGTAAATCTGTGACCGGGTGATTTTATGAACAGCATAACGATAAATTTCAATAAAACTGTCGGTAAAGTGAAGCCGATGCATGCGGTGAACAACGGGCCTGTTTATAAATTTGCATCCGATCAGAGAATAACCAATATTGACCATTTCCGCAATGCGGGTATTCCTTATGCAAGAACTCACGATGCATCCTTTTATTCAACCTACGGCGGAGAACATACCGTTGATGTAAACTTTATTTTTCCTGATTTTGATGCTGACCCGTATGACCCCGGATCCTATGATTTTTGTCTTACCGATGAATATCTCAAGGTTATTGAGTTTGCAGGCGTCAAAACATTTTACCGTCTCGGTTCAAAAATCGA
Source organism: Acutalibacteraceae bacterium (assembly GCA_045542715.1). GTDB lineage: Bacteria > Bacillota > Clostridia > Oscillospirales > Acutalibacteraceae > CAG-177. The sequence goes on from JAZQLN010000060.1 coordinate 92,064, forward strand.
GCATTGGAAGAAAAAATATAACACTCTGCCTCCCAAGGATTTCAGGAAGTGGGCGGTTATCTGCGAGCATATAATAAAACATTATAATTACGGCTGGGCAGACGGCTTTAACATGGGCATCGAATACTGGGAAATCTGGAATGAGCCGGACCTTGATGCCGATGACAGCGATAATAAACGCTGTTGGGGCGGCACAAAGAAGGAGTTTTTTGAGTTTTATGATGTTGCGGCAAAGCATTTGAAAAATTGCTTTCCCGAGCTTAAAATCGGCGGACCTGCATTGGCTCATAACATGGAATGGGCAGAGGATTTCCTCAGGCAGCTCAAAGCTCCTCTTGACTTTTTCTCATGGCATATATATGCCGACGACCCGAAAAAGGTTTATGAAAGAACAGAATGTGTCCGTAAATTGCTTGATAAATACGGCTTTAAAGATACCGAAAGCATCCTTAATGAGTGGAATTATGTAAGAGGATGGGAAGGTGACGACTGGATTCATTCTCTCAAATCCGAAAAGGGACTCAAGGGTGCTTCGTTTACGGCAGGTACGATGTGTGCCGAGCAGTATTCATCGCTTGATATGCTTATGTATTATGATGCACGTCCCTGCGGAATGAACGGACTTTTCTGTACGGATTTTGTCAATGAATGCCTTAAGGGATATTATCCTTTCAGGATGTTCAATGAATTATACGGGCTTGATGATTGCGTTGAAGCCGTCAGCGACTGTGATGAAATATACGTCTGTGCAGCAAAATCTCAAAAAAATGCGGCTGTTATGCTCACTCATTTTTCGGATGATGAATCAACTCCCGAAAAAGAAATAACAGTTGGTTTTGACGGATTCGGAAATGCCGAAACGGAAATTTATCTGCTTGATGAAGAAAATGATATGAATCTGCTGAAAGAGGAAACGGTGTCGGGTAATATAACACTCAGACTGCCTCTTTACAGCACTTATCTTATAAAGTTAACGAAGGTGTAAATATGAAATGTCTTATCCTTGCGGCGGGATACGCAACCCGTCTTTATCCCTTAACGGAAAATTTTCCCAAGCCACTTCTTGAAGTCGGCGATAAAACCATTCTTGACTGGCTGATTGACGATATCGACACTTCGGGCGAAGTGGATGAATACGTTGTTATTTCCAATCATAAATATGCTCATCACTTTGAAAAATGGGCAGAAACAAAGCAGCAGAAAATCACCGTTGCAGACGACGGTACGGACACAAACGAAACCCGTCTCGGTGCGGTAAAAGACATTCAGTTTGCGATTGAGACGCTCGGTCTTGACGATGATATGCTTGTCATTGCAGGCGATAATGTTCTCGATTTCAGCCTCACAAAGTTTGTTGATTATGCCAAATCCAAAGCTACCTCCTGCATAATGAGATATTTTGAACCCGAATTCACAAAGCTTCTCAAATGCGGAGTTGTTACGATTGATGATAACGATAAGGTTCTCAACATGACCGAAAAATCACCCGACCCAGCAACAAACTGGTGCTGTCCGCCGTTCTATTTTTATACAAAAGACGATGCCCGACTTGTGCAGAAGGGTATCGACAGCGGATGCGGCACCGATGCCCCCGGAAGCTATATCGCATGGCTCTGTACTCAGACCGATGTTCATGCAATGGAAATGCCCGGCAGCCGCTATGACATAGGCAACCTTGAAAGCTATGAAAAAGTCAGGGCGGAATATAAGGGTATAAACAGATAAGTTTGAGGGGGAAATATTATGAAAAAAGCAAGCAGAATTTTAAGCTTTATTATTGCAATTTCGATTGTTCTGGGAAGCATGGGATTTTTCTCTTATGCTGCCTCATCCGACCAAAATTGTTATTACTTCGACTCTGTCAACGGCGACGATGCAAACAGCGGAACAGAGATTGACAGTCCCATCAAAACTCTTGAGGGGCTTAAAAATCTCAGCGTAGGCCCCGGTACACGGTTTTTATTCAAAAACGGCGGTGAATATGAATGTGACGCACTGCTTACCTGCGAAGGCACAAAGGAAAACCCCGTTGTTATCTCGTCTTACGGTGAGGGTGAAAAGGCTGTTCTTTATACCAATGAAAAAACAGAAGTTTTAAAACTTTTTGACTGTTCTTATGTAACCGTATCGGACCTTCATATCAAAGCACCCAACGGCGGCGGTATATGGATTGATACATATAACAAAACATCAGAGGGTATCGTTATTGAGAACGTGTATTTCACGGATATGCAGAATTACAAAGTTCACAGCCGTGACGATTTTTCAAACGGTGCGGCAGCTGCAAGAGCTGCGGTTATGGTAAAGGGTCTGCCTGCAAAGTCGAGATATGCCGTAAATGACCTCACAATCAGCAACTGTGAAGTTTATAACTGTGCAAACGGATTTATGATATGGGGCTCATGGAACGATTCACAGACTCCCTGGTGCGAGGAGGATGAGATTGACCCCATATATAACGAAGGGCTGCTGATAGAAAAATGCTGCTTTAGCGAAATGGATGCAGAGGCTGTTGTTGTCGGTATATGTGACGGTGCACTTGTAACCGATTGCCGTGCAATCAACTGCTGTCAGGGCGAAGGTGTTGACGAAAACGGTGAAATCGAGTATTTCACGGCTGCAATGTGGTTCTGGGGCAGTGAAAACAGCACCATTCAGTATTGCGAAATAGCAGGTCAGAAGAATGTCGGTGACGGCATGGCTGTTGACTTCGATTCACAAACAAACAACTGCACGTATCAGTATATCTATTCCCACGACAACATGAGATTTATGTGCAACAACCCCAACTACAGCGGACATCACGGCAATACGGTGCGTTACTGTCTCTCGGTAAACGATAACGGTGCACGCTCAACTACCGCCGTAGGCACTTGCGGTGAGCATGATTTCAGCTTTTATAATAATACAATCGTAAACTGCGGAGAATTCCAGTTCAAAAATCTTTATAATGCATATATTGCAAACAACATAATCATCCCTGTTGACGGTGCCACATTTGCGTATGATATTGATTCCGAAAGAGGGAATGTGTTCAGAAACAACTGTTATTATAATGTTATGACTCCGCTTGTAGACCTCGGTGCAAAGAACACCGTGCCCGGATTTGCCGGCACTGATTATTCCGATATAAACAGCTTCAGGCTTTCTGAGGATTCACCCCTTATCGGTGCAGGTGCGGCTGTTGACGGCATTGAAAAAGACATTTACGGTGAAGCTGTTCTGAGCAACAACATCGGCTGTTACGGCGGCACGGGTGAAGATGTAAAATACGAGCGCGAATGGATAATAGAAAAGATTATCCGTACAATTCTCGATATCATCGAAACAGTAAAACACGAAATAGAAGTTATATTTGATTAAACAATAAGGAGCTGCCTCACTTCGGTGTGAGACAGCTCCGTTTTTGTGATATGCTTATTCGGATGCAGCTTAGAGTGACTGCATTCTAACTAAACCCGCCCCGCAAAAAACGGGTTCGGATTATTCTCGCCACCCTACCTCAATTTCAAGGCACGGATATCCGAGCAGATTTGTGCTTACGTTATCAGGCTGATGCCCCCCGATAAAAATGGTGATTTTTCCGTCAGGTTCAACTCTTTTGCCTTCAGTGTCAACGGCTTTTACCCAATATCGGTCAATATCGAGGGTAACTTCCGCCTTTTCTCCCTTTTTAAGTACAACGGGTTTTACGGCACAAAGCTGCCAATGAGGCGTTGCGACACGGCTGTCGGTATATGCTGCATAAGCCTGAACGGTTTCCCTGCCGTCGGCATTGCCCGTATTGCTTACGTTTACGCTGACAGTTATTTTCTCGCTGTCTGCATAAACAAGATTTGCGTTTTCATAAGCGTATTTTGTGTATGACAGACCGAATCCGAACGGATAAAGTGCGTCGCCGTCAATGTATCTGTATGTTCTGCCCTTCATGTTGTAATTTTCAAAATCGGGCAGACTGTGATTGCCGTGGTAGATTGTAACGGGAAGCTTTGCGGAGGGGTTTGCTTCGCCCGAAAGTATTTTTGCAAGAGCGAGTCCGCCGAGTGAACCGGGATACCATGCATGAATAATTGCCTTTGCATGGTTTCTTACTTTTTTGCCAACATCAATTGAACTGCCGCAAAGAAGAACAACAATAACGTTTTCGCAAATATCGCATACCGACTCGGCAAGCTTCTGCTGAGTTGCAGGCAGGAAGAGAGAACGCTTGTCACCGCCTGCTGTGTAATCGTTGTCAAAACCCGTGTCCTCACCCTCGATTGAGCAGTCAAGACCAAGCGCAAGAATTGTTATATCCGCCTCTGAAGCAGCCGCAACGCCGTCGCTTATCATGTTTCGGAATCCGCTCCAATGGTTAAGCTGCTCTTCGCAGTAATTACAGCCCTTTTCAACGGTTATTACGGCATTCTCAAACACCCTTCGTATGCCGTCGGCAACGGTAATGTATTCGGAAGCATAGCCGTTATAATTGCCCTCAAGTGCGGTAACTGAAAGTGAATTCGGGCCAACAACCGCAATCTTCTTTTTTGTGTTTTTATCGAGAGGAAGGAAATCATCTTTGTTTTCAAGAAGAACGATGCACTGCTCGGCAGTCCTGAGATTGAGAGCCTTGTGCTCCTTGCTGTCGAGCTTATTATATCCGATATCGGAATAGGGTCTGGTTTCTTCAAATTCACCCAGACGGTAACGTATGGCAAAAAGGTTTTCCGCCGCAGCGGTGATGTCATCTTCGTCAATCAGGTCCTGCTCGTAAGCGTCAACGAGTGCATCGTAGGTATCGCCGCAGTTAAGGTCACAGGTGCTTTTCAGGGCAAGAGCAGCAGCTTCTGCCTTTGTTTCAACAAATTTGTGGAACTTGTAAATATCACGGAGTGCACCGCAGTCGGAAACAACATAGCCGTCAAAATTCCAATCTTTGCGGAGTATCTGTGAAATAAGATAAGAATGAGAGCAGCAGGGCTCACCGTTAAGGCGGTTATATGCACCCATAACACCTGCAACGCCCGATTTGACAGTTTTTTCGAATGCGGGAAGATATGTTTCGAAAAGGTCATGTCTGTCAACAACGGCATTAAAGCCGTGACGGACTTTTTCGGGACCCGAATGGACTGCGAAATGCTTTGAGCAGGCGGCAGCCTTGAGAAATTCGCCGTCGCCCTGAATTCCGCCGATATATGCGATACCGAGCTCCGAGGTGAGGAAGGGGTCTTCGCCGAAGGTTTCCTGACCTCTGCCCCATCGGGGGTCGCGGAAAATATTGATGTTCGGTGCCCAGAAGGTGATGCCTTTGAAAATGTCATGGTCACCGAACTGCAAATGCTTGTTATATTTTGCTCTGCCCTCGGTTGAGATCGCATCGGCAACCTCACCGACGAGTGCGGAATCAAAGGAGGATGCCATGGCAATTGCATGAGGGAAAACGGTAGCCGTGCCCGCACCGTGAATGCCGTGCGAGCCTTCGTTCCACCAATTATATTCCTCAATGCCGAGTCTTTCGATTGCGGGAGCATTATACAGCAGCTGAGAAAGCTTTTCCTCAACCGTCATTTTTGCAACAAGTTCCTTCGCTTTTTGCTTTGCCTGAGCTTTTGTCATGCCGAATCCTCCGGTGTTATTTTATTCTTACGGATTTTCGCTTATCACAAGGTTGTTAAGGACAGAAATTGTTTCGGAGCCTGCCGTACTGCCTGCCGAAAGCAATTCTTCATAATGTCTGTGATAGGGTCCGAAAATTTTATCGGCACCGTCCATGTCCCAGATAGTGTCGGCAATAAAGTGTGCATAGTCGTTATCGGGAAGAATATAGCCTATAGCATCGTTGCAGAGTCCCATCACAAGAACGGTCTTGCCGTCGGGAATAAGATTTACGGTTGCCTCATAGGTCCACGGAGTTCCGTTATATGAGTCCTCTGCGGAAATAACGTTACCGTAAACAAGCTGAGGAACAATCTCGCCCGGTGCCGTAAGCAGAACGATATCCTTGCCTATTTCGATATAGCCTGCTTCGGTAATGATTGAATAGCCCGTTTCGCTTGAAGAATCCTCTACGGTTGTTGTGCCGATAAAGCCTTCCGTTGCACCGTAGCCGAAAAGACCGGTTTCAAGTCTGACAGCATATTCCGTCATTTTAACGTTGAGTATGGGTTCAACCTCTCTGGCATTGTTCTGTGCTTCAAGTATAAGCCTTGCATATTCATAGCCGAGGAGTATGGATGTTTTGTAATCTTCCGCGGTGGGATTTGCTGAAATTTCAGCTTCAACCTCACCTGCAACGGGGTCGGGGATATCCGCCCATTTGTTAACGGAAACGGGAGCCTGAGCACCCTGAATGAACATGAAATTCATGCCTGCGCCGTTGATTTTTTCTTCCATAAAAGCAGGAAAGTCTGCGGAAAGAAGCTTTGTTGATTCGTCAACAACCGTGGGATGTGCACCGATATTTGCAAATATCGTTCCTGCGGATTTATTGTTATCGGGAACGAATTTAAAGCAGGCAAAACGGTGCTGATATCCCTCTGCATAATATCTCTTGTTGACAATATACGGATATTTGTCATTAAGGTATAAGCCGTTTTCTTCATCCTTGCCCATACCCGCCGTTTCAAAATAATAAAGAGTACCCGTTTCCATATTCATATATGCTTCAACAATTGCGTCAGAGGTGCGGTCAATCATTGTTTCAAGGAATTCGGTATCGGCAGACCTTTCGGCTCCGCCAAAGAAGCTGCGGAATATTTTGGGAAGCAGGTCAAGACCTATGCCCTGCGTATCAATAACGGTATGGCAGTGGGTAGCATTTATATTAATGGCATTGATATCGCTTGCAACACCTTTTGCTTTGAGCTTTTCCTCAACCTTGCCTCTGACGGCACGGATATCGCCGTTGGCTACGCCTATGCCGTCAATTGCCGCAAAAACGGTTGTGCCTCTGCCTGAACCGTCATTAAGAGCGATTGCATTTGCCCGCTGGTCATCAAAAACACCGTTGACCTTCTGCGTGAAATAGCCGCCTGTGTAGTATTCTTTGGTGCCGTCAAGAAGATTGGCGGGGACAAGGCTTTCTTTGCCGAAGCCCAGCGACCATTTTGCACCGTCGGCAGCGTTGTCTTCGAAAGTTTCGGTGCCTTTATAGAAATTTTTGCTTTCTGCCGAAAAATATTCTTCAACAGAAGGGTAGTCGGGAGTGGGAGTCAGCATCCCCAAAAAGCTGATTGCTCCGTCAATAATTCCGCCGAGTACGTTTGTTACTGCGGTGATTGCACCGTTATGCTCCGGTATTGCAAATACCGCCGATGCATTCACGGAAAAGAGCATGACAAAAACAAGAAGTATCGCGATAAAAGAACGGAAAAACTTTTTCATTTTTTCATCTCCTCATATGTTTATATTTCCACTATACACTTTTTTTATAAAAATTCAAGATTATTCCTTGAATTTTTGTATATTTTGTGATATTTTATTCATATACCGGATTGAGGGTGGTGAATTGTGATGATATCCATCAGAAAATATGAAGGGAAAGACCGTGACGATGTGCATTTTGTCTGTCACAACAGCGAGGGACCCGAGGAGGTGCCCGAATACATGACAGGCCTGTTTTATCACAACACATTCTGTGACTATTATATCGAGCACGAGCCCGAAAACTGCTTTGTTGTCGATGATGACGGCAGGGCGGTGGGATATATTATCTGTGCCGAAAACTTTGACAGATTCAAGAAAATCTATGACAGTGAATATCTTCCCCGGTCCGACAGCTTCGGCGAGGGCAGATATGAGTGGGCATCAACGGCGTATAACTGCCAGGAGAGATTCAAGGATGAATATCCTGCCCATTTTCACATCGACATTCTTCCCGAATATCAGCGTCTCGGCATGGGCGGAAAGCTTGTGGAGACTCTCTGCGGTCATCTTGCGGAAAAAGGTGTTGAGGGCGTTTGCCTTACCTGCGGACCGAGAAACGAAAGAGCAGTAAATTTCTACAAAAAATACGGCTTTACTCTTTTGTCGCTCGACCATGACGATGCTTGCTTCGGCAGAAAAACCAAGTGAAAACACATTATATAACTAATTAAGAACAGGAGAAATATTATGGCATCACCGGCTTTGGTTGAACAGCTTTACAAAGCACTTCCCGATGAAACAAAAGAATTTCTGGCAACTGCAATCGAGCGTGTCGTTGAAGTTAAAAAACGCGGCGGCAAGGTTGCGGCTGTTATAGGCAGCGGCCCCAATCTGCATGAGGGCGTAACAACTCTGATAGCAACCCTTATTCATGCCGGTCTTATTGACGGCGTAACAACAAGCTCAGCCGTTATTTCGCACGAAATGGGCGGTACTCTTGACAGGGTCAAGAGATTTGATGCAGATATTCTGGGTGACAAATGCCCCGAAAACATACGCTGCCGAGGCAATATTTATGAGCTTACTCAGCTCAATAAAGAGGAATGGGCAAGAATCCGTTCCGAGCTTCCTCTTGACGAAGAGCTTGTATCAATCTGCGAAAAGGCAGAGGGCAAGGTTATCATCAAGGCGGCAGGCAACATGGCTTACCCTGTCGGCTATTTTAACGAAACCGTTTCAACAGAGATTATGGTTGCGGCACAGACACTCGGCGAAAGCTTTGAATATGTCGCAGGTCTCGGTGCTGACCCGCGCACAATGATCGGAGCAGGTGCAATCAAAGGCGTGCCCGTTCTTGTAAGCGTTCCCCAGCTTATCGGCGGAGGTCAGGTAGGACTCTGCATCTCGGACAGCATTCCCGTAAGCCAGCGCTGCAAGAGAATTGCAAAAATGCTTTCGGATGCGGATGTAATCATCGAATCTGCAGTTGCTCTTACTCAGGAAATCCACGACGGACCTTTTGAAACATATACCGGTCACGGTATCTGGGCGGCGATGAACGGTCTGCCCACATACAGCCTCAAGGATAAAACTCTTATCCGCTTTGACCTTGACGAAAACCTCAAGCGTTCGTGGGATCTCAACAAGCAGAGCGAGCTTATCCAGAAAGCAATTAACGAAGGTCTGCCCAAAACAAAGCTCACAAAAATTCCGTTCCGCATGGAAATGTCAGCGTTCACACGTCTTGAAAACAGCATTCCCGTTATCGGCGATATAGGCGAGCTTTGGCCGATTTTTGTTGACCGTATTTGCAACGAGCTCGGCATAACTCTTGATTTCACATCGGCTCCTCAGAATACCGAAGAGGGCAAGGAAATGCGTGAACGCATCTGCGATGAAATCAAGCCGTTCTCGCTCACAAAAATGAGAAATGCTCTTAGTGAAAAATATAAGTTCTGATTTAAAGATAAGGAGAATTAAAAATGAGTGCTAAGGTTTTAGGTGTTATTCCCGCCCGCTACGGTTCATCACGTCTGCCCGGAAAGCCTCTTAAGGATATCTGCGGCAAGCCCATGATTCAGCATGTTTACGAAAATGCAAGCAAATCAAAGGTTCTCAGCAAGGTTGTTGTTGCAACCGATGATCAGCGTGTATACGATGCGGTTATCGCATTCGGCGGAGAGGCTGTTATGACAAGTGTAAATCATCCCACAGGCTCCGACCGTGTGGCAGAGGCTGCAAGCAATTATGACTGTGAATATGTTATCAATATTCAGGGTGACGAACCGCTTGTTCCACCCGAAATCATTGACGATATAGGCACGGCACTGATTAACAGCCCCGACTGTGTTATGGCAACAGGCAGTGTTCCTATTGAAGGCGACTATGTTCTCAATAATACGGTTGTCAAGGTTGTTACCGATGTAAACGGCAATGCAATCTATTTCTCGCGTTCACCCATTCCTTATCCCCGTCATGCCGAAGCTGCAAAGTATTTTGAGCATGTGGGAATTTATGCCTACACACATGAGTTCCTCAACACATATACAAAGCTTGCTCCCACACCGCTTTCCGAGGCGGAATCTCTTGAACAGCTTAAGGTTCTGGAGCATGGCTACAAAATCAAGATTGTTCCCGCACCCGCACAGTATGAGGCGGTAAGCGTTGATACAGAGGAGGACCTTCAGGAGGTTATCCGTATTTATAAGGAACGCCACGGCTGCTGATAAGCCTGCAGATGCCCTGAATGAGATAAGAAAAATTTCATTCGGGGTTTTGTTATTCTGATATTTTAAAAGGTGAGTATTATGAAAGTTACACATATTCCTGTAGCTTTTGATGAACCCAGCTTTTTCGGCTGGCCTGCCAATCACGGTATATGGAAATTCAACGATGAATTGCTTGTAGGTTTTGAAAAGGGGATACATCATTACAACGGCCCCGGTGTTCATGCACTTGACAGAACAAAACCGACAATAAGAATGTTTGCGAGATTCCGCCCCGAAACCGGATGGGTTCACGAGTATCCGGAAATTCCGGCAATTGACTACGAAAACACCCGGCGTCTGCCCGATTTGCCTGCAGACCTTCTTACCGCCGAAAGCGGTTTGTATCTTATGCCTTCGGGCTGGGACGGCAATGTGTTTACGCAGCTTATGGTTACAAACAATGGCGGCAAAAGCTGGGAAGGTCCGTTTTATATTCCCGATTTCGGACTTGTCGGTGTTGCGGCAAGAACCGATTATCTCGTCTGTGACGGATATTTTCTGCTTGCCATGACAGGAGTTAAGGCAGACGGTTACGAAGGCAATACCTTTGCCGCAAAGCTTACGTTCGACGGCAAGTGGGAGTTTCTCGGAATGATGGGTGAAGATCCGCCCAAGGGAGATTTCCGCATTATGCCTGCTCTTGCAAAGCTTCCCGACGGTTCGTTGCTCGGAATTGCACGCTATGCCAGCGAAAATGAGCCGGGCTTCACACAGCTCGATGTTTACCTCAGCAATGACGAGGGTAAAACATGGATTTGGGAAACAAAGCTTGCATATATAGACGAAGATATGAGTGGAGGCAGTCCGCCCGCACTCTGCACTCTGCCCGACGGAACGGCAGTGCTTGCGTTTTTCCGCAGGCAGGAGCCTTGCGGATTATTCATCACCACTACCCGTGACGGCAAGAATTGGAGTGAGCCTCAGGCTCTTCGCACCGATGCTGTCAACACGGATATCGGCTATCCGCGAATAGCCTTCTTTAACAACGAGATACATATTCTGTACTATTATAATCTCGGCGAGGAAGCCCCGAGGTTTGTTGCGGATACAGTAATTTCAGAATGGGAGAATTTGATAAATGATTAAAGCTGAACTTTTATATAAGGAATATCTTTCAACCGAAGGTATCAACGAAGAAACAGGCGAATGCCACGCTGCAACGGTTGCTATCTGTGACGGCAAACCCACGGCAGCATGGTTCGGAGGAATAAAAGAAAAGAACCCCAATGTCCGCATATGGTTTGCACGCCGTGACGGCGAATGGAGCACTCCCGTTCCCGTAACTCCCGATGACGGAGAGGCAGACTGGAACCCCACTCTTTTTGCGGAGAACGGCGATCTTACATTAATCTATAAAAGCGGTATCGATGAAGGACATTGGTACTCAATGAAAAGCGTTTCATCCGACGGCGGAAAAACCTGGTCAGAGCCAAAGGAGCTTGTTCCGGGTGATATCGGCGGAAGAGGACCTGTTAAAAATCAGATGATAAGACTCTCTAACGGTGCGCTTCTCGCTCCCGGTTCAACCGAAGATTTGGCCGACCGCTGGGAATCCTGGACAGACTACAGCGAGGATAACGGCGAAACCTGGAAGCTTTCCGCACCCGTTGCATTTGAACTGCCCGACGGTACAATCTGTAACCGTAAAGAGGAGCTTCCCAAGGAGGGAGAGGGTCTGATTCAGCCTGCGGTATGGGAGGATCAATCCCATGACGGCAGAGTCTATATGCTCGCCCGTACCAATCTTAATTGGATTTACAGAAGCGAATCAAAAGATTTCGGACGTACATGGTCTGTGGCAAGACCCACGGATATGCCCAACAATAACAGCGGTATCGGTGCGGCGATGACGGATTGCGGAGTTCTGGGTCTGATTTGCAACCCTGTAAGCGAAAACTGGGGTGACCGCACACCTCTTTGCCTGTTCCTTTCCGAGGATAACGGTGCAACATATCCTGTCCGCATCGAGCTTGAAACAGAGCCTGCCACGGAATTTTCATATCCCTCCATCGTTGCAGAGGGCAATCTTCTTCACATGGTTTATACCTGTGCACGCAAAAAAATCGGCTATGCTCTTGTTCGCGTTGAAAGATAAACATAATTTGAGAAAGGAGTTTGCATATGGAAACTCAAAACATATTTGCTTTTCTTGCAATCAGCATGATTACCATGTGCTTCGGCTGGGGTATCCGCGGTTCGGCAATCGGCGGTGAAAAGGGTGCCATGCTGCCCGGTGCATTCATGGGTATTCTCTGTGTCTGGTACACGGGCTCAGAGCTGCTGATGGACAATGTGTATTTGTTTGCGGCTGCTTGTGCCCTCGGCTATTTCTACGGCGGTATGGAGCCCTATGGCTCAACAATGGGGCTCGTTCTTGACCACGATAGCCCCCGCTACAATCCGCCTTTAGGTTATTTGGCTCTTGCTTTCAAAGGCTCAATCTGGAGTGGTCTGGGTTCGGCGTTTCTCGGTATCAGCTTCTCCGCAATGAGCGGCGTTGTTTATAAATGGTACGATTTCGTTGTTTTCTTTGCACTTGTTCCTCTCGTGCAGGAAATCGGTTACCGCATTTTCAACACACCCTATGACCCCGAGCACGGCAAAATGCCCAAAATCTGTTTTTCGAAGGACAGCCGTGAGGAATGGGGACGCAATCTTGTTATCGTGGCAGGCTTGCTGGTGCTTATGGCAATCCGCCGTGATATTTTCGGCATTCTCATGTGGATCGGCGGTGCACTCGCAGGTTCAATCGGTTGGGTTATTGCCATTACGTTCTATGATAAAGAGCTGCATCCTCTCAAAAACGGAAAAATGCTTTTCGGATATTGGGAAAAGCTTAAAATTGTTGACGGCTGGAAGATTATGGAATTTGTTCAGGGCTGCTTCAACGGTCTCGGTATAAGTGCAGCCTTCGTTATCGGCTGGCCCATTGCTGCCAAGAATCTTGAGCAGGCGGAAGCTGCAGGCAAGCTCTGGTATATGCTTCCCGAAAAGGTGGACATCACACTTTCATGGGTGTTCTGTGCACTGATTATTCTCACGATTTTCCTGTTTATCATTCCCTACCGCAGAAACGGCAACAAAATTACCCGTGCCTTCGGCGAGGTTGACATGAATATTGTTGAAGTGCTCGAACGCCCCTGCTATATGGTAGGTCCTCTTGCGCTTGTTATGCTCGGTTCAACAACCATGGCATCGATTATCTGCTGCTTTACGATGTATTATGTTATCGCTCAGCACGACGGACTTGAACGTTATTGGGATTTCAAGAATGTCAAGCTTATACGCATATTCCTGATTCTGCTTGGTGCCGTAATACTTGCGGGTCAGATTCTGAGAGGATACACTCTTTGGGAAACATGGATTTTCTATTGTGTAGGCTACGTCATATTTGACCTTGTGTACTTCTACCGTCCAAAGAGAGTAATTGAAAACTACAGGAACTCAAAATCCGTTAAGGAATTCCTTGTATCGTTCGGCGGAGATATTACGGTTCTTCCCTTCTTCCATATACTGATGGCAGGATTACTTGTTTTCGGCTATATTAATTTTCGTTAAAAAGGTGTAAAAAATGACTGAAAATCCTCTTCTTTTTATAGTTTTCAGTATGCTCGCCATGTGCTTCGGCTGGGGTATCCGCGGTTCGGCAATCGGCGGTGAAAAGGGTGCGATGCTGCCCGGTGCATTCATGGGCATTATGTGTGTCTGGTACACCGGCTCAGAGCTGCTTATGGATAACGTGTTCTTATTCGCAGCCGCTTGTGCACTCGGATATTTCTACGGCGGCATGGAACCCTACGCTTCAACAATGGCTCTCATTCTTCATCATGACAAGCCTCGCTACAATCCGTCGATGGGTTATCTCGCCCTCGTTTTCAAAGGTACAATCTGGGGCGGTCTCGGTGCGGCATTCCTCGGTGTCAGCTTCTCTGCGATGAGTGGTGTTGTTTATAAATGGTACGATTTCGTTGTTTTCTTTGCACTTGTTCCGCTTTCACAGGAAATCGGTTACCGCATTTTCAACACTCCCTATGACCCGGAACACGGCAGAATGCCGAAAATCTGTTTTTCGGAGGACAGCCGTGAGGAATGGGGACGCAATGTTGTGATTGTTGCCGAATTACTGCTGATGATGGCAATTCGCGGTGATATTTTCTCAATCATCATGTGGATGGGCGGTGCTTTATTCGGTGCAATAGGCTGGGTTATCGGCATAGGTCTTTATGACAAAGAATGCCATCCTCTCAAAAACGGCAAACGGATGTTCGGTAAGCTGGATGAGCTTAATGTTATTGACGGCTGGAAAATGATGGAGCTTGTTCAGGGTCTTGCTCAAGGCTTCGGTATCTCCGTTGCATTTGTGATTGCATGGCCTCTTGCAAAGGAGAAGCTTGCGGCGGCTGAAACGGCAGGTGCATTGTGGCATCCGATACCGCAAACGGTTGATACCGTTCTTTCGTGGGTATTCTGTGTGCTGATTATTATCACAATTTTCCTGTTTATCATTCCTTACCGCAGAAACGGTAACAAAATCACCCGTGCCTTCGGTGAGGTTGATATGAATATTGTTGAGGTGCTGGAGCGTCCTTGTTATATGGTGGGCCCCCTTGCACTCATCATGCTCGGCTCAACAACCATGGCATCGATTATCTGTTGCTTTACAATGTATTATGTCATTGCTCAGCATGACGGACTGGAGCGATACTGGGACTATAAGGGCATAAAGTTTATACGTATATTCCTGATTCTCGTGGGTGCCGTTGCTCTTGCGGTTCAGGCAGTGAGAGGCTACACCCTTTGGGAAACATGGATATTCTATTGCGTAGGCTATCTGATATTTGAGTTCTTCTTTATGTTCCGACCAAAGCTTGTTGCCGAAAACCGCAGAAAAGCAAAAACTATCGGCCGGTTTATAGCTTCTTTCGGATGCTCTTCAACGGTATACCCCACATATCTGCTTATGATGACGGCATTGCTGATTTTCGGCGGAATATATCTCAGATAAGTAATAATAACAAAATAAAAATCAGGAAGAATTTTATGTTCCTCCTGATTTTTTTGTTTTAAAAGCACTTTAGCAGGAAACAACCGGTACATCCGGATACAGTCATCGAAAATTACAAATAAGTTGTCATTTTTGACATTTTGCACTTTGTGATAAGTTTTTGTGGTATTCTTCAGATGTCAACAAAACAAAAAACAAACGAGGAGAATTACCATGAAAAAGCTCATCACAATTTTAATGGCGGCATCAATCTTATTCGCACACGGTTGCAGTGCAAAACCCGAAACCGAAACAACAACTCCAGCGGAAACAACAACTGCTTCGGTTCAGCAAATTGAAACAAAACAGCATGAAGCAATCAAAACCGGAACATCCGAAGACACAACGGCGGAAGATGAAAAAGCAGAGTCGTTCAAGAAAGCATATCTTGAAGTAATCAACAATAATTATCATGAACACAAATCAATCCGTAATGAGCATCACTATTACACCGGAATACTTTTTGCAGAACTTTTCGACTGGAATCTTGACGGTGAACCCGAGCTTATGGTCGGCTATGCAACAGATGAAAAATTAATATACAACATTCAGTATCTTGATATATATACAATGAAAGACGGCAAGGCAGAGCTTATTCTTTCAACAGATGTTTATGCTTCCTACGGTGCACTCGACGGTTCACAGCTTATAGAATTCGGTTACGGTAAGGACGGAACACTTTATCTCGGCATTGCTAACGAAGAAACAGATGAAATGTCCTACCTCGGTGAAACATATTACACGTTCAAGGACGGAAAGATTGAGCATACAAGATTCTGGGCAGAGCTTAATTACGATAACTACGAGCTTCATGATTTCAAAATCGACGGCAAAACCGTAACAGAAAAGCAGTTTGACGATAAACGAGATGAAATCGGTGCGGAAGAAGCCTTCGGTGTTCATGTAGCCTATTGCGAATACGATATGCTCATTGATTATCTTGCAGGAGAAACAAAAACCTATACAAATCAGCTTTTCAGCATTTATGATGACCCTGAATTTAATCCTTCATGGGTGAACAGTGTTGATTTCGGATATAAAATGAAGTTATCCAAATAAATATAGAATTAAAAACAGAAAAGGGGTAAAAATTATGAAAACTTTAAAAAAGATCATCGCAGTTATTATCTGTATAGCAGCAATCAGCGGACTTTGCGTAACAGGTGCGTTTGCTTATGATACCGGAGAAAAAGAGAACTTTGTTTTTTCGGATTCTTCCGTCGGTGACTATTTCTATGTCGGCGAGGTTTTTGAAGGCGAAAACAGCATTGAATACAAGGAAGAATATGATTTCTGTAAATTCTTTGCAAAATTTGAAGTTAAAGAAAAGGGTTATTATTCCATAACCGGAGGAACATATAGTGTTTTTGAGCTTCAAGGCTCAGAAATGAAAGAAATTGAGACGGAAGTATATTCCGAACACGCAATTTTTGCCTGCTTTGAAGAAGGAACGTATTATTTTACAGATGATTTCTACGGTTCATCTCCGGAACCTCACGATGTTTGCATATCAATTGAATTCCTTGGTGAATTCACAGGGGTATCATACAATAAAGATGCATTTAAAAATGCAGTTGCATATGAGGACGTAGATATTTATAACGAATATCTTCTCAATGCAGATCCCGGAATCAATTTCACAGAGGGATATCTTGAATACGGAATCGGCTGGCTTGGCTTCGAAAGCGAAAAAAAGCTTGCATTGGGTGAAAATACGGTAACCTTCAATATCCTTGACTATGAATTCACAGAAACACTTACGATAATTGAAGCTACGGATTTCATTGAAAAAATCGAGGTTGAAAATGCTGAGCAATATGCCGTCAGAAGATGCTGCTATGACGGGGAAACAGTTTACGACAGCGTTTATCCCGAAGAGTTAAAGATTACTTTTACTGACGGTACAACACGAACTGTTGAAGGAAAAAAAGAAGATGATTTAAGCGATAACCTTTACTATTCATTTGAACATTCAAACGGCAGAATATACCATATATATGTTGATGTTTATTCCGACGGTTTTAAGGTTATGTTCGGCGGACATGAATATATCGGCATTAAAGCCGAATATACAGAGGCAAGCTTCAAGGACAATTGTAACCGACTTCTCCGAAATATCCTTGAAATTTCAGCCGATTTCGGCAGTGCCGTTAATAAATATATCAGCATTATGGAAGAAATCAAAGAATTTTGCGTCTACTATATATCATCAATCAGCATTTTTTAAAATACTAACTTCCTGTTCTCTGTGTGAGTCAACACTTGCACAGAGAATTTTTTGCTTTATTTATTACTTTGAAGCCTTGGTGTCGGATTTGATAAAACTGTTCTTGGCTTGAATTATATTGCCCTGACTTTTTTCTGAACCGGAGATAAATTTATGTTGTTATTTACAGAATAATATGTTAAAATTTCAGACAAGGGCAGGTGATACCGTGAAAATAGTGCTTGCAGCCGAAGAAAACCTTGATGATATCGCAAAGCTTTACGTGCATAACCATAAAACAACCTATAAAGGTCTTTTGTCCGATGAATATCTGAATTCGCTTACCGTTGACGGTGCAAGAAGCAGATGGCAAAAGTATCTTTCCGAAAAAAGGAATAAAATATGGGCTGCGGTTGACGGGGATTTTCTCGGATTTGCCGCAGGTACGGAAGACGAAGAGCTTGAAAACACATGGTATCTGGATTCCCTTCATGTTGACGAAAAAGCACGAGGACGGGGTATCGGCACAGCTCTTGTTAATGCTGTGGGGAGATATGCCGCCGATAACGGCTATCAATCATTGAGCATATGCGTTGTCAAAGGCAACGAAAACGCAAAAGCTCTTTATCTCAAGCTCGGTGCAGAGCCTTATAAGAGCTTTACGGATGATTTCGGAAGCACAACATCAAATTCTGAAAAATTAATCTGGAAAAGCACTGATTTGTTTAAATAAAAAACGGTTTGCGGGATAATCGGAATTCCGGACCCGAAGCCCGGTCTGACCGATGACAGCTTGATATAAGCTTTGGATTAACGTCAGTTAAAATGAAAAAGAGGAGAAATGCGAACAATGAATTCTGAAACAAAAAAGCCGAATTTGATTGATAAAGCAAAGGGTGCGGTTTCTTCGGTCAAAGAATACTGGCATGTGCCGCCGAAAGGAAAGTATATAACATATAAAGAAATCGGAGCACTCAGCGGTGCCGGTTTCGGTGTTAACTGGGCAATGCTTCTTGCAGGACAAATTGGTCTGAGTGCAGGTAATTTCCTTGTAGGTGCAAGCATCGGACTCCGCCCGATGGATTTGCAGATAATGTTGACTGTAGCCAACCTTATAGGCATTCCCATCGGCATTTTCCGAAGCTGGTATTATGACAACCATCATATTCCGGGAGGCAAATTCCTGCCGTTTATCAGAAGAACGGGTTTCCCCATTGTTCTGATTTCAATGATTTTTGTGTGGCTTCCGTATGAGTATTTCAGCTATAACATAAAGGCTGTTGTTGTATGGTTTATGTATTTTCTGCTCAGTCAGTTTCTTTGTTTTTATAATGAAAGCTATACATATTTTCAGCAGATTATTTCTCCCGATGCTCAGGAGAGAGCCAACGCAATGAGCATTTCTCAGGTCATTTATTCTCTTGCCCCGACAATCTCAAATCTGTTTATTCCGATGATTGCCGGCTGGACTTGGGGCCTTAACAATATCTGGACTTACCGTGTTATTTATCCGGTTTTCACGGTAATCGGTCTTGTAATAAGCACAATTTTCTTCCGCAAAGTCAAAGAAAGACTCATTCTTCCGAAAAAGAAGCCCGAAGCGGTCAGATTGCTTGATGCAATCCGTGAGGTTGCCAAAAACAAATACTACTGGATTATTCAGGCTGCGGCGTGGGTTGTTTTTCTTGAATCGGGTTACGGCGTTGTTCTCGGATGGTCGTTCGTTTACGGTTACGGCGGTGAATATCAGTCGTATCTCGGCGTTGCGAATACGGTTATCGGCAATGCGGCTTTGTGGTCAATGCTTCTTGCACCGATTGCCATAAAAGCCATGGGAAAAAGAAACCTTCTCATAACGGCAAACTCCATAAATGTTGTTGTGCTTATCATTCTCTATTTTACATATAAAAATCTGATTCTTATTTGTGTTCTTTGGTATTTCAATACCTTTATCAACACCTTCTGGAACATCGTTCAGCACCAGATAAGTGCTGATATGCGAGACTATCATCAATGGAAAACAGGTGTCAGAGTTGACGGCTTGTTCGGCCCTCTCGGCATGATAGGAACGGTTATCGGATTCTTTACGGGCATGGTATATCCCGCAATTTACGAGAAAATGGGACTCCTTGAGGATTATAACGTTCTCTATGATGACACAATCCGGAACAATCTTTTTGAGGTGCTGATTATTTGCTCTGCACTCGGTGCATTTCTCAATCTTATTCCGTTCTGCTTCTATGACCTCACGGAAAACAAGCATAAGGCATATGTAAGCGTACTGAAAATCCGTGCGATGTTTGTAAATCATTCCCTCGGTGTTCTTGAGGACGAAGAGCTTGCGGATACAATGGAAATCATTCACGAAGCACAGGAAAACTTCAGCAAAAAGAAGATAAAAGCCGATAAAACCGCATCAAAAGCAGAAAAGAAGCAAATCAAAGAAACCAATCTTGCAATTGAGAGAGCTTCAATCGTTATGCAGGATCTCAACAAATTCTCGGGTGAAGCGGGCAGAACAAGGTTAGTTCAGGCGAGAGCCGACTATGCAAACGGAATGCTTTATTTATATGAAAACGCAAAAGAAGAGATGAAGAATGCAAAGAAGCTTCCCAAATCAACGGAAGCAGAGAAAGAAATCCGTTCCGATGCAATCCTGAACGCAAGAACCAAGAAGGAATCCGCAGCTCTTATCAGAAAATACGGCATTGAAAATATCGTCAGACCTGACGAATCTGTTAAGGAAGAGCTTCAGAACAGAGAAACAAACGGTTTTGCCGAAAGTATGAAGGTAAGGCGTGAGCTCAGGGCTTATCTCAAGGCTGTTTCAATCTACGAAAGAGCCGTTAAACCCTATACAAACGCAAAGAATCTCATTGAACAGGCAGAAAACTACACTCATTATGAGGAACTTGAAGAAAGATATGCTTTGATTTCGTCGCAGTAACGGCAGAAAGGAACAACAGATATGGCTGTTTTTATCAAACAGATTGTTTCGTTTTTTACATCAATCGCACTTGTCGTCACAAATTTTCTCGGCATAAATGCTTCACTCGGTAAAAAGGTTGACGATTTCAAGGTTACAACCTATATCAGAGGAGAATATGTTCAGTCTGAAAGCAGTCTTTATCCCGAGGATTTCGATATTGCAACCGATGTTATTCTGTTTGAATGTGCATCGTTCAACAGTAAGGGTGAGGTTATATGCAATGAACCGATACTCTCCACGGCACTTTCCAATATCCGCAAGGCAATCGGCAGCAGAGATGTCAATATCACCCTCAACCTCCTCGGACCGTGGGGCATAACCGATTCCGATATCTGGGAAGAACAGATGGAAGCGCAGAGCGTTGAACACAATAAGGCTTTCACAAGCGGCGTTCTTGAAGATAACATCATCGCTGTTCTTGATAAATATGATTTTGACGGCGTTCATTTTGACTATGAGTATCCTGTTTCGCTCAATGCGTGGAAATATTATAACAACTTCCTTGTTTCGCTGGATAAGAAACTCGGCGATTACACTCTCGGAGTTGCCGGCAATGACTGGAATATAAAGTTCACTACCGCTGCCGTCAGAGCGATTGATACTTTTGAGGTAATGCTTTATGACATGGTTGACGAGGAGGGCAGGCATGCCACCTATGAGGATACGGTGATGGCGGCTTCCAAAGTCGGAATTTACGGCGTTCCTCTTGAAAAAACAAATGTCGGCCTTGCTTTCTATTCACGGCCCACCGATATGTCGGCATATTGGTACGGCTATAACGGATGCTATGAGGGAATTGATGAAAACGGCTGGTATCATTGTGATAACATTGATAAGGATTTCTGGTTCAACACCCCCGATGTTATAAAAGCAAAAACGGAATTTGCAATTGATAACGGCTTCGGCGGAGTTATGATATGGCATTATAGCTGCGATTTGCCCTCAACTCATGAAGATTCGCTTTTAAGAGCAGTCGGTACAGCCGTGAATGAGAATTATTGATTAAGAATCGGTTTCGTCTTTAAGACGGAGCCGATTTATTTTTTTTATGGTGTACCCTTGACATTATCACCTGCTGCTTGCTGCACCATATCGGATTTTCTGCGTGACACAAACACAGTGCCGTCGGATTACGATATGATTCTGACGGGTGACCTCGGTGCGGTCGGGTCGGAGCTTCTGTGTGAGCTTATGATTAAGCAGGAAAACATTGATATTTCGGGAGTTCACGAGGATTGCGGCGTTATGATTTATGACACGGCAACGCAGAAAGACGTCGGTGCAGGCGGTTCGGGATGCGGCTGCAGCGGTGCGGTTGTGTGTTCCCATATTCTCAGACGCATCGAAAACGGTGAACTGAAAAACGTGCTTTTTGTGGGTACGGGAGCTTTGATGTCAAGCGTATCGTCGCTTCAGAGCGAATCCATTCCCGCCGTTGCCCACGGAGTATTGCTGACGGGAGGTTAATATGAACGAGATAACAAGTGCTCTCAGAATAGTTAACACAGCCGTAAAAACCGTTCGGATTATGGATATAACCAAAAAGGTCGTTGTTACTGCGGCAGTGTTGGGATGCTGTGTTTTTGCGGTGAAATATTGGCGGAAATGAAAGGGTTGGTATCATGAAAAAATGCCTTTCATCATTGATGAAGGATGCTCAGAGAACATTCAGAAGCAATGCACGGAACGGAAAATCGCAGTGGCTTTCTGATAATTTTTATGTCCTTGAAAGGCAGGCAAATCAGGCATATACCGATTGCAGGAATATTGAACGCAGATCAGACTCGGATATCCTTCCGGGTCTTTTTGAACGTTGCATTCAGCTCTGTGCAAAGGGAATATTATGCAGCGAGGATGAGTTGATTGAAAAATTAAATTCATCAGGATTAAGCGGAAAAGAAACCCGATATCTGCCTGTTGTGCTGACCTGCGTTCTTATCGATAAAGCCGCAAAGGGTGTAAGAATGAGGAATGAAAGCGGAGAAAAACAGCTTTCGGATGCAATTAATTCTTTAAGAAAAATGGGCGGTTATGATTTTGATTTTATCAGTGAAAGGCTTTTTACCGCAGAAGAATTTCTTCTCAAAGACCCGTCGGGGATATATCCTGCAATGGATAATGAATCGAAGTCTGAATACAGGCAGAGAATTTCCGCTGCATCAGCTAAAGCAAATATGTCAGAGCGTGATTTCACAAAGGCGATTCTGAAAAAGGCTGAGGAAAACAACAAGCATATCGGTGATTACCTTATTCCGAAACGAAAAAACACTGCAAGAGGATATCTTTTCCTTATCATGGAGGTTGTTATGCCTCTTTCGGTTTCTGTTGCATCAGGATTCTTCTTTGAACGGCTATGGATAGGAATTCTGCTGTTTTTTCCTTTATGGGAGCTTATGCGTCATCCGATTGAACGGCTATCCGTTACGGGAGTTTCACCGAAAAGGTTTCTGAGGCTTTCTGTCGATGACGAAAAAGTGCTGAATTCCCATACATTGATAACCGTAACAACAGTCATGCCTTCCGCGGAGAGAATATCGGAGCTTGAAAAGCATCTTGAACAGATTTACCTGAGCAACTGCATGGGGAATTTCAAGGTCTGCTGTCTGTGTGACTTCAAATCTGCGGATATGCCGAGAAAACCCGAGGATAAAATTTTCATTAAAGCATTGACCGAAATGACAGACCGTCTCAACAGCAAATACGGTTCGGGATTTATTTCGGCAGTCAGACCGAGGGTTTATTCCGAAACACAGGATGATTTTTCGGGAAGAGAACGCAAAAGAGGGGCAATAACGGAGCTTATCAGAGCAATCAAAGGCAATCCGAAGGGCTTTGTTTTGCTTCACGGTGATATCGGTGAATTAGAAAAAACCGGGCATATCATTGCTCTTGACGGCGATACAGAGCTTGTTTTTGATTCGGCAAGGGAACTTGTTGCGGTTGCAGAGCATCCGATAAATAAGCCTGTAATAAAAAACGGCAGGGTAACCGAGGGCTACGGTATTCTTGTGCCCAAAGCAGAAAACAGACTGAATGAGAAATGCAAAACGTTTTTTTCGGCAGTTATGTCAGGAGATGCAGGCATAACCGCTTATGATACACTTACGGGCGAGAGATATCAGGATTTGTTCGGAGAGAGTATATTCTGCGGCAAAGGACTTATAAATGTTGATGTATATTACACTTTGCTGGACAGCGGACTGCCCAAAGAAAGAATTCTGAGCCATGATATCGTGGAAAGCGGATATCTCAGGGCGGCATATCTGCCCGACATACAGATTGCTGAGTCGTTTCCGAAGAATGTAAGCTCGTTTTATCAGCGTCTTGACCGCTGGATAAGAGGAGACTGGCAGAATATCGGCTTTATTTTCGGCAAAACCCCTTTGAATTTTATTTCAAGATATAAAATGTTTGACAATCTCCGCCGAAGTCTGACACCTGCGTTTTGCGTTTCGGCACTTTGCTTTTCGGCTGTTACCCAAGGTTACGAGGGTGTTTTTGCGGCAGTTGTTTCGCTGCTTGCCTTATCGTCAAGGAATCTTTATTCCGCATTTTCATTGCTTTTCAACGGCGGTTTTTCTATGATTTCAAGGCTGTATTACTCGAAAACTCTGCCTGCATCGCTTGACGGATTTGTCAGAGCCTTTATATCGGTCGCTTTTTCGGCAAGAGAAGCATTTACGGGTCTTTTTGCGGCATCAAAGGCTGTTTTCAGAATGACAGTAACAAAAAAGAAGCTTCTTGATTGGACAACAGCCGCCCAGAGTGACGCAGAGAGAAACAGAGGTCAGATATTAAGCCTGATTCCATCTGTGGCGGTGTCATTATTTCTGTTTCTTTTCGGATTGCCGATTCACAGGCTGGCAGGAATGATAATTCTTGCGGATATTCCCGTAAGTTTGCTCAGCGGAATAAAAATAAAGCAAAGAAATCGTAAACTGAGTGAAAAACAGCGTGAAAAACTTATTTCCTATGCATCGGCAATGTGGGGATTTTTTGAAGAACTGTGCGGAAAAGAGAATAATTTTCTGCCGCCCGATAATATTCAGTTTTCTCCTGCGAGTATGGTTGCCAGACGCACCTCGCCGACAAATATCGGGCTGATGCTTACATCTTTTCTTTCGGCAAGAGACCTGGGATTCATAACAACCGCAGAGCTTGCAATGCGTCTTAAGCTCAGCCTTGAGAGCATCGAAAGCCTTGAAAAATATGAAGGTAATCTGCTAAACTGGTACAGCACCGAAACCCTTAAACCTCTGAACCCTCATTTCGTATCAACCGTAGACAGCGGTAATTTCCTTTGCTGCTTAACCGTATTGAAAGAGGGACTGAGAGAGTATGTATCGGAATGTCCGTCTCTCAATGAGATAATCGAAAAAACCGAAAAATTGATTGATGAAACAAATCTCAGTCCTCTTTATAACAGCCGAAGAAATCTGTTTCATATTGGTATCGATGCGGAAAGCGGCAGAAAAAGCGACAGTTTCTATGATTTATATATGAGTGAAATACGGACAACCGCTTATTTTGCCGTTGCACGCAGAATTGTTCCGAAAAAACACTGGGGTTCAATGGGCAGAATTCTTGTAAGTTATGGGAGATATACGGGCCTTGCATCGTGGACAGGCACAATGTTTGAATACTTCATGCCGAATCTGTTTATTCCCGCACCGTCGGGCAGTATTTGTGATGAGTCTCAGAAATTCTGTTTATACTGTCAGCGGAAAAGAGCAGGCAGATTGCCTTTCGGTATATCGGAAAGCGGTTTTTATGCATTTGATTCATCGTTGAATTATCAGTATAAGGCACACGGAGTCCGTAAGCTCGGATTAAAAAGAGGATTGGATAATGAAACTGTTATTTCGCCCTATTCTTCATTCCTGACTCTTACAACTGAACCGCAGCTGTCCGTTAAAAACCTTGAAAGGCTTGAGAAATCAGGCGTTTTCGGCAGATTCGGATTCTATGAAGCCGTTGACTGCACCAAAGGCAGAAATAACGGAGATTATTCCGTAATTCGTTCATTTATGTCTCATCACGTGGGTATGAGTATGATGTCGGCAGTCAATATGCTTCAGGATAATAAGATGCAGCAGCGGTTTATGCGTGACAGCTATATGAACGGTGCCAGAAGTCTGCTTGAGGAAAAGCTGCAGACGGGTGAGAAGGTGTTCAAAGATGTAAAAACCGAAGAAATACCTCAGATAAGAGAAAGAGTTCAGGGAAAAAACAAGATATCCGAGAATCCGTCGCCGTTTTCTCCCGAAGCCGCAATATATTCAAACGGCAGACTCAGCTTATGCATAACGGACACAGGCGCAGGAGTGAGTTTGTTTGACGGACTTGACATTACGGCTTACGGAGACGATATATTTGCAGCTCCCAAAGGATTTTTTGCGGTTTTTGTCACCGAAAAAGAAAAAATACCGTTTATCAGCGCAGTTGACCGTTGTTCAGGAACGGAATTCAGGTCCGAATTCTGCAAAGACAGGGTAATTCATACCGCAAATAAAAACGGAACCGCATTGAAGATGATCACATCCGTTCTGAAAAAGAAAAACTGCGAAAAAAGGCAGTTTGTCATAGAAAATACCCGTTCTAAAAAAGAAATAAAAGGAAAGCTTGTGGTGTATTTTGACCCTTGTCTGGAAAAGCGTTCGGCATACAGTGCTCATCCTGCATTTTCAAAGCTGTTTATAACAGATGAATGGGATGATGAAAATAAGTGCTTTTTGTTTTCGAGACGGGGCGGAAAACCGTGTGCGATTGTTGCAGGCTTTGTTCAGAATGGTAAGATATTGCATGAATCATCGAGAGAAAGGGTGCTGACCACCCCGAACGGAGTGTTTTCACTCGGAGATAAAACGGAATTTACGGGAGAGAGAGGAAATCCGGATTGCTGCTGTGCATTTGCCGTTGAATTAGTTATTAAGCCTAAGGAAAAGAAGATTCTGGATTTTATAACTGCGGTTGAAGAAACCAAGGAACAGGCTTTGAACTGTTTTTTAACGGTAAAAGCATCAGCTAAACCTACCGGATTTGCCGAGAACATTTTTTATCACGGAACCCTCGAAAATGTAATTGCGAATCATGTTTTGCCAAAGGTTGTTTTTCCTGCTTTGTGTTGTGACGGGTTCATCGGAAAAAGCATCAATTACGGCAAAAATGACCTGTGGAGCTTCGGCGTATCGGGTGATAATCCGATTATACTTGCAGAGACAGACGGCAGTGATAATATGGACTTTATCCGCCCGTATGTATATCTGAATAAGATGCTCAGAAACAGCGGAATTATCACCGATCTGGTTGTGTCATACCCGTCTGAAAACGGTTACGAATCCACTGCGCTGAATACGCTGAAAAAGATACTGAAAGAGGAAGACTGTCCGTTGATGTTTGGGGTTAACGGCGGTGTTCATGCAGCAGATTTGTCATCTCACAGTTATTCGGAACGCTGTGCACTGACCGAAACGGCTGTTTATACCGTGAGAGCAGAAAACTCAGCTGTTGACACAGCAAAATCAAGGTTCAAGCCACTGAAAATTATTGATGCTAAAGAACCCAAAAATACTGTTCAAAACGCAAATAATGTAAAGCACTATAACTTTACAGAAGGCAAAATAAGCATAAAAAACAAGGGCAAAACCGTTGATATACCTTGGAATTGTGTTTTTGCCAATCAAAGCTTCGGAACAATGGTATCTGACAAGGCATTAGGCTTTACATGGGCGTTGAATTCACGTGAAAACAAATTAACCTCATGGAGTAACGATACGATGTCAGATAACAGAAATGAAGCGATTATCATAAAATATAACGATGTTTTTTATGATTTGGCAGCAATCGGAAAGGTAACTTTTACTCCTGAAAATGCATTGTGGAAGGGTGAAATCGAAAAAATAAAATTCGAAGTAACCGTGAGTGTTCCGTACAGGGGAACGGTCAAAAAATGTACTGTCAGAACAACAAATAAATCAGATAAAAGCGTTAGCTTCGATCTTATTTTTTACTGTGTTCCGGTGCTTGGCGTTTCTGAAAAAAGCAGAGGAAATATACGATATAAAAGAATGCAAAACGGGGTTGTTATGCAGTCATCTTTTGCGGATATTCCCGGTTTTTCCGCACTCACCTGTGACGGGTCTGCAGACTATATTTGCCTGTCACGAAAACAGTTTTTTGAAGGGTGCTTCAACAACGAAAAAAAGAAAAATTCCTTAACGGACTGCGTGTCCGTCGGGAAGAAAATTGAACTGAATTCGGGAGAAAACCGTGCAGAATCTTTTTATTTATCATGGGGAACAACCGAGAAAGCGGCTATGATGATGCCCGAAGTATGCAAGTTTGGTGTCAAACAATTCAAACCGCCAGAAATCCGAACGGGAGATGAAAAAACTGATATTTTCTGCAATTCTTTTCTGTATTCTCAGGTGAAGCAAAGCAGATTTTACGGCAGAACAGGTTTTTATCAGTGTTCGGGTGCTTACGGCTTTCGCGATCAGCTTCAGGACAGCCTTGCTTTCTTAAAAACCGAGCCTGAAATAACAAGACGCCACATCATTCGTTGTTCTTCGGTTCAGTTTGAGCAAGGTGATGTTTTGCACTGGTGGCATGTGATTCTGAACAAAAAGCAGATTATAAAGGGTGTCAGAACCCGTTGCAGCGATGACAGGCTCTGGTTACCGTATGTTTGTCTTGAATACGCCGAGGAAACAGGGGATTATTCAATTTTCAATGTCAGAACACCGTTTGTTAAGGGTGATAAGCTTTCCGAAGATGAAAGTGAAAGATATTTTGTGTATGAAAGAACTGATTATAAGGATACGATTCTTAACCATTGCATTCGTGCTGTAGATATTTCGCTTGATTTCGGTGAAAACGGGTTGCCTCTTATCGGGTCATGCGATTGGAATGACGGTTTCAGCAGAATCGGCAAAGATAATACAGCAGAAAGCGTTTGGCTCGGGATGTTTCTTGCTTTGATTACCGAAAAAATGTCTTCTCTTTGTTTATCGTTCGGATTAAAGGATAAAAGTGATGAATATTTACGAATATCCGTTGATTTAAAGAAAAACATCGAATCGACTGCATGGCAGGGTGACAGATACGCACGGATACTCGACAAAACCGGTATTTTCATGAAAGGAAAGGATTATATCGATATTTTACCGCAGGCATTTTCTGTTTTTTGCGGTTTGGGTGAGAACGGAAGGGCTGATACCGCATTGAAAACCGCATTTAACTATCTTTATGACAAAGAAAGCGGAGTTCTTCGAGTGCTTTCGCCGCCATTTAACGAAGAATACGCAGAAACAGTAGGCTATATCGCAGAATATCCTGACGGAATAAGGGAAAACGGGGGTCAGTATACTCATGCTGCTGTATGGCTTGCGGCCGCAATGTTTGAAAACGGAATGAAGGAAGAGGCAGGTCTGATTATAAATGCATTGAATCCCATGAGCTATTATGAAGATGACAAAAAAGCAGTCCGATACAGAGCTGAGCCATATGTTCTTGCAGGCGATGTATCGTTTGGAAAAGACATCGAGGGCAGGGCGGGTTGGACTCATTTTACAGGCTCTGCTGCGTGGTATTACAGAACGGTCGAGAAGTATATGGATAAGCGATGTAAAAGCAGCCGGCTTTACAAAAAATAAAAACGGCTAAAATCAGTTAAATCTGACTGCTTAAAAGCAAAAATACGTTAAAAATCATCAAATTAATTGATGCATTCACATGTGTGACGGTTCATTAAAAATCCACTTAATGTAAAGTTAACAAGCTTTACACCGAGTGGATTTTATTCTGTCGAGGACGTCAAAATATAATAATTTGCTATACATTTTATATATGTCACTCTCCGAAGGCGTAATCACGTCAAATTTCTCAACAAAAAACCCGTTATGATGTAAAGCTGTTAACCATTACATGGTGGCAATATTCCAATGTTCTGTTACGGCACAAAAAATGAATACAAAATGACCAAAAAAAACACTTATCAATTGTGAATTGTTAACAAAATATGAAATCAAATTTGAAAAACGTTGACATTGGTGCGGATTTTGGTTATAGTTAATATGACCATATAGTGGTTTTCCAGCTGTAATTATGCCCATTACGGTGTGTTTTTGCAGGGGAAGTACGCTATGGATACATAAATTTTGAGATTTCGGCCGCATTGCTTCGGATAATGGGCGTATCTGAGGCGATGAAAAAAGAAAGACACCCGGTCGGAATGCATTCGTGTCGCTATACTTAATATAATATAGCGGTGCAGGATGCGTGTCAAAAATTTATTTGTCCCAATCTTTTCAAAGTGCAAATTTTTTTGGAGGTGTACAATTTGAAAAAGTCAATCCGCATTCTCTCGCTCCTTATGGCTTTCGCAATGCTCATCGGTTCTTTCTCCGTAATGGGTAGTGCATACGAAGAGTATAAGGGCACAGCCATCGCAGACAGCTATAACGATGTTGACTCTGCTGAGTTTACACTTGAGCAGTACGCATCAATGGCACTCGATGAACTCGACCGTATGCTTGCTAAAGAAAAGCTGGTAGTCAATATTTATATTGGTACCCTTGATATTAGCAGCGTTGACACAACACTTGACAGTGTTGACTCACTTCTTACAAGCGTTAGCTCACTTCTTCCCCTTCTTGGTGACGCTTCTGTTTTACCCGACCTCACAGGTCCTATTGAAACAGTCAGAAGAAGTAACTCAACAGACCTTACCGTTGTTCACGGTCTTCTCGACTTCATCGCTAACCTTTCAGGTATCGTTGAGAAGTACGTAAACGGTACACTCAATCTCGGTATTCTCGACTCATTCATTGCTGACTTCGTATTTGACGTAAGAGAACTTGCTCTCGGTCTTCTTTACGGTCTCAGCCGTGAGGGTAGAGCAATTGATTACGATTACTTCGATGAAGGCCCCGATCGTATTCCTGCTAAGTATGCTCCCTCAAACGAAAACGCAGCTCTCAACTCACTCCAGAACATCCTCAACGAGTTTGTTCTCGGTACATGGACAAAGCTTGACGATCTCTTCGGCGATCCCAACAGCCATGTAGATTTCGAAGATTATGACTTCGGAACAAAAACACCTGACATCGGTACCTATGACTATTATGGTTGGGTTCACCACAAGCAGTGGGTAACAATCGGTCTTGGCGGTGTTGCTGTTGTTGCTGACGGTGCAGCTGCTCCTGCTCCCGATTACAGCACAATCGATATCACAACAAACAAGTCAGGTTATGATTTCATTGAAAACCTCATGCAGAAGGCTTACAATGATCTCCTTGTTCCTGTTCTCAACACTCAGACAAGAAAGTGGCTCCGTAAAGAATGCGGTTTTGTTTATGACGAACGTGCAAACAAAACTGTTTATGACGAAGCTTCACAGAAATGGATTGCTAACCCTCAATATGACGCTGCTTATGACGGTCATCTTGAAAACGGTGATGCAAGCCTTACAATCATCTCAAAGCTCTTCCAGTATGATCACTATGTTCAGAAGGTAACAATTCCCGAAGGCGAAACATTTGTTGATAACTTCAACACTGTTCTCGGTGAATTCCTTGAGAACATCGGTACAAACAACTACGATGCAGGTGCAGGCGTTACATACTCATGGACATGGGATTACAGCCAGGGCAATGCAAAGCTCTTCGACAACATCTGCGAAGTTGGTAAGTACATCCTTAAGGTAACCGGCGGTCTCTTCTTTGCTGACAGCTTCAAGTGCCCCTCAATTGAAGAAATCGATATGATGGGTAAGCAGGAAGTTGTTGCTCTTATCATGAGAGAAATCCTTAACAACTCAGTAGATTACATCTATATTGATGAAACCTACACAAATGCTCCTGACGTTGCTTACAGAGCTGTTGAACAGCTTGCATGGCAGGATATTCCCCAGTACACATACACAAAGCCTGTTCTTTCAGACTATGCTTCAACTGAAGAATACTACGATGCAGTTGTAGAAAAGATGCTTGACATCCTCTTCGACATCGCAGTTTACAACCTCAACCAGGGCTTCGATATGGTTCCCGCTGACGGTAACGATCCCGTTGCAGGCGAAGGTCTCCTTCAGTATCAGGGTGACAACGGCAGCTATGAAACAAACCTTGTTCAGATCGTAACATGGGCAATTTCAACATACGGTGCAATCCTTTCACCCGACTTCATCCTTGATGATAACAACGCAGCAGCTCACGATGTTAACGATGTATGGACTGATCTCGATACTCTTATCGATGCAATCATCCCCATCAAGGCTGGCAACGATCCTTGGATCTCAGACCAGATCGCATCACAGACTTATGTTTCAAAGGCATTCATCTTTGATTACATCCTTAAGCCCATCTATTATCTTGATGCTACAAACTTTGCAGAAATCTTTGCAAGAAATGAATCCGGTGCATTCGCAACCAAGAACGGCGTTAAGATCATTATCGACCTTCTTGAAAACGTATTCAATCTTATTGCTCCCAACGTATTCCAGGCAAAGGGATCAATCGACGCTATCCTTAATAACGAACTTCTCGGCCAGATGCTCAGCGACTTCATCAAGACACTTGGTACAAAGTCATTCACAGCATCAACAGGTGCAACTCTCCAGGGTAGAGGTGCTTACATCGCAGAAGTAGGTCTTCCTCTTGCATGCTTGCTTCTCGGCCTCAGTGACGACCAGGAATTCGAAGAAATGGAAATCTATATTCCCACAATCATCGATGCAAATGGCGGCACACCCAAGTTCCAGATTCTTAACGGTTCAAGCGGTATCAACACTGCTTACACTGACAAGAATGGTAACACAATTCAGGATAACCTTTACACATACGTAATTGATACCTTTAATGTTAATACCTATGATGCATCAGGCACTAACACTAAGGCTCTTACAGTTGCAGGTCTTTCAAAGGGTCAGACAATCTCCGGTGGTGACTCAGTTGACGTTACACTCAACGGTAACCTTACAGCAGGCCAGCTTATCGAATTCGAAGTAAGCTACTTCGTTAACGGTGAAGACGGCTCATCAATCACTCCTGCTGCTCTTTCAAAGACAGTATTCGCTTATGTTGGCACAGCAGACAAGGACGACGACGCTATTGAAAAGGTTGA
Source organism: Acutalibacteraceae bacterium (assembly GCA_045542715.1). Taxonomy (GTDB): domain Bacteria; phylum Bacillota; class Clostridia; order Oscillospirales; family Acutalibacteraceae; genus CAG-177. The sequence goes on from JAZQLN010000060.1 coordinate 124,535, forward strand.
TATTGTTGACGTACGCGAAGTTAAGTACGAAGAATCAATCTACCTTTCACAGGGTGATGACCTTGATGATGTTAACGGCTATGCAATCCGTATCGATGATACAGATAACGGCTCAACAGGCACAGCATCAATCACAAACGTAAGCTTCAGCTCAAATGACTATCCCTTCGTTGAAATGAATGCAAATGCAGCTCAGACAGCTCAGAGCATGACAGGTGAAGGCGGTCTTTACTTCCTCAATCCCTTCGTAGCTGCAGAAGGCTTCGAAAGATTTGAAGAATACTATCAGAAGGACGAAAACGGCGACCTTATCCTTGACGAAAACGGCGATCCCATCAAGGTTACAGAAGCTCCCTTCGATAACGGCGGTGTTCCCGATGGTAAATACACTGCTACAACAACAGTTAACGTTGCAGGTACAAACCACACTGTAACAACTTACATCAACCTTTATGATGACTTCGGTCTTGAATCACTCTTCAACAGATCAGTTTCAGCTAACAGACAGCTTTCAAACTATGATACATCAGGTGAAGGTGCTGCTGAAGGTCTCTATGCAAACTACAAAGAGGCTCTTAAGAACGCAGCAAGACTTGTTCTTGAACCCAAGGTAGGTTCAAACTTCCAGTCAAAGATTGCAGCTTCCTCAAATGCTTATGAGAATAAGTATGAAGAACTTGCAACAGCTCTTGAAGAAGCTATCGAAGCTCTTGAAGTATATGCTCTCAACGCAGGTACTCAGAAGCTCGAAGCAGCTCTCAACAACTACAGCGGCCTTAACTACGACGTAGTTAACGGTGCAGACGGTCCCTACAAGGTAGAAATCGAATACTATGAGGATGATTACATCCACTTCGGTATGCGTGACTATGTTCCTCACACATATAACAGATACAGAGGCGCAAGAGACCGCGTTCACGATCTCCTTAATTCACAGAACTTCTTCGTACCCGCTCCCTTCGAAGATGGTTATGAACCTTCAAACGAAGAAATCGGCGCATATAACGATGCAGTTCTTGCATACCAGGAAGCAGTAGCTAACAAGGGTGTTATCGGCTCCATCGAAGAGACATATGCTATCCATATGCTTAACCTCACAGGTAGCCGTCTTATCAGACTTCAGGCTGACACCTCCAAACTTCAGCAGGTTTATGATTTGTGCGTAACAAACGCAGATATCAAGGCAGCTTCAAACTACACAGAAGAATCATACGAGAACTATTCAAATGCTAAGGCATTCACAGAAAAGGTTCTTGCAACTCCCATCCTTAAGAATGGCGAACCCAACCTCAGACCTTCAATGGTTAACGAGGCAACAACTCAGCTCATGCACTCATGGAAGAAGCTCGAAGAATGCGCTAGCTACGAAAAGCTCGATGCAGCTATCGCAGCAGCAGAAGCAGAAATCCTTGCAAACGGTTCATCAGCAGCTGATCAGTCAGTATACACTGAAGGATCATATCAGGCATTCCTTGATGCATATGATGTAGCAATTAATCTCAGCAGAGACCTTGGTACAGGTGACCAGGAAGACATCGACGAAATCGCAACAGCACTTGAAGATGCACAGGCAGCACTTGCTCCTGCAGCAGCAGCTGAAGCAGTTGTAGAATTCGTAACAGATGACCCCGGTGTCTTCTTCGATCAGGACTATGCAGTTACTTACATTCCCAGACTTGACACAGAAGGTACAGATACTCTTACTCCCATGCTTCCCGACGGCACTCCCGTTGAAGCATTCATCGTTGGTTTCGGTGCAAACATCTACTCAGAAGAGGAACTTATGATGATGTTCGGCACATTCGAAAACGCAACACTTTACGCTGAACCCACAGAATACGGTTGTTATGCAACAGGCTCAACAATTCAGATCCTCAATGCAGACGGCGAAGTTCAGAACACATATCAGATCGTTATCCGTGGTGACGTTAACGGTGACAGTATGGTAAACGACGACGACGCTAACGAAATTCAGGGTGCTGCTAACTGGGTTCCCGGCTATGACTTCCAGTGGGATGATAGCCTCAACAAGAAGGCAGCAGGTTGGGCATGTGACATCAACGTTGACTACTCAATCGACGATACCGACCGCGGTATCGCAAGAAACGTTGGTATCTCCAACGCAATTATCGATCAGGCATACGGCGGTGAACTTTAATATTCACTTTCGCTTAAATCTGACGACTGAATCCTAATTTTAACGGTATAGCCCATGGGTATCCGTGGGTTATACCGAGCTCTAAAACCTGATATTGGTAATTAAATACTTCTTATAAGTATTCAATATAAAAAGGAGGAAAATGAGCTAATGTCAACATTCAAACGCAGCTTGAGTGCACTTATGGCATTTGTGATGGTACTTAGTGTATTCTCAGGCGTAGCTGGTGTTTTTGCTCCCAAGGCTTCTGCTGCAGTAGCGGGAACATCAATGGTTAAGTCATATGATGCTATTGAAGCTGAATATGATAAATTCATCTACCTCGGCGAAGAAGCTTACGAAGATGACGGTAACGGCAACCTTATCCTTACCGACTACTACGTACAGCCCGGCGATTGGATTACT
>JAZQLN010000061.1:0-187903 GCA_045542715.1 Acutalibacteraceae bacterium
TTCTGAAGAACTACAATCTTCTTATTGAAGATGGTTTCTTCGCTGCTTTCGTTATCGTGGCTTGCTACTGCGCGGGTTCTTCCCTCGTAATGTGGCTCTCCGAAAAGATCAACGAAGGCGGTATCGGCAACGGTATCTCCATGATCCTGTTTGCCAACATCATCTCCCGTCTGCCCGCAGCTGCTGGTACCCTGCTGAACTACATCACCGGCAAGGCTACCTTCACCACCAAGGCAGGCACCTCCAACATCCCCGTATGGCTCGGCATCATCATTGCTCTTCTTACTCTGGCTATGGTTGTTGCTCTGGTTGGCTTCATCGTTTGGATGACCAACTCTGAACGCAGAATCCCGATCCAGTATGCTAAGAAGGTTGTCGGCAGAAAGATGTACGGCGGCCAGAGCACTCATATTCCCATCAAGGTTAATATGTCAGGTGTTATGCCCGTTATCTTCGCTTCATCAATTCTTTCACTTCCTCCCACAATCGAGATGTTTGTTTCATCAAAGATTAAGGAAGGCGGCTTCTGGGATGGTTTCTTCAAAATCTTCTCAGCAGAGCACTGGGTATACAGCATCATTTATTTCGTAATGATCATTGCTTTTGCATACTTCTATGCAAGCATTCAGTACAACCCCATTGAAATGTCAAAGAACATCCGTGACAACGGCGGTTCAATCCCCGGCATCCGTCCCGGCGAACCTACATCAAGATACATCGGCAAGATCCTCAACAGAATCACCCTTCTCGGTGCTCTTCTTCTCAGCGTTGTGGCTCTCTTCCCCATTATCTTCTCACAGGTTACAACCTTCTTCCTCGGTATGTGGCAGGAAGGCGCTTCAATGAACGTTTCACTCGGCGGTACATCAATCATCATTCTCGTAGGTGTTGCACTTGAAACAGTTAAGCAGCTCGAGAGCCAGATGATGATGAGACACTACAAGGGCTTCCTTGATTAATAAGCCCTTCGCGGACTTCGGTCTGCATTAACGGAGGATTAGCATGATAGTGCTCAAAACTACAAGAGAACTCAGCCTTATGAAAGAGGCGTGCGTTATCGCTGCAGGAGCATTAAAGGCAGCAGGCGAGGCGGTTGAGCCTGGAGTTTCCACGGCAGAGATTGACCGCATTGCCCTGGACTTCATAAAGAAGAACGGCGCAATTCCAACCTTCAAGGGTTATAACGGTTACCCTGCTGCTACATGCATTTCCATAAACGATGAGGTCATTCACGGCATTCCCAACAAGAAGCGCATCATCAGGGCAGGCGATATTGTCAGCATCGATGTTGGCGCAACCTTCAACGGCTATGTCGGCGATAATGCCGCTACTTTTGCGGCGGGGGACATCTCTCCCGAAGCTCAGCGGCTGTGCGACGTCACCAGAGAGAGCCTCTATGAAGGCATCAAGGCGGCTGTTGCAGGCGGCAGAATCGGTGATATCGGCTCAACAATCCAAAGGTATTGTGAGGAAAGAGGCTTTTCGGTGGTTCGCGAATTCACGGGCCACGGAGTCGGAAAGCAGATGCATGAAGACCCCAGCGTACCGAATTTCGGTACACCCGGACGAGGTGTACGCCTGCTCCCCGGCATGACAATTGCCATCGAGCCCATGATAAATCAGGGCGGTGCAGGCATCAGGCAGTTGCCTGACGGTTGGACTATCAAAACAAGGGACGGTTCGCTGTCTGCCCACTTCGAGCATACGGTAGCCATAACAACAAACGGCCCCGTAATTCTCACGAAGATATAAGGTGAGATTATGCTTGAAAAAGGAACGGTAGTCAGATCCCTCGCAGGCAGAGACAAAGATAAACTTCTGGTAATAATCGGAAGCGACGAAAAATCGGTTCTCCTCTGCGACGGCAAGGAAAGACCCATTGATAGACCAAAAAGCAAGAATATTCGCCATGTTGAATCCCTCGGCATAACCGTCACGGAAGCCGGGATGTCAACAAACAGGGCGTTGAAGAAAGCCCTCGGGCGATTAAGTGCAGAAATAAACGGCAACACTTAGGAGGTTATTATGTCTAAGCAGGACATGATCGAGATTGAAGGTACGGTAATCGAGTCATTACCCAACGCAACATTCCAGGTTGAGTTGGAAAACGGACACAGAATATTGGCTCACATCTCCGGCAAGCTTCGTATGAATTACATCAAGATTCTTCCCGGTGATAAAGTGACGGTCGAAATGTCGCCATACGACCTCACCAAGGGCCGCATAACATGGCGTTCTAAGTAAGTTCAAGGAGGTATTCTAATATGAAAGTCAGACCTTCTGTCAAGAAAATTTGCGAAAAGTGCAAAGTTATTAAGCGCAAGGGAAAAGTAATGGTTATCTGTGAAAATCCCAAGCACAAGCAGCGACAGGGTTAATCCCGACGAAAACGAATGTTCATTTGTAGGCGCCACCGAGAAATGGCGCGTATTTCAGGTGTTGACCTGCCCAGAGATAAGAGAGTTGAAGTAGCTCTTACTTACATCTACGGCATCGGTCCCAAAACAGCCGGCGACATTATCGCAGCAACAGGCGTAGATCCCGACCTCAGAGTTAAGGATATGACCGAGGACGACGTTTCAAAGCTTCGTGATTATATCGAAAAGAACCTCACTGTAGAAGGTGATCTTCGCAGAGAAACCGCATTCGACATCAAGAGACTCATCGAAATCGGATGCTACCGTGGCGTTCGTCACAGAAAAGGTCTCCCCGTAAGAGGACAGAGATCAAAGACAAACGCACGTACACGCAAGGGTCCCAAGAAGACCATTGCAAACAAGAAGAAGTAAGATTAGGAGGGATATCATGGCTAAAGCAGCAAAAAAGACAACAGGTACCCGCAGACGCCGCGAGCGCAAGAATATCGAGCGCGGTGCAGCCCATATCCAATCCACCTTTAACAACACTATCGTTACAATCACCGATACCCAGGGTAATGCTGTTTCATGGGCAAGTGCCGGTGAAATGGGCTTCCGCGGCTCAAAGAAATCAACTCCCTTCGCAGCTCAGACTGCAGCTGAAACAGCAGCTAAGGCAGCTATCGAGCATGGCATGAAGACAGTTGAAGTTTATGTTAAGGGCCCCGGCCAGGGACGTGAAGCGGCTATCAGAGCTTTACAGACAGCAGGTCTGGAAGTTAACATGATTAAGGATGTTACTCCCATTCCTCACAACGGATGCCGCCCGCCCAAGAGAAGGCGCGTGTAACCAGAATTATTTGGAGGTGTAACACAATATGGCAAGATATACCGGTGCGGTATGTAAACTGTGCCGCCGCGAAGGCAAGAAGCTTTACCTCAAGGGTGAGCGTTGCTACACCGGCAAATGTGCAGTAGAGCGTAGAGCATACGCTCCCGGCCAGCATGGTCAGAGCCGCAAGAAGGCAACTGAATACGGTCTTCAGCTTCGCGCAAAGCAGCAGGCTAAGCGTTACTACGGTATTCAGGAAGGCCAGTTCTATAAGTATTTCCTTATGGCTGAGCGTAAGCAGGGCGTAACAGGTGAAAACCTGCTCCGTATCTGCGAAAGCAGACTTGACAACGTTGTTTATCTTCTCGGCTGGGCTAACTCCAGAGCAGAAGCAAGACAGCTTGTTACTCACGGCCATTACAAAGTAAACGGTAAGAAGGTTAACGTTCCTTCATACCTTCTTAAAGCAGGCGACGAAATCGCTATCAAGGATAAGAGCAAGGAAAGCGACAAGATCAAGGCAACAGTTGAAGCAAATGCTTCACGCCCTGTTCCCCAGTGGCTTGACCTCAATGCAGATGCTCTCACAGGTAAGGTTCTTGCTCTGCCCACTCGTGAGCAGATCATGGTTCCCGTTGAAGAACATCTCATCGTTGAGCTTTATTCTAAGTAATGCCTGCCTGATTTGCCTTATACTAAGGCATTTCAGCGGCGTTCAGCCGCAAAAACCGCTGTCAACAGCGTTATTGAATGCAATTTGAGCAGGTTTTTTCCTGCGTTTTTAAGGAGGGTTTTGAATGATTGGTATCGAAAAGCCCAGAATTGATACTGCCGAAATTTCCGAAGACGGAAAATACGGAAGATTTGTTGTTGAACCCCTCGAAAGAGGCTACGGAACAACTTTGGGCAACAGCCTGAGAAGAGTTCTTCTTTCTTCTCTTCCCGGCTACGCGATAACCTCCGTTAAGATTGACGGAATTCTTCATGAATTCAGCACCATCCCCGGAGTTAAGGAAGATGTAACAGAGATTGTTCTCAATCTCAAAAACGTTATCCTCAAGATTCACGGTGACGGTCCCAAAACAATCTATATCGACGCTAACGGTGATGATGAAATCACCGCCGGCAGCATCAAGACCGATTCAGAGGTTGAGATTCTCAACCCCGAGCTTCACATCGCTACTCTCAACTCCGACGCACACGTCAGCATGGAGCTGACCTGTGATAAGGGCAGAGGTTATGTTTCTGCAGACAGAAACAAGCAGATGATGCAGCCCATTATCGGCGTTATTGCAATTGACTCAATCTATACACCCGTATTAAAGGTTAACTTTACAGTCGAAAATACCCGTGTAGGTCAGATTACCGACTACGATAAGCTGACTCTCGAGGTATGGACAAACGGAACCATCAACGCTATGGAAGCCGTTTCTCTCGGCGCCAAGATCCTCAACGAGCACCTCAGCCTCTTCGGAGACCTCTCAGGTGAGGCATTCGACACAGAGGTTATGGTCGTAAAGAGCGACAATGGCAAAGAAAAAGTCCTTGAGATGACCATTGGGGAACTTGACCTTTCTGTTCGTTCCTTTAACTGCTTGAAGAGAGCACAGATCAATACGGTTGAAGATTTGACCAACAGAACCGAGGAAGACATGATGAAAGTCCGCAACCTCGGCAGAAAGTCCCTTGACGAAGTTGTTGCAAAGCTCAATTCACTTGGCTTCGACCTTCGCAGGGATGAGGAATAAGGAGTGTGAACTAAATGCCCGGTACCAGAAAGCTTGGCAGAGCAAGTGACCATCGTAAGTCAATGCTCAGAGGCCTTGTTACCTATCTGCTTGAAAACGGCAGAATCGAAACAACCGTTACAAGGGCTCAGGAAGTTCGCGCAATGGCTGAAAAAATGATCACCATTGCTAAGGACGACTCTCTCCACTCAAAGCGCAAGGTTCTTGCTTACGTTACAAAAGAAGACGTAGTTAAGAAGCTCTTTGACGAGATTGCCCCCAAATATAAGGAAGTTAACGGTGGTTACTGCCGTATAATCAAAACAGGTCCCCGTAGAGGCGATGCTGCTGAAATGTGCATCATCGAGCTTGTTTGATTATAAGATAGCTTAATAAAAACGAACACCCTGCTCGGATTAAGCAGGGTGTTTTTGTTTTTTCTTTTTTAATTACCCATAACCTGTATATCGATGGGTGAGATGAAAATCGAGCTGAGCTGCGACCAGTCAAATTCGCAGACATATTCGCCCGTGAGATACGGGTCAATGAGCGATTTGCTGAAATAGAATGCCATGCCGTTATCGGTCAGATAGAAATTGCTGAGGGTGAAAAGCTCGTTGAATTTATCGAGCTGTTCTTCGGTTATCGCCGAGGGATTGTTGGGATAAAAATTCTGCATTGCCATGGGTTTGATAAGGTCGTCAACCAGCATTGCCTGATAATCCTCCTGAGAGAATTCTGCAACCGCAAACTGAGCCGCGGTGCAGGGTGCACCCTGCGTGAGGTCAAAGCATTTTGTGATGTAAGCAGGCTCGCCGACACCGCCCGAATATGAAAGGGTATCCTTTATGAGGTAACAGGTGAATCTGCCGTCGGTGTAGGTTGTTTCAAAGGTAATCGTGTTTGTCCACGGCTTTTCGCTTTTGAGATAATCCATGGAATTTGCCGCATTTTTGATGTTGCTTTCAGCTTTGTGGCAGGCATCTTCAAATATTTCATAGGAAACCTTGTTGAGATAATCCTTGACAGCATTGTCGGCGTATTCGGAAATTTCGGGAATCACAACGTCAACAGCATAGACGATTCTGCCGTTTTCATCGGTGAAATCCCTGTGGTGTGTCTGCTCCTTGATTACGGGGGGAGCAACGGTTGTTGTGGTAGTCATGTCGTTGTTTTCATCCTTCGCACGGCACGATGCCAAGCAGAAAAGAAGGGTGAAAACCAAAAATATACTAAGAAATTTTTTCATATTATCAGTCCTTTCGTATTACATTATATATACAATGCCGAAATCAATCAAGACGGAAAATATTAATTTTTATTGCAATTTTCTCCCATATAAGATAGAATGAAACGGAAAGGAGCGATAACATGAAAAACATACTCAATGCTCAATGGATAAAAAGTCCCAAAACAGCGCTCGACAAAGAGCTTTATTTCACAAGAAAATTTGATGTTAATAAAGAATTGGTGTCTGCAAGCCTTGAAATAACAGCACTCGGCGTATATTTTGCCGAAATCAACGGCGAAAGAGTGGGTAATTATATTTTTGCTCCCGGCTGGACATCATATCATAAGCGTTTACAGGTTGAAACCTACGATGTGACCGGTTTTATCAAAGAAAACAACGATATCAGGGTCTGCGTTGCACCGGGCTGGAAGGGATACAACCATTTCAGCAAAAACGGAAGCGACTGTTATCTCGGTCAGAATGAGATGGCGATGCTTTGTGCACTGACCATGGAATTTGCCGACGGCGAGAAGAGAATCATCACCAGCGGAAGCGATTGGAAATGCGAATTCGGTAAAAACGTTTATTCCAATTTCTATAACGGCTATATTTATAACCCCGCTTTTGTTGATATCAGCCCTGAAAAGGCAGTGGTTTTCCCTCATGACAACAGAATTCTCCTTGACCGTCAGGGTGAAAGAATCGTTGAAAACGAGCGTCTTGAGGCAAAGGAAATCATCATCACTCCAAAGGGTGAAACCGTTATTGATTTCGGTCAGAATATGACGGGTTATGTTGAATTCAGAATCAAGGGCAACAAGGGAGAGAAGGCGGTTATCAGCCATGCCGAGGTGCTTGATGCAGAGGGTAATTTCTATACAGACAACCTCAGAAGTGCAAAAGCTCAGGCAATTTTTGTCTGCGACGGCAAAGAGCACATTCATAAGTCACAGCACAATTTCTTCGGTTTCCGCTATATCAGACTCGAAAACTGGAGCGACGAAGTGAAGAAAGAAAACTTCACCGCTGTTGTTGTTCATTCCGAATTGAAGCGTACGGGTTATTTTGAATGCTCGGATGCAAGAGTAAACAAGCTGTTTTCGAATATAATCTGGGGTCAGAAGGGCAACTTCCTCGATATCCCCACAGACTGTCCTCAGCGTGACGAGCGTCTCGGCTGGACGGGTGATGCACAGGTTTTCGTCAAGACCGCATCGTATAACTTCGATGTTGAAAGATTCTTCATCAAATGGCTTGCAGACCTCAGAGCAGACCAGACCGATTGGGGCACAATTCCTCATGTTATCCCCAATGTTTTCGGTACGGATGACAGCTGTTCAGCCGCTTGGGCGGATGCCGCAACAATCTGCCCCTGGCAGATTTATCAGACCTATAACAACAAGCAGATTATTGCCGATTCGCTTCATTCGATGAAGGAATACATTGAATTCATCGAAAGCAGGAGCGATAACGGAATCTGGAGCAGAAGCTGGCATTTCGGCGACTGGCTCAACCTTGACGGAAGCAGTCCCGAAGATTGCTCAAAGGGCACAGAAAAGAGCCTTATCGCAACCGCATACTATATTTATTCAAGCCATATTCTCATCAAATCCATGGAGCTTTGCGGCGAGGATGCTTCGGAACTCAGGGCAAAGCGTGAGAATTCAATTGCCGCATTCCGCCGTGAATTCATGGAAAACGGCAGAATCAGACCCGAATTCGCAACCCAGACAGCCTGTGTGCTTGCCGTTCACTTCGGAATAAGCGACGACATCGCGGAAACCGCAAAACAGCTCAACGAGCTTGTGACCGAATGCGGACATCTCAAAACAGGTTTTGTCGGCACACCTTATCTGCTTCATGCCCTGAGCAATAACGGTTATGCCGAAACCGCTTACGGACTTCTTCTCAGAGAAGAATATCCCTCATGGCTTTTCTCGGTCAAGATGGGTGCAACAACAATCTGGGAGCATTGGGACAGTATGCGTGAGGACGGCTCAATGTGGGATGTTTCGATGAACTCGTTCAATCACTATGCATACGGAAGCGTTGCGGACTGGCTTTACGGCGTTGCTGCAGGCATAAATGTTGACGAATCAAAGCCCGGATTTGAGCATATAATAATCAGACCCATCGCTGATTCAAGACTCACCTATGTCAATGCAAGCATAGACACACGCAAGGGTGTTGTAAAATCAGGCTGGAAAACCGAAAACGGGAAAACAACATATAACGTCGAAATACCCGAGGGTGCAAACGCAACCGTTATCATAGGCGGTGAAACAACCGAAATCGGTTCGGGCAGATATGAGTTCTGATTTGGCAATTCCTACAAAAAACAGACATCTTTTTAGTTGGATTTGTTGTCTTTAAAAAAGGATAAAATAATGCTATAATATAAATCAGTCCGAAGGATAACTTCGGGCTGATTAGCAATAAGGAGACAATTTTATGGAAAACACCTTTTTCTGTGCGAGAGAAAACGGTAAGCTTCACAGACCCAGAACAATTCTGACTGGTTTCGGCTTCATGGCTTCCTCAATCGCATGGGCAATCTACGACCCCTACATCACAAAAATTCTTGAAAGACTGCTTAACGCATCCGCAACCGTAACAGAGTGGAGCGCAAAGCTTAACGAAATGTTCCCCGTGCTTGCAAAATTTGCAGAATCACAGGGCGAAAACGTTGTTACCGAAGCGGGCGGAATAACTCTTGTTCCTCTTTTTATCGGTATCATAATGACATTCGATAATATTTTCGGCGTTATCTTCCAGCCTACCTTCGGTAAGCTTTCGGACCGTTGCCATTCAAAGCTCGGTAAGCGCCGTCCCTTCATCGTTTTCGGTGCTCCCGTATCGGCATTCCTCTTTGCCGTTATTCCCTGGATTGCACTCTCGGGTTCATTACCCATGACCATGCTCTTCATCATCCTCTTCGTTTTCTCGATGTCGCTCTGGAGAGCTCCCGTTGTTGCCCTCATGCCTGCGCTGACTCCTCCTGCTCTCCGCAGTGAAGGTAACGCGATCATCAACCTTATGGGCGGTGTCGGCAGTGCAATCGGTATGTTTGCTGGCACAATCGTAGGTATTTTCTACAAGCTTGCAACAGGTGTTGAAATCACAACCGAAAACGAGCAGATTGCATTCCCCTATGTATTCCTTACAGGCGCAGTTGTTATGATTATCGGCATGCTTGTTCTCCTTTTCTTTGTAAAGGAACCCTCAAGCAAGCTTGAAGCAGTTGCAGAGCACAACAAGGCTCTCGACGCAGCAGCAAGAGCAAAGGAAGAAAAAGAAGCAAAGAAAGCCGAAAAGGCTGCAAAGAAAGCTCAGAAGCTCTCAAAGGGCGAAAGAAAGAGCCTTATCTTTATGCTCGGCGGTCTGTTCTTCCTCTTCTGCGGCACAAACGCAATCACAACATTCTTTGCACTTTTCGCAGCTGAAGTTCTCGGCAAAACAACCGCAGAAGCAACAATCATGACAACTCTGTTTGCGGTATGCTCTGCAGTTGCCGCAATTCCTGCAGGTTATATAGGCAAGAAAATCGGCAGAAAGAAGACTATCCTTCTCGGTCTTGCCGTATTCATGGCAGCATTCCTTCTTTATGTTGCAACAAGAAGCATGGCAATCATCTGGCTAGTTCTTATTCTCGGCGGATTTGCAAATATGTTCATCACCGTTAACACACTTCCCCTCGTTCTCGAAATCGGCGGTATCGATAAGGTCGGTACCTTCACCGGCTACTACTATACAGCAACATTCTCAGCACAGATTGCATCACCCATCATCTACGGTATCGTTCGTATGCTTTCAGGCACATATATGTCGCTGTTTGTATACAGCCCCGTTATGTTTATCCTCAGTATGCTCTGCATCTTCTTCGTAAAACACGGTGAAGCCGTTCCCGAAGAAGTGCTCAAGGCAGCCAAGGAAGCAGGCGAAGACTAATACCGGGACTTCTTCCGCCGACTGATGAAACCGCAGACATTCCGCAGTCTGCGAGGGATTCTTTCGGCAAACATACATCCTTCTATAAAAAGCTAAGGGCATCGGTTTACCGATGCCTTTGGCTTTTTGCTGTGATAAAAGCCGAAATACTGCGTCACAATTGCTTGAAGTACTTTTGTACGTCGTCGCACTTGTTCCTTGTCTTTCAGCTTTTCTCATCAGCAAACGGAGATAAAAGCCGAAATACTGCGTCACAAAGAGCCGAAATACTGCGTCACAAAGAGCCGATACTGTATCATAAAGAATTATATATTGTTTTTTTATGTAAAATATGATACTATTGTATCAAATCTGCTAAGGAGTGATTGAATGTTTGCCCGAATTAACAGCATGGGTCTTTACGGCATCGACAGCTATATGGTCGGCGTTGAAGTTGACTACGGTCAGGGTTTGCCGAGAATTGACCTTGTCGGTCTGCCCGATACCGCTGTTAACGAATCCAAAAACAGAGTTCGCTCCGCAATGAAAAACAGCGGATTTTCCTTCCCTCAGAGCAGGCTTACAATCAACCTTTCCCCTGCGGATATCCGCAAAGAGGGTCCTGTTTATGATTTGCCCATTCTCATGGCAATTCTCAAGGCAGGCGAACAGCTTCATTGCAATATCGATGACTGTGCCTTTGTGGGTGAGCTGTCGCTTGACGGACTTGTCCGCCATGTCAACGGAGTTCTTCCCATGGTCATAAGGGCTAAAAAGAACGGAATTAAGCGTGTTTTTGTGCCTGCGGATAATGCCCGTGAAAGCTCGGTTGTAGCAGGGATTGATGTTTATGCGGTTGAAAATGTGAAGCAGGTTGTGGATTTCTTGAGAGGAGAAACAGAGCTTGAACCCGTCAGATTTGACCCGCTGCTCGACGATGCTTTAAGACCGCCGATGCCCGATTTCCGTGATGTCATGGGTCAGCAGGAAGCACGCTATGCCCTTGAAATTGCGGCGGCAGGCGGACATAATATACTTATGATAGGACCTCCCGGCTCGGGAAAGAGTATGCTTGCAAAACGGCTGCCCTCAATTCTTCCCGACATGACTTTTGAGGAAAGTCTGCAGACAACGGAGCTTTATTCGATATCGGGCGATCTGCCCAAGGAGGTTGCTCTTATCCGTGAAAGACCGTTCAGAGCACCGCATCACAGTGTTTCACCGGCAGGACTTTCGGGCGGCGGAGCAATCCCCAGACCCGGCGAGATATCACTTTCACACAACGGCGTTTTGTTCCTTGACGAGCTTCCCGAATTCAATAAATCGGCAATGGAGGTTCTCCGTCAGCCGATTGAAGACGGAAAAATAACCATTTCCCGTGCGAGTGCATCGTTCACATATCCGTGCTCAACGATGGTTGTTGCGGCGATGAATCCGTGCCCCTGCGGTTACTACGGCCATCCCACCAGAGAGTGCAAATGCACCGAAAAGGCGGCAATGAAATATATCTCGAAGATTTCGGGTCCCATGCTCGACAGAATCGATATTCACATCGAAGTGCCTCCCGTTGATTTCGAAAAGCTTTCAAGCAGAGTGCCCTCCGAAAGCTCGGCGGAAATCAGAAAAAGAGTCAACGCGGCAAGAAAAATTCAGCAGAAAAGGCTTGAAGGCTCGGGTGTGAGCTGTAATGCCAAAATGACTCCTGCACAGACCAAGGAATTCTGTCAGCCGACCAAAGATGCAATGTATTTGCTCGAAAAGGTGTTCAATAATCTTGATTTTTCGGCTCGTGCTTACGACAAAATCCTCAGAGTGTCAAGAACGATAGCCGACCTTGCAGGAGATAAGGATATCGAAGCCCATCATGTTGCTCAGGCTGTGCAGTACAGAAGTCTGGACAGAAAATTCAGAATGGGATAAATTAATATTGATAATATCCGACAATTGTTGTATAATAAACTGATAATATTTTTTATGGAGAAAATGTATGTTAAAGCTTGAAAATGTTTCATTCAAAGTGGATGTTGACGGCGAAGAGCTTGAGATTGTTGACAATGTCAGCATTGAAGTGCCTGACGGAGCTTTCACTGTCATAACAGGCCCCAACGGCGGCGGAAAATCCACTCTTGCCCGTCTTATCATGGGTATCGAAAAACCCACAAGCGGCAGAATTTTATATAATGATATTGATATCACGAATATGTCCGTGACCGAGAGGGCAAAGCTCGGCATAGGCTACGCATTCCAGCAGCCTCCCCGTTTCAAGGGTCTGACGGTACGCCGTCTGCTTTCACTTGCGGCAGGCAGTGAGCTTCCCGTTGACGAATGCTGCGGATATCTCACGAGCGTGGGTCTCTGCTCAAAGGATTATCTCAACCGTGAAATGGACAACTCTCTTTCGGGCGGCGAAGCAAAGAGAATTGAAATCGCAACCCTTATGGCTCGCAAGCTCGGGCTTGCTATTTTTGATGAACCCGAGGCGGGTATTGACCTGTGGAGTTTTTCGATGCTCGTTGAAAGCTTCAAGGCAATGAGCAGGGGCAGCCATCAGAGCGTTATCGTTATTTCCCACCAGGAGAGAATCATGCAGCTTGCCGACGAAATGGTTGTTATCGCAGGCGGTAAAATCCGTGAAGTCGGACCCAAGGATGAGATTTTCCCCAGACTCATGGGCGAATTCAACGAAAACTGCGGCTTCAGAGGAAAGGAGGAATAAACAATGGAAAAAATAGACAGTGCATTACTTGAATCCATTGCGGACCTTCATGAAATTCCTGCAGGTGCTTATAATATCAGAAAAAACGGTGAGGGTTATTCCAGACGTTCAACCGCAAACATTGAAATTGTTACAAAAAACGACAAGCCCGGCATTGACATCATCGTTGCTCCCCACACCAAAAACGAGAGCGTGCACATCCCCGTTATCATAACCGAAACGGGTGTTGACGACCTTGTTTACAATGATTTTTATATCGGTGAGGGTGCGGAGGTGCTGATTGTTGCGGGCTGCGGAATTCACAACAGCGGCGACGAAAAATCGCGGCATGACGGCATTCACACCTTCCATATCGGCAAGAACGCCAAGATAAAATATGTTGAAAAGCATTACGGTGACGGTGACGGCAAGGGTGAAAGAGTGCTCAATCCCGTAACTGTTGTTGAGCAGGAGGAAGGCTCGGTCTGTGAAATGGAAATGGTGCAGATTAAGGGCGTTGACTCTACCGTGCGTGACACAAAGGCACATCTTGCGGCAGGTGCAAGGCTCATTATGACCGAAAGACTGCTGACTCACGGCAACCAGTATGCACGCTCCGACATGGAGGTTTATCTTGACGGAGAGGATGCATCATCGCAGATTATTTCCCGTTCCGTTGCAAAGGATAACTCAAAGCAGATTTTCCATCCCAACGCAATCGGCAACGCAAAGTGCAGAGCACACGTTACCTGCGACTCGATTATCATGGATGATGCAACCGTAAGCTCAATCCCTGCAATAACCGCGAATTCGGCAGATGCACAGATTGTTCACGAAGCGGCAATCGGCAGAATCAATAACGACCAGCTTATCAAGCTCATGACCTTCGGCATGAACGAAGAAGAAGCCGAGGAAGTTATCATTCAGGGCTTCCTTAAATAAAAACCAACGGAGATACCTCTTGCAGGCATCTCCGTTTTTTATTTATATCTGATTATTCTTCGGCTTCTAATTTTATTTCACCGTTTTTCTCTTCAAACTCACGAATGCATTGGCGAATCAAATAGATAATTTGTCCGTTTGAGGAACGTCCTTCGTATTTTGCAATATAGCGGAGTTTTCCGTGAAGTTCAGGGTCAACCTCTATTCCCAAATGTTTGTTATTTTTGTTTCTCATAAAACATCACCAACAAAAAATCTTAATTTAAGTATATTTTAAGATTGTTTTGTGGTATAATGTTGAAAGTATACTTGATTTAAGTATACTAAATTATTTAACTGTTGGTGATTTTATGACTTGTACTTTTTTTGGACACAGAAATATTACACATGATATAGAGCCTGTTTTGAATTCGATTTTGGTGGATTTAATTGAAAACGAAAATGTTAACTTGTTTTATGTAGGTAATAACGGTGTTTTTGATGCATTGGTTCAAAACAAATTGAAACATTTGAAAAGTTTTTATCCTCATATCAAGTGTTTTACGGTTGTTGCATATATGCCGACAAAGCAAAACAAAACAGAAAATGATTTAGATACAATTTATCCCGACGGTCTGGAAAATACGCCGCCTAAATTTGCAATAAATAAACGCAATAAATGGATGATAGATAAATCGGATTATGTTGTAACTTATGTAAAGTACACAACGGGCGGTGCGGTAAGATTCAAGGAATTTGCTGAAAAAGAGGAAAAGAAAGTTATAAATATTGCGGATATAAGATAATAAACAGTTGGTTTGTGCGAAAACGGGACTGGAAACCCGTCCCCTGCAATTATTACAATCGGAGCGTAGCGACCCTTAATTACGCATTCATAATTACGAATTTATTACTGCATTCTTCTCCAATGGAACAGATATTGCTGGGCGATTCCTCTGACTCCGAGAGTGCATTCGGGCAGACCGTCGGAATACATCTCCGCCATAATGCGTTTTACCCACACGTCAACGGGGAATGCGTCAACCTTGCCAAAGCCGTAGAGAAGTGCACATTGAGCAACCTTTTCGCCCACTCCCTTAATTTTTATCAGCTCATCTCTGCCGTCATCAAGCGGAGATGAGTATATTTTTTCAAAATCGATTTCACCGTTTGAAATTTTTTCAGCGGCATCGATGATATATTTCGCTCTGAAACCTGACCTTATCGGTGCAAGACCCTCAATCCCTGCCGCCGCAACAGCTTCGGGAGTGGGGAAGGCATAGTCGTCGCCGCCGAGGTGCTCGCCGAGAAGTCTGCAAAGGCGGTCAATAATGCCCTTGATTCGGGGGATATTGTTGTTTGCGGAGATAATGAAGGAGCAGATCGCTTCCCATGGCTCCTGCCTGAGCACCCTGATTCCGCTGCATTCCGTAACCGCTTTTTTGAGATGACTGTCCGATTTCAGTCTTTCGCAGACGGCGGAATAATCACGGTCAAGGTCAAAATAAGGCTTCCAGATTTTCTCAAAATCCTCTTCCGATGTGCCGATAAATTCAATTTCACATCCATTTTGCCTGAGGGTCAGGGGTCTGGAAAAAGCAACCCCGTGCCACTCGTTTTCGCCCGTCTGCACCCATCGGAAAGCCTGCCCGCAGTCAAGAGTACGGGCAAGATCGAAGCAGGAATTATTGATTTTTACTGTGTTTTTTACTGCCATTTTCATATTCTCCAAAATGTAATATTATTCCTTGAACAAGAAAAAAATTGCTATAATTTTTTCGACAAACGCTGACATTTTGTAAAGATTACACAACCGAAAGTATATTCTAAATAAGAATGATAAAGTTATCCACGTGGTAAAACCTTGAAAAATCGGGGTTTTCAAGAGGAGTTATACACTTTTTCCACACAGTTTTCCACACAAAAAGTGGAAAAGGTGTGTATACACGGAGTATATTTGACTTTATTGACAGTGGGTATAATTCATGACTTTTATGCCAAAAATAACATGGAAATCAGCGTGAAAGGGGAACTTTTTTTGATAAAAGGAGTCAACCGTCAGGTTGTTGAAATTACTCAGACTCAGTGCGAATATTTCGAGAGGGTGCTGTTTTTCATAAAGCCCGAATATTCAGCCGTCAGCGAGGGGGATTTGCGTGAAAGAGCGTCGATTATCGCTCAGAGTGCGGGTATGCCGCCTGCGGCAAGGCTTAAGAAAAACAAACTCCGTTTTATTCTCAGCATAAGTGCCGCAGCTTGCGGCGGTGCGGCGGTCAGCGGAGTGATTTTTCTGATGACATCATTTTTTTGAGGGACAGAAATCTCTCATTTCGCATTCGCTGCACTTTGGTCTGCCGGAAATACAGGTGTCTCTGCCGTGAAGCACACAGCGATGGCAGAAATCGTTGCTTTCTTCGGGAGGAAGGATTTCACGAAGCTGCATTTCAACCTTAAGCGGGTCTTTTGTTGCAACGAGACCGAGAAGGTTGGATATTCTTATGAGATGGGTGTCGGCAACAACTGCAGGCTTGCCGTAAACATCGCCCATGATGAGGTTTGCGGTTTTTCTGCCGACTCCGGGCAGGCTTGTGAGGTCATCGATATTATCGGGCACATTTCCGCCGAAATCGTCAATCATTTTCCTGCACATTCCGACAATATCCTTGGCTTTCTGCCTGAAAAATCCGCAGGAATGGACAATCTCCGCCACATCGTCAACGTCGGCTGCCGCAAAGTCCTCAACGGTTTTATATTTTTCAAACAAAGCGGGAGTAACAAGATTAACCCTTGCGTCTGTGCATTGCGCCGAAAGTCTGGTGGCAATAATCAGCTGCAGGGGATTTTCAGCATTAAGGGAGCATATGCTGTCGGGATATTTCTTTTTAAGTGCTTCAACCGCAAGCAGAGCACGTTCTTTTTTTGTCATGGGTACACCTCATTTCAAAAACATTATAATATAAACGGATTTATTTTTGAAGATGCAAATTTTAATTAACTATGAATTTTTATCGTACGGGGGCAAAAACGGTTGATTTTACATTAGATTTATGATAAAATTGTGATACCTAAATAAAATAGGAGGAGTATCCTATGAAAAACAAATTTACATCCGGAATGTGTGTTTTAATGTGTCTGGTGCTCGTTCTTTCGATGTTTGCAGCATGCAGCATTAAGGATAAAACATCAGATAACACCACAACCGCACTTTCTCCCGATAATCAGTGGTATGTCGGTAACGGTACATACGAACCCGTAGTTCTTGACAGTGTTGAGCTTGCAGACCTCGTCAATGAGGCTCTCGGCGAAGAAGCCAAGGATTTCTCCGGTGATCTCAATACTCTCACTCCCGAACAGATTCAGAAGGTTGAAAACCTTGCTGCCGATAAGGGTCTTATCATCGAAAAGGACGAAGGCGGCAACACGGTTATCAAGGAATTCGAAGTTCCCACAACTCAGGCAACTCCCGAAGAATTCAGCCAGATTATGAATCAGGCATCGGTTGTTAACCCCAGCAATGTTACACCTTCACAGTATCAGGAAATCTCAAAGGTTGCAAACGATAACGGCATGGTTGCGGTAACAAAGCCTTCAACAGGTGAAGTTCAGGTTATCAAACCCATAACAACAGCTCCTGTTCAGAATAATACGGTTCCCTCGAGCAATGTTGTTATCACTCCCACGGGAACATCGGTTGTCAGCCCCTCAGTTATCAATCCCACAGTTAACGGAACAACAAATTCTGCATACACTTCAATTGTAACTGTTCCTTCATCGCAGTCAACAACTCATCACACAGCACCCACAGATCCCGTTGTTACTTCAAAAACAACAAAGCCCTCAGGCAATACAACATACGCAACTGCTCCCACATACGTTGCAGGCAGTACCATGGGAACAACCAAGCCCATGCCTCTTGCTTCATCAAAGTGGGTTAACACCTTCGGCGGTTCAAGCAATGACTTGTTTGCAAGCGTTGCCGCAACCTCAGACGGCGGTGCTGTTGCTGCGGGCGTAACATTCTCTCCCGAGGGAAGAAGACCCGAAGCAAGCCAGAACGGTACCTGCGGTATTGTTGTAAAATATAACGAAAAGGGCAAGCTCCAGTGGAACAAGCTTTATGACAGCAACGATTCCGTAACATTTGAAGATGTTGCAGTTCTCAACGACGGAAGCATAATTGTTGTCGGCTACACATCGGCAACTGATTTCTTCTCACCTGCAGAATATAAGTGCAGCGGTACAACAGAAGGCGTCATCATCAAGCTTAACTCAAAGGGCGAAGAGGTATGGAGAAAGGCTCTCGGCGGAAGCGCAACAGACCTTATCTACAGCGTATATCCCATGAGCGACGGCGGTTTTGTTGTAGGCGGTAAATCAGAATCAACAGACAGCGACCTCAAGAATATCGGAACTCAGCTCAGAAAAGCTTTTGTTTTCAGATATGATGCAAGCGGAAACGTTATATGGAAGCAGGCTCTTTCAGGCTCAAAGCACTGCAGCGTTGATGACCTTGCAGTTAACTCCGCAGGCGAAATTTATGCCATTATTTCAAACGCATCGGGTGACGGCGAATTTGCTGACCTCGAAGGTGCAAAAACAGGACGCAGAACAGCGGTTGTTATGAAGCTCGGCAACGGCGGCAATCTCCTCTGGAAGAAGCTCTTCTATGACACAGGTGCAACAAACATCCAGAGCATCACTCTTTCATCTGACGGCGGCTGTGTTATCGCAGGTAACTATTCATCAGGCGTAGGCGGAAATGAATATTCGTTCAAGGGCATTTATAACGGCGGTGCTGCAGGTACATTCGACGGTATTATCATCAAGCTTGATGCCGCAGGTGTAACAAGATGGGTGCTTCCTCTTATCGGATTTGAAAACGATTACGTTACAGATATCACAAAGGTTGACGGCGGTTACGCTGTTTCGGGTTACACCTCATCTTCAAACCGTGACTTTGCGATTACCGGCAGAGGCAACTACGATTCATTTGTTTACACTATCACCGAATACGGCAAGACAAAGAACATCTATTCATTCGGCGGTTCATTCAGCGATAACGCAAGAGCAATCTGCTCAAGCGGTGACACAATTTATGTTGCAGGCTCAACAAACTCAGCAGACGTTTACTTTGCAAACTGTGAAAAGAAGGCTGCAGAAAAAGCTGCAATGGCATATGTTTGCCGCTTTGAATTTGATAAATAATCAAGAGATGTTCCCCAAGCAAAAACTGAATAAATAATAATCGGCTTGAGTCGGGATTTTGAAAACCTGCTCAAGCCGATTTTTGCTATTTGTTGATAATTTTTCTGTCAATCAGAACACCGAGACGGGTGTTGAAGAATCTGCTGATTTTCTTGGGAGGGGGAAGGGTTTTTCTGAATCTTGCAAGGTCGCCGTCATCACAGGTGAACGGCTGAGTGAGGCAGATACCGCCGTCTCCGAGAAGCTGTGCCCTGACGTAACAGCCGATTTTGTCGCCGTGGTCGGCAAGGCGGATGGTCGAGGTGATTTCGCCGTCTTTATCGAGAGTTTCCCTCTGAATGATTTCACCGTTTGAAATCCATTCGATTGCCTTGCAGTTTGCACCCTTTATTGTGATTGTGTCAGCGTCGTCGTCAACGCAGAGACCGTTCACGCGGGGCAAATCGCCGATGCCCTTGAAGTCCTCGCCAAGTTCGTTTTTGGCATATCGTGCCTGAGAGAAGAAACAGCCGTTTTCCATTGCAAAGCGGAGATTCTTTTCGGAATATTCAGGCAGAATGAAATCCATGAATGCGGTGTCAAGCTGGTCGCACTGATGTGCGTCGCTGTTGCTGAATCCCCATACCGTACGCTCTCCCTCGGGAATGAGCACCTGAAGAAGCTCATCCCAGAGAATTCTGTCACTGCGGTTGGGAATGTCGTACATATTGAGCACTTCCATGCCCACGCAGGATTTATATCTTCTGAAAAGATCGGCAAAGAATGCTATGTTTTCTCCGACTTTAGCACAGTCGGGGTCTTTTTTTGCTCTGAGCCAGTCGGTGGGGTGGTTTATATGGGAAATTCCGCCGCTTTCCTCGATGATGCGGATGGGGGTTTCATAGTTGTTTTCCTTGCCGCAGACACCCTCAAGCTTGTCATCGGTGAAAAATCCGTTGACATGGTTGAGCACAAGCACAAGCATATTGGCTTCGATGCCGTCTTTTACGCACTGTATTCCTCTTTTCTTTGTACGTTTACCCTCTGCGGTTTTGTATGTGCCGTCAAGCAGTGCTCTGTAGTGCTCGGTTGTGGGATGGCTTCTTTTGCCGTGCCAGAGATTCTGGAAAAGGAAAAGAGGCACTGTTTTGGGGTCTTTATCCCACTCCTTGCCGTGCACACCGTGCTCCGTCATGGCAAGAATATCAAAATCAAGGTCATAAGCGGCGTTAATCATGTCGGTCATGGTGTCATTGGCGTCGCTGTAGGTGGAATGGGTGTGCAGATTGGTTTTGTAGTGGTTTTCTTCAATTCCGATTAGGGAAGCAACGCTCTCATAGGGGTTGCCGATTCTGAATTTTCTCATTTTACTCACCTTTATAAACTCTTTTTACGCTCAGGCTGTCACCTGTGCCGATTTCGCCGAGACCGATGAAATTATTTTCGGGGTCATAGATTCTGAAAAGACCGAGCATACGGGGATATTTCAGCCTTTGCAGGTCAAGCTCACCGCCGTTTGAAAATCTTTTTGCCTGCGCGGCAGAGACTTTTATGACGGGGTAATCCTCCAGTGCACGGTCAACGGGAATAAGCACAGACCCGATATTTCCGTTGTTTACCGCGTTTTCAAGCTCTTCAAGGGTAACGGCATTTCCGATTGAGAAACCGTTAGCCTTTGTGCGGCGAAGGTCGGTCAGCACCGCACCGCATCCGAGCATTTCACCAAGGTCGGCGATAATTGTGCGTATATATGTGCCCGATGAGCACTCAACGGCAATTGAATATTCGCCGTTATCTTCGTCTGCAGAAAGCATTTCGATTGAGTAAACCGTAACCTGACGGGGCTTACGCTCAACCTCGATGCCTTGCCGCGCAAGGTCATAGAGCCTCTGACCGTTAACGGACACTGCGGAATACATCGGCGGAAGCTGGTTGATTTCGCCTTCAAAGCTTTTAAGAGCTTCCCTTACCTGCTCAGCCGTGGAGTCAACCCTGCGTGTTTCGAGCACGTTACCCGTGATATCAAGGGTATCCGTAACCGTGCCGAGGCGGAATGAGGCGGTATATGCCTTATCGTGGCTCGGCAGAAGCTCGATGAATCGGGTTGTATTGCCCAGCATAACGGTCATAACACCCGTTGCCATGGGGTCGAGAGTGCCCGTATGCCCGCATTTCTTCTCGCTGCATAGTCTGCGTACTCTTGCGACGGCACCGAATGAGGTTATACCTTTTGGCTTATCTAAAATAATTATACCTGTCATTTTATTCACCCTTAGGCTTCCAGAAATGCTGTGCCCAGCAAAGCTTGCCGTTAACATCGGGGTCAGCGGCAATTCCGATGCCTGTTTCAGTGAAATCGGGATTCATGATGTTTTCGTAATGTGTGGGAGAATTCTTCCATGCAAGGCAGACATCCTCAGCGGAGGCATAACCCCAACCGATGTTTTCGCCTGCATTGCCGGTTGTGATTCCGGCTTCTTTAATAACGGAATTCCATTTCTGGAAAGTGGGGCGGGTATGGGAATGCACTCCGGACCATGCGATTTCTTCAGCTCTGGCACCTGCGGAATTCATGAGATTTTCGTTGATTTTAAGGGGAGCGATGCCCTTTTCGGCACGATAACCGTTGACGATTTCCAGCACCCTGCTTATCATATCGGAATATTTTTCCATGTTTTCCTTAACTGCAGGCAGAAGGTCGGCATATGCCGCCGAATAGCCCATACGTGTGAAAACCTCAGAAACTCTTGTTTCGATAACAACCTCTGAGCCGTCTTCAAGCCTTTCATAATAGGTGGTTATTACTCTGCTGACAAAAACACCGTATTTAAGCTCAACATTTTCGTTTTTCTCTTCTTTGCGGTCATATTCGATGTAGGTATAAGCGGAGGTTGTTGACGGCTTTGTTGTTGTCAACGCCGCAGTTGAAGCCGCAGTTGTTGAGGGTTTGGTTGTGGTCGGCTTTGCGGTTGTGGTCGGCTTTTTTGTGGTTGTAACGGGTTTTGCGGTTGTTGAAGCTTCGGTTGCGGTCGGAGCCGGGGCTGTTGTCTGAGTTGTTGTTTCCGAGGTTGTGACAACAGCATCGGTTGTTGTTATTTCTTCAGACGTAACGGATTCTGTTGTTTCGGCAATTTCCGATGCCTGAGTTGTTGTTACGCCGTGAGTTGAAGAAATTGTTGAATCAAGTGTCTCATCGTCAATCTGACGGCAGGCACACAGCCCCAATGAAAGCGATAATACCATTGCGGCGGAAATAAATTTTTTAAGCATAGGTAACTCCATATCAGTCGATTGAATCAAAAATAATTATTGCGGAGAATTTATCTCCCAAAACGGCGATATTCATTGCACCGCCCTGAAGCTCAACAAGGCTCTTTGCGATTGAGAGACCGAGACCGTTGCCTTCGGTGTGTCTTGAGCTGTCACCTCTGACAAAACGCTCAAACAGCTCATCACCCTCAACATTAAGCTCGGCATTTGAAATGTTTGAGAATTCAACGGAAGCTTTGCCGTTTTCTTTTTTCAGAGTGATTTCAATATCCGTGTCGGGTGCTGCATATTTGCAGGCGTTGTTGAGGAGATTTGAGAATATTCTCCACAGCCACTGACCGTCGCCCATAACATATATATCATCTTCGGGCATATCGATTCTGGGAAGAAGGTCGCTCTGCATGAATTTGATTGAGAATTCTTCAAGTGACTGCTGAAGCATGATATTGAGGCTCGTTTTTTCGAGATTGACTTCCACGTTGCCCGATGAAATCTGCGAAGCTTCAAGGAGATTGCTCAGAAGCATGGAGAGTTTATCGGTATGCTTTGCGATGGTCTTGGTGTATTCCCTGCGTTGTTCCTCGGTGATATCGTCACGCTGGAGGAAGTCAACATAGTTTTTGATGGATGTCAGGGGAGTTTTGAGGTCGTGCGAAACATTGGTTATCAGCTCGCTCTTGAGTTTTTCGCTCTTGAGCTCCTGCTCCATTGCACGGTTGATTTCCTTTTTGATGAGGTCAAGATTTTTGCCGTGTGCACGGATGCTGGAAATCGAAAGCTTGTCCGCAACGCTGTCACCCATGATGCCCTCTGCAATTCTTTCACCCTCCTCCTTGACATAGTGGAGGTTAATTGCAATCATGGCAAAAATCGGGATGATAACAAGCCTTGTTATACCCCAGACGATGATAAACGTGAGCAGGATATTATCGGGGCGTACGGGGTCCGGCTTAAGAATTCCGAGATAGGAAATGCCGATAAGGATTGCGGCTTCCATGAGGAAGAAGCAGATAATTCCGATAATAAGCTTTCTGAATACGGAGATTTCGGAGAACTTTCTTCTTATCTTACGGGGCGTTTTACGCTTGAATTTGCGGTAAGCCATATAGATTACGGAATTTTTGTAGAACTTACCCATCTTCACTCTTACGGAGAGGGTGCTGAGATAGGTCATGATAACAAAAACCGCAACAACGCAGGTAATCATAACAACAAAGTTATTGAGAACCATATCAACGTCTGCCGCGGAGGTCAGGCTGATGATGACCCATGCCAGTGCAAACAGAGAAATAAGGCACAGAGTGAGAACGTCCAGAGGGATTTTTTCAACTGCACCGGGAACGATTTCGCCTGTTTCTTCATCAATGCTGCCTGCGTTGATTGTAATAATCGAAAGAAGAATTATGATAATGAGGATTGAAACAAACAGAACAAAGAATATGAAATATTTAAGCGAGTTTGCTATATCAATCCAGCGGAAAGCCTGGCTGTATTTATCGTTTGCAACCATGTCCTCCTCGCTGACAACCGCATAATTGAGCAGGAACATATCCGGATTGCCGTTGTCATCCAGCGAATAGAAAGGAATTTTTCCCGTGTATTCGGATTTTTCTTTGATAGATTCAAACGAATAGCCTGTGCCTTCGGTGCTTGAGCCTCTGAAACTGCCGTTTTTATCCGTGATAAGGAACACGAAGTTTGAATTCTGCGGAGAGAATTTTTCCTTGTACCACTTGAGACGGGGATTGTTGTGATTGCCTTCGGCACGGCAGTTGTGGAAATCCTTTGCCATTTCGGCATCGTCAATTGAATAAATCTGAACGGCAACGCTTTTTGCGGTCTGACCGTAGTCGCCGTCGGTGTAAAAGCCGTATTCAACAAGATAGGATATGCCGAGGATACAGCCGACCGCAACGATTGTCAGGCAGAAAAGAAGAACAACCATTGCAGAGGTATCGGTCAGGGAAGAAAAACGTTTTTTCTTCATTTATATCACTCCTTGACAGGTGATTTTATTTCTTTTCCATTTTGTAGCCGTGGCCCCAGATTACCTTGAGGTAGTCGGGACGGGCAGGGTTGATTTCGATTTTTTCGCGAAGGTGGCGGATGTGAACGGTAACGGTGTTTTCCGCGCCGAGGGGATCGTCACCCCAGACCTTGCGGTAGATATCCTTGGGAGAGAAAACTTTATCGAGATTTTCCATGAAGAACTTGAGAAGCTGCATTTCCGTGGGAGTGAGGCTTATCTGCTCGCCGTCACGGAAGAAGGTTTTTGAGCTGTCGTCAAGCTCAAGACCGCCGTTGCGGAGCACCGAGGATTTTTCCGCACTGTCATTGTTGCCGCCGAAACGCATATATCTGCGGAGCTGCGACTTGACTCTTGCAATAACCTCGATGGGGTTGAAGGGCTTTGTTATGTAGTCATCTGCGCCTGCATTGAGGCCGAGGATTTTGTCGGTATCCTGGCTTTTGGCGGTGAGCAGAATAACGGGAATGTTGTTGTCTGATTCACGGAGCTTGGCAAGGGCACGGATACCGTCCATAACGGGCATCATGATGTCCATGAGAAGCAGGTGGATGTTTTCGCTTTCAATAAGCTCAAGAGCCTGCTTGCCGTTTTCGGCTTCAAAGATTGTGTATTCCTCGTTTGTGAGATAAATACGCAGAGCAGAACGGATATCGGCTTCGTCGTCGCATATAAGAATGTTATACATAGTTTTTCCTCATTTCACTTTTCGGCTGAATTTCAACCCATATTTAATTTATTATAGCAGTTTATTTAAAACAAATAAATAGTTTTTTGAATTTTTTTAAAGAAAAGGGGCAAAAAAATATTGAAATACCTATTGACAAATGCGAAACAATTTGATATAATCCCTCTTGCAGTTGCGGATGTAGCTCATCTGGTAGAGCGCCACCTTGCCAAGGTGGAGGTAGCGAGTTCGAGCCTCGTCATCCGCTCCATAACCCACTTCATCAGAAGTGGGTTTTTTAATTATATTGATTTAACAGCCAACGGAGAAAGCTATGCAACGAAGATATATAACCGAAAATATTGTTAACTGCCGTGACCTTGGCGGATACCCGACGGCTGACGGCGGAGTTACCGAATACGGCAGGGTGCTCAGGTGCGGAATTCTGAAAGACCCGACTGCAGAGGATATGAAAACTCTTGAAAAATTCGGAATAAAAACCGTTATTGACCTTCGCGGAAACAGCGAAAAGGCTGATATTCCGGATGTTTTTGAAGCCCTGCCCGATTATGAATATCATCACATTTCTCTGCTTGAAACCAACCCGGTTTTTGCAAAGAAATGCACCGATATCTGTGCAATGTATATTCTGAGCCTTGCTGAATATAAAGAAAACTATGCCCGTGTGCTGAGGCTGATTTCAAATCTTACCGAGCCGTTTCTTTTCCATTGTTTTGCCGGCAAGGACAGAACGGGACTGCTTGCGGCGATGCTGCTGAGTGCGGCAGGGGTGTGCAGAGAGGACATAGTTGCGGATTATCAGGTGTCGTTCACATATTTCAAGCCTGCCTACGAGCGTGAAATTGAGGCGGATACGGGAATTATTTGGGAAAAGAATCCTGCAAAATTCTATTCCGACCCCGAGGTTATGCACCGTATTCTTGATTATTTTGAGTCGGAATTCGGCGGAATTATCGGCTATTTCCGTTTTATAGGACTGACAGAGGAAGAAATAAGCAGAATTTCAGGGATATTGAGATAAAAAATGAGGATGTTCCGAAGAACATCCTCTTTGACTGTCAATAAAGTCGCTGAAACATAAACGAAAATAAAAAGTAGGGCGGGATGACCGCATCCCGCCGATTAATTTGCAGGGGACTTCGACCCGATGTCCCGAAAAATCAACTTGTTTCGTTTATTTGACGTTTTTTCTCCCATCGACGTATCTTTGTACGCCATCGGTCGAAGAAAACGCCATTCAGCTTCCTTTCTCAACAGCCACACCTTGCCGGAAAACAAGTTTTTCGACAAGCCGAAGTGCGGCATTGCCGCACTTAATTATTTTGTAAAGATTTTGAGTGAATACTTTCCTTCCCTGAGAAGTCTTGCAACATCCTTTGAATTTTCGGGACATTCTTCAAAATATACTCCGCCCGGTTCCATTGTATCATTCCCGTGAAAATCGGAACCCGAAAGCATTCTGTGTGAATATTTCTGTGCCCAATGATATGCAATATCATTGCTTGAATTGTGGTCACCGTGACCGTTGTAAACCTCAACTCCGTCTATAAGTGATTGGTCAATAACAGTCATATTGCATCTGAATGGATGAGCCTGGAAAATAATAAGGTTGTTTTCTACAACAACGGGTCTGAAATCTTCGAGAGTTTCATATTCAGTCAGATCTCTGCTGAAAACAAAATCTTCATCAAATCCGTAAAGCAGATAGTCATTATCATTTTCCAGAAAACGGATTTCCATGCCGTAAATCACCTTGAAACCTTCTGTTTCAAGAGCTTTTGCCGTTTTATATCCTTCAAGGTGTCTTAAAGCCTGTTCCCCGTATGTTGAACCGTATTTGCTGAATTGTGATTTGCTGACGTGGTCGGTAATAATTATTCCGTCATAACCTAGCTTTTTATATCTTTCAACAATTTCTGCTGCGGAAACACGTCCGCATGAGCTTGATTCCTTTGTGTGAACATGAGTATCAAAAAGATAACCTTTCATTTTTCAATTCCTCCTTTAATCTAAAAACATTATATACATCTTTTGCTTAATATTCAATAGGAAAGTTCGAAAGTAATTACCCGAAACGACAAATTATATTGCGGTATTGATTTATAATTTTAAGCATAACAGAGGTGATTTAGCTGAATACCGTAATATACGCCGACATTCTGATAGTAATAAATATCATTGTAAATTATTTTCTGCTAAGGTCAAGTGCCGCCATAATAAAATGTGAACATAAAACATCAAGATTTCTTCTCTCATCGTTTGTGGGCGGTATATTTTCGCTGATAATTTTTATTGAAAACATAACCCCGTTTCTGAACATAATAATAAAGATTTCTTCACTGTCTTTGCTTGTTATAATCGGGTTTGAAATCAAATCATTAAAATCATTTTTCAAATGCTTCGGAGCATTTTTTCTGTCAAATTTTATCTTTGCCGGAATAATGTTGGCAATAAACACAATGCTTTTACCGAATGCATCAATATATAAAAACGGAATAGTTTATTTTGATCTTAACATTCTTACATTAACGGTTATATCGTTAATATGCTATATATCTATTGAAATCATATCAAAATTCACACGCAGCAAAACACCTGAAAAATGTATATATGACATAGAAATATTTTATGAAAATTTATCTGTGAAAAGTAAAGCTTTGTTTGATTCAGGCAACACTCTGACAGACTGCTTTTCTGGCAGGCCCGTTATTATCGCAGAGTATTCTTTATTTAAAAAAATATTGGAAAATTATGATGTTTCCGACATGAAGAATTTCAGGCTTATCCCCTATTCAACTATCAGAAACGGCGGTGCATTGCCGGCATTTATGGCTGATAAAGTAACAATCAGTATATATGACCAAGAATTTGATGTTGAAAAAGTTTACATAGCCGTTACGGAAAATAAAATTATATCGGGCGGATTTTCTGCACTGATCGGAATGCCTTTTTTTGATTTGATTGACAATAAGATTACAAAACCAACATCTGAGAGGAGAATGAATAATGATAAAAATTAAAAAACTGCTTACGGGAATTATAACAAAAATCAAACTGAAGCTGTTTGAGGTTGAAGTTGATTATATAAACGGTCCCGATACGCTCCCGCCTCCTCTTACGAATGAAAAAGAACTGGCTTGTCTTAAAAAACATGAAGAAGGAGATGCAGAAGCAAGAGAGGAGCTTATAGTACATAATCTGAGACTTGTTGTTTACATTGCAAAGAAATTCGAAAACACAGGTATACCTATTGAGGACTTGATTTCAATCGGAACTCTAGGACTTATCAAAGCTGTCAACACATTCAGGATATCCAAAAACATTAAACTTGCAACCTATGCATCACGATGTATCGAAAATGAAATACTGATGTTTCTCCGAAAAACCAATCCCGCAAAAACCGAAGTATCATATTATGAGCCGTTGAATGTTGACTGGGACGGAAACGAATTGCTTCTTTCCGATATCCTTGGAAGCGAACCTGACGAAGTTTATAAAGATATTGAAGAGGATGATGAAAGAAGCAGACTGTATAAAGCGGTTGCATCTCTCGGAAAAAGAGAACGGATGATAATGACGATGCGTTTCGGAATCGGCGGAGGCAGAGAATATACTCAGAAAGAGGTTGCTGACAAGCTCGGAATTTCACAAAGTTACATATCAAGGCTCGAAAAAAGGATAATCGAAAAAATAAAAAAAGAAGTTTAAAAAGCAGGGTCACAGCCCTGCTTTTAATCATTTATCAAGATATCTATTTAGTTTTTCATCAATGTATACATCGGGATTGCTTTCTTTAACACGCTTTAAAATTTCGGTATACATTAAATTTTCTCGGCGGAAGTTTCGTGAAAGTCTTATCTTTTCAGGTAAATTCTTTGCCCCGATTTTAACAGCCCATAAACCTATTAATGGTATTTTCACAGCTTCAACACTGTATATATCCTCATATCTGACAGCAAATTCAGAAGAATTTTTATTAAGCCTGATTTTTTTGAATCTGAATGAGTTAAAACGAATGTAAGTGTCGAACAGCTCAACATATTTTCTTGATTCTTCAACAACACACACCGAAACAAAACCGATATAAAATACAAAAGATTTGACTATGCTTCTTTTCAATGAGATATCATAGTCAACCGACCCGTTACACAGATAAATTATACAGACCAAAACGAAAACGGTCAGTAAAAAAACAGTTAAACATTTCAGCCAGACAGAAAAAGAACTGTATTTAAATTTCATATAATCACCGATAATATTATACACAGAATTATATTTTAATTCAAGCTTTTGTTAATTCCTTCTGCAATCGACTGTGCGTATTCGTCAATATTTTCATCAAATAATTTATTATCGGTTTCATTGTTTATAAAACCAATTTCAACAAGACAGCTCGGCATATCAGTATGCGTGTTTATATAATAATTCTGTCCGTCTTCCCTTGCGTATCCCGCTTTTACTCCCCTGTTCAATGATATACCTGCATTGTCAAGCATTTCAAGAATATTCTCGGCAAGTTCCGAATCTTTTTGAGGTGAATCATCTTTTATCCATATTTCAACTCCGTTTGCATTTTCGGCACTGTTTCTGTGAAGGGATACAAACAACTCTGCTTTTCTTGAATTTGCAATCTTACATCTTTTTTCGAGCGAAATAAATTTATCGGATTTTCTTGTCAGTTCGGCTGATATCCCCATATCATCAAGTTTATCTTTTACCAAAAGTGCTATTCTCAGATTGTCGTCTTTTTCATTTCTTCCGTTATATACAGCACCCGGGTCATCTCCTCCGTGACCGGGATCGATAATAACCTGCACGGAATCTCCAATTATATAAGACACTGCAAGAACAGCCAATATTATTGAGATTATTCCGACAATGCCGATTTTTATGTTTGTTTTCATTCAGAGCCCCCCTATATTTAATTATATCGATAACTTGTGAAAAATATTATAAAAAAAGGCCGTCCGAAAGGACAGCCTATATTATATAAATCACATGGAATCAATATATCTGCAAGCGGCAAGAGCTGCAACCGAACCGTCAGCTGTTGCTGTTGTGATTTGTCTTATCTGCTTTTTACGGCAGTCACCCGCAACAAAAACGCCTTCGGTTTTGGTTAAACATCTTTCGTCTGAATCGATATAACCCCATTCGTCGAGACCTGCTGTTTCAGCAAATGCCGAATTATTGGGAATAAGTCCGATAGCAACAAAAAGACCGTCTACAGCAAGAATATTTTCAGAACCGTCAGATTCTTTACGAAGACTAAGGCTTTCAAGAGATTTTTCACCGTTGAGAGCAGAAATAACCGTTCCCATGATGAACTCAACATTATCCTTGCTCTTAAGTTTTTCAACAAGACGTGCTTCGCCTGTGAAATAATCAAGATTCTGGATAACGTAAACCTTTTTGCAGCCTTCGGAAAGAAGAACAGCTTCCTGTAATGCAGAGTTGCCTCCGCCAAGAACAGCAACCGTCTGATCTTTGAAAAATGCACCGTCGCATACAGCACAATAGGAGATGCCTTCTCCGACAAGTTCATTTTCATTAGGCAATCCGATTTGTCTGTGCTTAACACCTGTTGCGATAATAACAGCCTTTGACTCAAATTCACCGTCTTCCGTCACAACCGTTTTGGTTGCACCGTTATCTCGGATGGCAGTTACGGTTTCCATTTCTATCTCCGCACCTTGAGAAAGCACCTGGTCAATGAGCTTCTCCGCAAATTCGTTTCCACTCATTTGGGCGTAACCCGGATAATTCTCAATCAGAGGAGAATAGGTAATCTGTCCGCCGAATGTGCCTTTTTCAAGCACAAGAACTGATTTATCTGCACGCAGAGCATAAAGCGCAGCTGTAAGTCCCGCAGGTCCTGCGCCGATTACGATAATATCATACATATGATTCATTCCTTAAGGATTTCAGATTGCCGCACCTTTTGCAGCTTCAATAAATTTCTTGATTTCGGAAACACCCGAATACTTGACTGTTTCTCCGTTTGAAACAACAACAAGAGTGGGAGCCTGTCTTACACCAAGCTCAATTGCAAGAGCTTCATTTTCATAAGCCATTACCTCGTTAACGGAGATATCAGCCTTGCCGAGAAGTGAAAGAGCTATCTTGCAGTTGGGGCAAGTGCTTGTTTTGAAGAGGTAAAGTCCGTCTTCGAGTGAGCAGCCCTTTGTTTCTTCAACTTCAGCCTTTGCAACAGTTTTAACTGTACCGTGCTTGGAAATATCTGAGCTGTTCATGTTATAAACCTTACGCTCTTTATATTCCTGAGTCTTGCCGTCGTTCCAGTTCTGAACAGGTCTGTAATAACCGGTGATACGGCTGTATACTTCCGCATTCTGACCGCATTCGGGACATTCGAAATGTTCACCTGCAATATATCCGTGATCTTTACATACGGAATATGTGGGAGAAATTGAATAATAAGGAAGTCTGTAGTTTTCGGAAATCTTTCTTACAAGATTTGCTGCAGCCTTCCAGTCAGGAAGCTTTTCACCGAGGAATGCATGGAAAACGGTACCTGATGTATAAAGAGTATGGAGTTCATCCTGCATATCAAGAGCTTCAAATACATCTTCTGTATAACCAACGGGAAGATGTGAGCTGTTTGTGTAATAAGGTGTGCCGTCTGATGCGGTGATGATGCCGGGATAACGGGTTACATCGTGCTTTGCAAGACGGTATGATGTTGATTCTGCAGGAGTTGCTTCAAGGTTATAGAGGTCGCCGTACATTTCCTGATAATCGGAAAGGCGCTCTCTCATATGGTTAAGAACATCCTTTGCAAACTGCTGAGTCTTTTCGTTTGTCATGTTGGCTCTGAGCCAGTTTGCATTAAGACCTACTTCGTTCATGCCGACAAGACCGATGGTTGAGAAGTGGTTTGCAAATGTTCCGAGATAACGCTTTGTGTAAGGATAAAGACCTTCGTTAAGAAGCTTAGTGATGATTTTACGCTTAACGCTGAGTGAACGTGCTGCAATATCCATCATCTTATCGAGTCTCTTGTAGAAATCTGCTTCATTTTCTGCAAGATATGCAATTCTGGGAAGGTTGATTGTAACAACACCTACCGAACCTGTGCTTTCACCGCTGCCGAAGAAACCGCCGCTTTTCTTGCGGAGTTCACGAAGGTCAAGACGTAGACGGCAGCACATTGAACGAACATCGCTGGGCTCCATATCGCTGTTGACATAGTTTGTGAAATAAGGTGTGCCGTATTTTGAAGTCATTTCGAAGAGAAGCTTGTTGTTCTCTGTTTCTGACCAGTCAAAATCTCTTGTGATTGAATATGTGGGAATGGGATACTGGAAGCCTCTGCCGTTAGCATCGCCCTCAATCATAATTTCGATGAAAGCCTTGTTTATCATATCCATTTCGGCTTTGCAGTCTTTATATTTGAAATCCATTTCTTTGCCGCCGACAATTGCATTCTGCTCTGCAAGGTCAGCGGGAACTGTCCAGTCAAGTGTAATGTTTGAGAAAGGTGCCTGAGTACCCCAACGGCTGGGTGTATTAACACCGAACACGAAGGATTCAATGCACTTTCTGACCTGGTCATATGTGAGGTTATCAACTTTTACGAAAGGAGCAAGATATGTGTCAAATGATGAGAATGCCTGTGCACCGGCCCACTCATTCTGCATAATGCCGAGGAAGTTTACCATCTGATTGCAAAGAGTTGCAAGATGGCTTGCGGGTGCGGATGTGATTTTACCTGTTACACCACCGAGACCTTCCTGGATAAGCTGCTTGAGAGACCAGCCTGCACAGTAGCCTGTAAGCATGGAAAGGTCATGAATGTGAATATCAGCGTTTCTGTGTGCATTTGCAACCTCGTCATCATAAATCTCTGAAAGCCAGTAGTTAGCGGTAATCGCACCGGAGTTGCTGAGAATAAGACCGCCTACGGAATAGGTTACGGTTGAATTCTCTTTAACACGCCAGTCTGTTACGTTAACATAGCTGTTAACAAGCTCTTTATAATCGAGAATTGTTGATTTAAGGTTGCGGAGTTTCTCACGCTGTCTGCGGTAGAGAATATATGCCTTTGCAATATCCGCATAACCTGCCTGGATAAGAACCTGCTCAACACTGTCCTGAATATCCTCAACAGCAACAAGTGAATCCTTGATTTTGGGTTCAAAGTCAGCGGTTACTTTGAGAGCGAGGAAATCAATAGTTGAAGGATGATACTGTTTTTCCTGAGACTCAAATGCTTTTTTGATGGCTTCGCAGATTTTAGCAACATCAAAATCAGCAACTTTTCCGTCTCTTTTAATTACCTGATACATGACCACACTTTCCTTTCGAGAATTATATATTTGAATATTTTATCAACAAGATAAATGCACAGCGAATAGAATAATAACAAATTATTGTGTCACTGTCAATGGATTTAACAACATATTGTGCACCGAAACACAAGTTTGTTAAAAATGCACTATTTAAATTGTTTTATTTGGTGATAATTTTATATACCTCTGATTTCACAGTAATCAACATATTTTTCCATTAATGTTTTCATCTGTTCCATTTCTTCTTTTGAAACAGGATTAAGGTCAAATCCGATCAATTCACCCGAATCTCTGAACGCTTGAATATAATGTCTTTTTGCACCTTTTATCATTTTTCCGATTGCATCGATTCCGAATATGCTGTGCAATTCACGGACAACGGTTGTTCTGAATTCATAATCGACATTACCTTCAAGAAGGAATGCAATACTCTCGTTGATTTTTTCAAGGGTGAATCCGCTGATGCCGACAGTTTCGGGATATAAATTCGGATTATTCTTTATATCCATTGCCACATAATCAACAAGACCTCTGTTAACAAGATCTTTGAGCTTATCGGGAAAAGTGCCGTTTGTGTCAAGCTTAACGGAATATCCGAGCTTACGGATTTTTTTAATAAAGACATCAATATCCGACTGAAGAAGAGGTTCTCCGCCTGTTATGGCAACTCCGTCAAGAATGCCTGCTCTTTTTTCAAGATACTTAAGTATCTCATCTTCGGAAAATTCCGTTTCTTTTTCGGGGTCAATAACAAGCCTTGCGTTATGGCAAAACGGACATCGGAGATTACAGCCTGCGGTAAAAACCGTACAAGCCATTTTACCGGGATAATCAAGCAATGTTAACTTTTGAAATCCTTGAATGTTCATAAATCATCAAATTCCTAAAAACACATTATTTTTGGTGTGTACGATAATAATAACACAACATATTGTGTTTTGCAATAGTAAAAAAATAAAATTTAACAAAATATTGATATAAAAAGACGGTGTGAAACAAATCACACCGTCATAATTCACAATAATATGATTATTCAGCCTTTTCTTCTTTCTTCTTATGGAAAAGAATCTTGTCAACGGGGAAATAAAGGAAAAACTGAAGAGCTGAGCAAACCATTGTTGCAATATTCTTTGCAGCTGTTTCTTCAAGACCCCAGCCGATGCAAAGTTCTTTGAATGTGGGGTTAAGCCATGCAGAGAAAAGAATAAGACCGATTGTGAAAATTATGTAAATAGGAAGTGCAACGGCAACATTTGCACCGGAGTTAAATGTCTTTTCCTTGTTAACAAAGAAAGCGACTATCTGAGCGATAATGTTTGCAACATTGCTTACGATGAAATAGCCGAGGCCGCCGACTGCAACGGGATAGATGAATACCCACCATTCAAAAGGCTGAGTATAAAGTTCTTTGATTGCGGGAATGAGGTTAAGTGTGTTGAGAAGAACAAACTGAACAATCATTGCAAGAAGACTTACAACAATAAACTTTACAAACTGCCAGATGGTTACAAGAAGTGAACCTTTGCTTTCGGCAGCTTTATCAATCTGATTTAATTTTCCCATAATAATATCTCCTATCATTTATTATTCAATGCATTATAGCATAAATCTGCCATAATTGGCAAGTCAAAAATACAGATAATTTTTTGTGCACTTTTACTCAACAATATCTATAAGAACAGGTTTATCTTCCGGTTTATTGCAATCAAACATCAAAGATGAAATAAACTGTCTTTCAGCATCGGATATAAAATCAATATTGTTACAATATAAATAAGCAAGTGTATCACCGATTTCACAGTAATCACCCGTCTTTTTACACAGAACAATTCCGGCAGAAGAATCTATTTCATCATCTTTTCTGAGTCTGCCGGCACCGAGTTTTACACAAACAGAACCGATTTTTTCAGTATCCATCTTACAGATGTATCCGCTTTGAGACGATTTGACTTCATACACAACATCCGATTTTTTGAATTTCGATACATTATATATATAAGATTCATCTCCGCCTTGCAGTTTAATCATTTCAGCAAGCTTGGAAAGAGCCGTACCATCCGTAATTCGGGACCGGGCAAGAGCTTTGCATTCCTCAAAACTTCCTTTACCTGCAAGCTGCAGGATTTTTGCGGCAAGAAGCAGCGAAACTTCCGTTAAATCTTCAGGACCGTTGCCTTTAAGTGTATTGATAGCTTCGATTATTTCAAGCGAGTTACCGATATTATAACCGAGAGGGGTGTCCATATCGGTAATCAACGCTGCAGTTTTCTTGCCTGCTCCCCTGCCGATTTTAACCATTTCTTCCGCTAAAGCAACAGCCGATTCTTTATCTTTCATGAAGGCACCGCTGCCGCATTTAACATCGAGAACGATGCAGTCTGCACCGCCTGAAATCTTTTTGCTCATGATGCTTGAAGCGATAAGTGAAATGTTATCAACCGTTGCGGTAACATCACGCAAAGCATATAATTTTTTATCGGCAGGACAAAGTTTACCCGACTGACCCGTTACGCACAGTCCGCATTCATTCACAATTGAAATAAACTCATCGGATGAAAGAGATGTGCGGAATCCGGGAACAGACTCAAGTTTATCGACAGTACCGCCCGTATGACCGAGACCTCTGCCACTCATTTTGGCGATTTTCACTCCGAGAGATGCAACAATCGGAGCAACAATCAATGTTGTTTTGTCCCCTACACCGCCTGTTGAATGCTTATCTGCTTTGATTCCGTCAATTCCGCTTAAGTCCGCAATATCCCCCGAACGAGCCATTGCATCGGTCAGATCGAGCGTTTCCTTCTCTGAGAGTCCGTTCAGACATATCGCCATAAGCAATGCGGAAAGCTGATAATCGGGCACCGATTCATCCGCAGCGGAAAAAGCAAAATATTCCGTTTCTTCTTTTGTCAATTCTAAACCGTTACGCTTTTTTCGGATAATATCAATAAAATCCATATTAAACCTCACGTTTATCAAAAGATTCGGGTAAAAGCTCAGATAATTTCATGGTTTTATAATCATCACATGATTTTGCGATTAATACTTCAAAATCTCCGTCACAGAATTCTCTCATAACCTGACGGCACACACCGCATGGCGGACAATAATTAACAGGATATTCATTTGCCGAGTCTCCGCCGACAACTGCAATTTTAACAAACTTGCTTTTACCTTCCGAGACAGCTTTGAAAATCGCTGTCCTTTCAGCACAAATTGTAGGCGAAAAAGCCGAATTTTCGATATTACATCCTGTGTATACGCTTCCGTCATCGCAAAGAACCGCTGCACCGACCGAAAATCCCGAGTAAGGCGAATAAGAATTCTTTCTTGCTTCAACAGCCTTTGAAATCAGAACGGAATTGTTCATTCTGCAGCCTCCAGAGCAATTTCAATCATTTTATTGAATGTCTGCTCTCTTTCAAGTGCGGTACATTCTTCTCCACCGGTTAACGGACAATCGGAAATCGTACATATCGCAAGGGCTTTTTTGCCCGATCTTGCAGCATTCATATAGAGAGCAGCCGATTCCATTTCAACTGCAAGAACACCCATTTTCTGCCATTCGGAAAGACTTGATGAATCATCATAAAATGTATCCGATGAAAGAAGATTTCCGATATAAGCTTTAACGCCGAGATTTTCAGCAACTTCAACGGCTTTTCTGAGTGTTCCGTAGTCTGCAATCGGTGCATAATCACCGGGGAGATTATATTGCTTTGAATATGATGAGTTAGTGCAGGCACCCATACCGAAAACAACATCGCGAAGATGAAGTACGGGATTTATAGCACCTGCTGAACCGACTCTGATTATTGTTTCAACATCATAAAAATTAAAAAGCTCGTATGAATATATTCCGATAGAAGGCATACCCATTCCAGATGCCATAACAGACACTTTTTTGCCTTTATAATACCCCGTGTAACCCTGAACGCCTCTGGTATTATTTACAAGCACAGCGTTTTCAAGAAAATTCTCGGAAATGTATTTTGCTCTCAGCGGATCACCCGGCATAAGAACGGTTTTGGCGAATGCATCCTTTTCGGTTGCAGCGATATGGGGTGTGGGTAATTTACTCATAATAAATCCTCCTTAATAACCTGAAACCTCTTGATTCTTCGCGAGTTTTACTATAGCACTTGTACCGAGACGTTCACAACCGAGATTAATATAATCCTCGGCATCCTCAAATGTACGGATTCCGCCTGCAGCTTTCATTTTTACATTCTTACCGATATGCTTTGCAAAAAGGGCTATATCTTCCCTTGTTGCACCGCCCTTTGAAAATCCTGTTGAAGTTTTGATGAAATCAGCACCCGATTCGGTTACGATTCGGCACATTTCAATTTTTTCTTCATCGGTAAGCAGACAGGTTTCGATTATGACCTTCAGAATCTTGCCGTTACAAGCATCTTTAACTGCTTTGATTTCATCTAATAAATCATCGTATCTGCCGTCTTTAAGCCAACCGACGTTTATCACCATATCGATTTCATCGGCACCGTTTTCAACAGCATTCTTTGCTTCGAACGCCTTTACAGCGGTTGTCAAATAGCCGTTCGGGAAACCGATTACGGTACAAATCGCAAGCTTACCGCAGACATATTCCGATGCCTGTCTGACATACGACGCAGGAATACACACACTGGCAGTCTTATATTTCATTCCGTCATCACAAATTTGTTTTATATCTTCCCATTTTGCATCAACAGCGAGCAAAGTATGGTCGCAATGGGCAAGAA
Source organism: Acutalibacteraceae bacterium (assembly GCA_045542715.1). Lineage (GTDB taxonomy): Bacteria > Bacillota > Clostridia > Oscillospirales > Acutalibacteraceae > CAG-177. The sequence continues at coordinate 37,916 of JAZQLN010000061.1, forward strand.
TTTTATTGATATCCATATTATTCTCCTTAAAAAGCATATTCTTCAATCATTTGTGCAACACCGTCATCAGCATTTGAGGGTGCGGAAAATCTCGCCTTGGATTTACATATTTCATCGCCGTTTGCCATTGCGAACGAATAATACGCATACTCAAGCATGGTTGCATCATTTGAAGCATCGCCGAACGACATGGCCTCGTCTGCGGTAAATCCCATAATGTCACAAAGACCTTTGAGTGCCGTTCCTTTATCAGCACCCGGTGCATTCAGCGAAACAACCCCTGCCAGTGAAGAAGTAATAAATAAATCTTTGCCTTCAACGAAATCAAAAACCGCTTTTCCTGTTTCTGCATCACGGTAAAAAATATCTATCAGTTCTGCACCGCAGCCTTTAACGGATTCGATGATGTCATCACACACAATTATCTTTGACGCAAATTCATCAAGAAACTCTTTCGGTAATCCGGAATTCTCAAAGAACTTTTCGGCACCGTTCTGAACATAGTTTTCACCGTTAATATATACATTATAATATACAGGCATATTTTTGATTCTATTCAATGTTTCTGCGGTTAATTCCTCAGAAATAAGATTGGAATATATGAATTTTTCTGCCTTTCTGTCATAAACATTTGCACCGTTTGAGCATATAACGTAATCAACAAACGGAATCTGCTTTGTTACACCTTCGGTAAATTTAAGAGCTCTTCCTGTTGCAATCGCAATTTTTATTCCTTTTTCATGTGCTTTAAATAATGCATTTTTTGTTCTTTCGCTGACGGTAAGATGGTCAGGCGACATGAGAGTACCGTCAAGATCGGTTGCGATAATTTTTACAGACATTATTTTTCTCCTTCATAAATTTTACATTCCGATTATATCACTTAAAATAATACCGTGTCAAGAAATCAAAATTCATGAATTATGATTAAATTTTTATTTACTTATTCAAATCATAATGATATAATACATTAAATAATGTCGAAAGGATATGATTTTAATGAAATATTTAGGCATTGCATTGCTTGTTATCGTTGCAGTTTTCCTTCTTTTGCTTGCAGCGGCGGCAATTAAAGCCGTAATTATCAAAGCAAAACCAAACAACAGCAAACCCGCTATCAATCCGACTGAAAAAGAAGCTGAAGATTATGCGGAAAAGCTTTCGGAAATGATTAAAGTTCCTACAATATCACTCAGAGGAAACACTGATCTTTCTCAGTTCTACAAGCTTCATGAAGTAATGAAAAATAATTTTCCTCTTGTATTTTCAAAGCTTGAATGCACGGAAATTGACGGAAACCTCCTTTTCCGTTGGGCAGGAAAAGATTCAAAAAGAAACGGTATTCTTCTCATGGGACATCAGGATGTTGTTACTGCTGATGAACCCAACTGGGAAAAAGACCCGTTTTCGGGCGAAATATCGGGCGGAAACATCCATGGCAGAGGTTCGATGGACTGCAAATCAACTGTTTTCTCCGAATTTCAGGCTATCGAAGAACTGCTTGAAGAAGGATTTGTTCCTCCCTGTGACATTTATCTTGCAACCGCAGTTGACGAAGAAATTTCAGGAGACGGTGCTCCCAAGCTTGTAAATTATCTTAAATCAAAAGGTGTTCACCTTGATGTTGCAATGGACGAAGGCGGAGCAATTCTCAAGGATGCTCTTCCCACAATGGCAGGCTGGTGTGCCGCAATCGGTGTTCTAGAAAAAGGTTATATTGATCTTAAAATTATTGCAAAAGGCAAAGGCGGCCATTCATCAACACCCAAAAGCAATACTCCTCTTGCACGTCTTTCAAAATTTGTTGCAGATATAGAAAAAGATAAGCCGTTCAAAGCGGAAATTTCAGGTCCGGTATATGCAATGCTTGACCGGGCTGCACCGTTGCTCGGATTCCCTCTCCGCATGGTGCTTGGCAATATGTGGCTGTTCAAGGGTTTGCTCACAAAAGTTCTTCCCATGGTTTCACCCATGTGCAATGCATTTGTAAAAACAACTTTTTGCTGTACAATGGCAGAAGGTTCGCATACTCCTAATGTTATTCCTTCCGAGGCATATGTTGTATGCAACCTTCGTACATCACCTCATCAGAATGTCGAACAGTCACTGGCGGTTCTCAAGAAATATGCCGACAAATATGACCTTGAATTTGAAATCATTCATGCGAGAAACGCTTCAAACTGCGTTGACCACAACGGCGAAGAATTCGGATATCTCAAAAAATGTCTTAACGAATGCTATCCCGATGCAGGAGTAATCCCCTATCTTATGACAGGCGGTACCGACTGCCGTCATTATGAAGAAATCGCTGATAACTGTCTGCGTTTCTGTCCGATCAAAATGAGCAATGAGCAGCTTGCCGCAATGCATGCAGCAAACGAAAGCATAGGAGTTTCCGAGGTTGCACATTGCGTTAAATTCTACAAGCATTATATAAAGAATCACAAATAAAAACAAAACCGCTTTATCGATTGCCGTCTGCAACTGATGAAGCGGTTTATGTTTTTTAAAATCTTATCAAAAAACTGAATGTTCGCCCGGATAATCAGAAAGAAATCCGGTATACGACTTCACTTTAAAAGTGATTCATTCGTTTCATTCAGCATTTTTTGCCCTAATATCTTCAAGCTCTTCAAGGATTTTTGCATGCTGTTTTTCATCAAGGAAATAGCCGTGGATGGGCAATGCCTGAAGCACACAGCCTGCAGCAGGAACAAATGTAATAAGAACGAGCATTGCTGAAGTTATTTCGGGGTAAGCTGAGGCAAAATTCAATGAATAATCGAGACCTTGTGCAGACGCGTTAGCTATATTTTCCGTAAGAGTGTTAATGGTTTCCGTATAATTTACCGTTGAGAAAATAAGGTTGGTTACAATTGCGGTAATCGCCGCTGTAAGTTTTGAAGTAAAGTTTACGCCCGAGAAGAAAACACCGTCGTTTCTCTTTCCCGTTTTATGCTCCATATAATCGATGCTGTCTGCAATCATCGTTGTGTTGTAAACTGATGAGAAGCCTGTCAGGAAGCCTGCGATAAAAAGCATGATTCCAAGGAACAGAATATGCTGATATCCGACAATGAAAATGAGTATGTAAGGAATTGCGTTGAGATAAGATGTCCAGAGATAAACTCTCTTTTTGCCGAATTTCTTGGCAACGGATGTGCTGATATTCATTGCTATAATCATACCGACAAGGAAAGGTCCTCCAAGCTTTATGAGCCAGAGTGTTTCGCTGCCGCCGTTGCCGAGCACCCATTTGCAGAAATAGATGCCTGCAGTCATGAGTATGGTTTTTGTGCAGCCGAGGATGGTTGCCGCAATAGCACGAAGGAAAAGTTTGTTTTCCCACATAAGTCTGATGTTTTCAACAAATCCCGTATCTTTTTCTTTGGGAGCCTGAGAAATTCTTTCACGGATGAACGCAAAAGGAAGACGGAAAAGAATACCACCGAACATTGCAATTGCAATAACAGCAAGCAGATAACCCTGAGGTTCAGAAAAATACGCAAGATCAGAGTTTGCCTTACCTGTATTGGCAAACAAACCGAGATCAATTGCACCGAGTGCATCTTTAATCGGATAGAAACCGACTACAACAATACTTCCGACACTTGATATCGTTCTCGCGGCGGATATAAGCTTTGCACGCTTTTGTTCATCGGGTGTCATAAGAGATGTAACGCCCCAAAGAGGAATGTCGCCGAGAGTATAAAGTGTTTCCCAAAGAAGAAATGTAAGAATAATATACGCAATTTTAACGCCGAGAGGAAGACTGTTTATGGGCAGGAACAACAAAATTGTTGTTATTGCAATCGGAATGGGAACAAACTTAAGATAAGGTCTGCACTTACCCCAACGAGTATGGGTTTTATCAACAACAGTACCCATAATTATATCGTTAATGCCGTCCCATATTCTTGAAATACCCATAATTAAACTTACGGCAGTTGTGGGTATGATAAGAATATCGGTATAGAACACCTGAAGCACGGAACCGATTATGGAATAGATAACATTCTGACCGAACATACCCGTAAGATAAATATTTCGTTCTTTGTTGGAATAATCGCCGATGTCTTTCGTTGCATTCGGAAAAGACCAGCAAAACAGTTCTTTGATTTTACTCTTCATTCTGCACACTCCCGATTCTGTTATGATTTGATAATATCATATGAAACATAATAATTCAAGTTAAGAATTTAATAAATAATATAAAACCATGACAAGCCATTTAATTGAGTAAACCGAAGTAGCGAAGGATTAGTGATTGATGCCGTATTACTCCGTTTTATCCTTTTTCCATCTGCCGGATACAAAGAAAATAAGCCCGATAACCATTGGCATAAAGCCTGCCAGTGCATCGCCGTACCAGAATCCGCGGCAGCCCATTCCTGCTGCAAAGCCAAGCAATGCCGATATACCGATGCGGCTTATCATTCCGTCAATTACAGCAACCGCAAAGTTAAGTTTAGCATTGCCCGAACCGTTCATAAGGGAAAAGCTGACTGAACGGGTTGCAGAACCGTACATATTCAGAATTGCAGGAAGAACAACTACGGATGCAACCGCAAGCACATCCCCGTCACTCGTGAACATTCTGAAAATAGGCCCGGAGAAGAAAAACAACGCTGCTGCAAGAACCGTTGAGATAATAACACTGCAATACAAAACAACTTTCATAATTTTAGGTACACGCTCATATTTTTTTGCTCCGAGACTCTGACCTACCATTGTGCTGCCGGCAGTTGTGAAAGACTGGGAAACTATGCCGATCATCATGTTGATTTTGTTGTAGAGTCCCGAGAGTGCCGAATATACAACGCCGTAAAGATTAATCCATGATGTAAGAACAATCTTGGAAAGATTGATTGCAGCTGATTGAATTGCCATAGGCACGCCGAGTGCCACCAGCTTCCCGAATGCCTGAGAATCAATTCTGAATGAGGCGGGTCTGAAATCAAATCCGAAGCTGTCTCTGTTTATATATAAATATATCAGAGCGATAACAAAGCTTAAACCCTGTGATATTACAGTTGCCAGCGCTGCACCGAAAACCTCCATTTTCAATCCCGCAATAAACCACAGATCGAGCACCATATTGACCACCGCAGCAATCGCAATGAAAACAAACGGTCGTCGGCTGTCACCCATACCGCGAAGAATCGCACTTATAATATTGTATCCGTAAATAAAGAACAATCCGAAAATACAGGTAACTGTATAATCCATTGTATACGCATAGGATTCAGCCGGAGTGTTGAGTAAATCAAGCATTGAATTACGGATAAAATAACAACCTACGGAAATTAAAACCGATATACCGAGAAGAAATGTAAACATGGTGCCTATTGTTTTCCGGACAGCGTCCATACGTCGCGCACCTACATCCTGTGAGATGATCACCTGACCTGCAGACGAGAATCCCATAGCAACGAAGGTCAGCAGATGAAGAACATCGCCGCCGATAGAAACGGCTGACATTCCGTCTCCGCCGATATACTGTCCGACAACAATCATATCAACAATATTATATACAGCCTGCAGTGCGTTTGAAACGAACAACGGGAACGCAAATTTAAGAAGCAGCTTTGTGACACTGCCTTTTGTCAGGTCAGTGACCATATTTGTTTTTTGTTCAGACATATGCTTTCCTCTTTTTAAAATTACAAATTTATCCTGCTAATTATAACATAAAAGCAGCAAAATACAACTTTAATTAACAATAAATTTCTCATTTGAAAAACAATACCGGCGTCAGCACGGTAAAAGACAGTAAGATGTTTTTCGCAATGATATTCGGAAATTATTTTTTATAATTGCAAATTTAAAAATATTGATGTAAAATAATTAAAAACTGTTTTTCATAATTTCGGATATTGAGGGAAGATGCTGTATGAAAACACTGAAACAAAAGGTTCTTTCCGGTGCAGATGTTATAGCCCGTGACGGATTTGATTTTCAAGGAAAATGCGGATTAATCACCAATCATACGGGTGTTCTCCGCAACCTTTCTTCAACTGCGGATATGCTTACGGACAAATGCAATCTTATTGCTCTTTTCGGACCCGAACACGGTATAAGAGGAAATGTGCAGGCAGGAGAAAATGTCGCTTCATATACCGATAAGAAAACAGGACTGCCTGTTTACAGCCTGTTCGGAGACGATATATCAGAGAGCGAAAAGGCACTTTCATCTCTTGATACATTGATATTTGATATTCAGGATGCAGGTGCAAGGTTTTATACCTATTTATACACTATGACGGATGCAATGAAGCTTTGTGCAAAACACAGCATAAAGTTTGTTGTTCTTGACAGACCGAATCCTTTAGGCGGAATCAAAGCTGAAGGAACACTTCTTGAAAGAAAGTTTTCTTCATTTGTCGGCAGATTTCCGACACCGACCCGTTGCGGACTTACCATCGGTGAGTTTGCTCTTATGATAAATGAAACGGAAAACATCGGCTGTAACCTGACAGTCATACCGATGGACGGCTGGAAAAGAGATATGTTTTATGATGATACCGATCTTGTTTTCATTCAGCCTTCGCCGAATATGCCCACAGTTGATACGGCATTCGTTTATATCGGAACTTGTATTTTTGAGGACACAAACCTGTCCGAGGGCAGAGGCACAACCAGACCGTTTGAAATGATAGGTGCTCCCTGGCTTGACAGCAGAACGATTATTGAAAAAGTCAGGAAGCAGGAAGGCGTTATACTTCGGGAATGTTCGTTTACTCCATCTTTTTCCGATTATAAGGATTGCTTCTGTCACGGCATTCAGCTTCATGTTACAGACAGAGAAGCATTTTCTCCGTTTGCAGCAGGTATAAGACTGCTTGATGCAATCAGAAAAACGCATAATGAATTTGAAATTGAGCCGTCAATAACAAAGCTTATCGGTACCGACGATATTCTCAGACCCGATTTTGATGCTGAAAAGTTTATATCGGAACATCAGCAAAAAGTTGATGAATGGCGGTTATATTCAAAAAATTGGTATATTTACCGATAAATAATCCCTTATGAACATTACGGTGATTCATAAGGGATTCATTATTATGTTATCCGACCGAGCTTATCAGATTATCCATTGCTTCAAGAATTGTTCCTGCGGCATCGGGACCGAGCGAATTTGTTTCCTCATAATGCTCTCTTCCCGAGTCATCAACGGCATTGTTGAAATAAGGCAGCCATTCGTGAAGATAAAAATCGTTTTCGGGAATAATATAACCAAGCTCATCATTGCAAAGACCGAGAACAAAGTTATGTTCACAGCGTGACATTTCAGAAAGTGATTTATAATCAACCCCGGTGCCGTTTGCCGATTCTTCAGCGGATAAGAAATTACCGCTTTCAAGCTCAGGTGAAAGTTCGCCCGGAATCATATAAACACCTATCTGTTTATTTCCAAGCTCCATATATGAAACTTCGGATATGATTGAAATATTTCCGTCATTATCTTTTGCAATATCATTGTTGAGCACGCCAAGCAGACGGACAAGTATCAAAGCGGTGTTGCTGCAAGGAACTTCTATTGCTTCGGTTTTGATATTGACCGCAGGTTCAAGGACAACTTCGTTATTAACGCTCATAACAACTTCGCCTACGTCTTTTCCGAATTCCTTAACATATTCAAGACCAAGCTCAAAATTACGAAGAACTTCATCAAGCTTTTCGCAAGTTATAAGTCCTCCGATAGCTCCGTTTATGAAAACAACGTTTGCACCGCCGGTTTGCTCAACAATTTCTTTTTCCATATATGCAGGGAAATCTGCACTGACAACGGTTGTTCTTGCACCGAGACATTCAGCGTGGCAGGCAAGATTGACAATAAATGTATCGTCACTGCCGTCTGAAGGGTCAAAACGGATTCTTGTCAATGTTGCATCGAAGTCATCGGGAGATCTGGTATCAATTAAAATTCCTTCGGTTTCAGCTGACCCGAAATAAAGCTCACCGTCTTTTCGGTTTAAATATGCTGAAATAACAGCATTTGCCGTCTTTTCTTTGAGAGAATTCATAAACTCCTCGTTTTTACCGTCAGAGAGGAAGTTTTTGCCCCAAAGACCCTGTGTATCTATAGCGGAATGGGTATGTGTTGCACAGATATTGATTGATTTGACATCAGGAATTTTACCGCTTTCAATAACAAGCTTTCTGATATCATTTATATCCTTGCGGCTGATTCCCACGCAGTCAATCGCACAAACAATAACTCCTCCCCTGCCGCTGTTATCATCAAGATAAACAGCTTTTGCATACATATCATCAAGCACGGATTTTGCGGGATTGTTAGTGTTATAGCCTGCAATATAGTATGTTTCTTCCGTTATATCATCGGGGGTGAGAACCTCTTTGGCAAAGCCGACAGTCCATTTTTCACCATTATATAAGAAAGCTTCATCACCTTTGAGCATATAGCCTGAAGTTTCTTCAATTGTAGTATAGGTTGAATTCGGAACAAACAGAATTATCAGAGAAAGCAAACCCGAAATTAATCCTCTGACCAGGTCGGGGAGTTTCAGAAAACGCAGTATTTCCATTCAGATTACCCCCATGCTTTTAATAAATCAAAGAAAGCTTTCGAGAATGCAGTGCCACTCTTTGAACCTGTTGAAACGGTTTCTTCATAGTGACCTTCATCGCCCGATGAGCTGTAATCGTTATCGGGAACAATGTATCCCACCGCATCGTTACAGAGACCGAATACAAGAACTTCATCAGTCTCATCAAAGCAGGTCGCAATTCCGTCATAGGGATATTCGGTACCGTTGAAAGCTTCTTCAGCAGAATAGAAGCCGCCGTAAACAAGCTCGGGAAGAGCTTCGCCCGGAGCCTCGATAATCTTTATGTTTTTGCCTATTTCGATGTAACCGATTTCACTTGTAAGATAAACCTTACCGTCTTCTTTAAATGCCTTGACGTTGCAAAGGTCTGCACTTTCGGCAAGAAGGAACACAAAATTATTGACCTCAAAATCTATCTGTGCGTGTCTGACATTCAGAATGGGTTCAACGGCTTCGCCTTTTTCCGCAAGCTCATAAAGAACCTCCGCAACTATTCTGCCGTATTCTTTTGTTTTTTCAAACGATGAAAGCTCTTCGGGTATACCGTTATCAACACCCATATCTGCGTGGATTGCTCCGCCGATAACACCCTGAATGAAGATGAAATCCGCATTTTTTCCGGCGGTCACATTCTTTTCAATATAATACGGATAGTCTCCGGATATTTCTGTGTTGCTCCAACCGAGATTGACGGGGTGTGCACCGAAATTGGTGATGTAAATTTCTTTCTTTGTTCTGTCATCGGGAACAAAACGGAAAAGATGTATTTTTTCATCGATTGAATAAGGGTCTCTTCCGTCATAGAAAAGCTCAGGACACTCTTTTGATGAATAATAAAGCTCACCGCGGCTTCTGTTGTTATACGCTTCTCTTATTGCATCGGCAGTTTTCTGAATAACTGAATCAATATATCCCTGATTTCTTCCGCTTTTCGGAATATTTCCCCATAGACCCTGGGTGTCGATTGCACTGTGATTATGCGTTGAGCCTACATCAATGCTGATAAGCTTGCCGTATCCCGTAATATCGCTGAGTTTTTCGCGTATTTCCTTAATGTCGGCATTCATAAAACCGACAGCATCAATCCAGGCAAACGCTGCGGCTCCTCTGCCCGAATTATCATCAAGCACAACAACCCTTACGCACAAATCATCAATAACACCCGTGGCTTCCTGTGCAGGGAATTTAAGATATCCTCCGAGGAAATATCTTGTTTCATCGATGTCATCTGGAGTCAATACTCTGCGTGCGAAACCGGCTGACCAACAGTCAGACGTTGCTTCGTCAATGAACTTTGCATTTCCTTCAAGAAAATTCTCTTCGATTGCTGCAACAGGTCTTTCATCATAACCGATTTTTGTAAGGCTCTGAAATACCGCACCCAAAAGAGTCGGCAAGCCCACAATCACCGCCATTATTGCAGAAATCCATCTGATAACTACTGCCATTTTTACATCTCCTTTAATTTATATTTTAAGCTTTCAAGCTCTGCACGGATGTTGATATCGTTTGAAATTCTCGCAGGCATTGCTTCATATTTTCCGATAAGCAGCATCAAATCTTCAATCAGTCCGTCATCCTTTGTTTTTATAAATTCAAATATCTTGTTAAAAATATCACACAAAATAAAATATTTCTTTGACCATTTTTCGAGTTCACGGCAAATCGGCAAATCTTGTTTGAGATATTCGCAACACTTGTTTATTCCGGCAAGATATTCCCCTGCAAGAGTAAAGCCTTTTTTGCTGTCTCCCGATTTGAATGCACATTCTATCTCATCAAATGCTTCGTACATACGTCTTGAATTTGCATCCTTGAGGCATGAAGTATAAAGATGATCGGCAAATAAAATAAAACTGTCAGCGTTATCTTTACCGACAACCTGCTTTATCGCACCTTCCCACGACTTCTGCGGATTATAATTTTCACTGTCCCAGAGGTAATCGGCAAAAGTTATAAGAGGAATTTTTGAGCACTCCGCATATTCCATACAGTTTGAAATTATGCCGTCAGAATATTTGTATAAATCGGAATCACGTCCGATAATCGGTGAAATATGCATTTCGTTGAACATCGAACAGTCATTTACGGGATAATTGTCCCAATAAATTGGTTTATGATGTGTGTTTTCAATAAACCTGACAGCTTCTCGACTTGTCAATTCACGGGAACAGATGTCTCTGCCTGTCCAGAAAACGGAAACAAGCGTCGGTATATTTTGCCCGAGCTTTGAAATATAATATTCATTGCCCTTTCCGTGATAAAGAGTAGGACAAACGGTAAGGCGTATTGATGAATCGATTTCTTTCAATGCCGAATAATATCTGTTTATCAGTCCGATATGTGCATTGACTGTTTCACCGAAAACAGCTTTGTCATCATCAAATGCAAGTTCTTCATCAATATCGTCAAGAAGTAAGCCGAAACAACGTATACCGATTGAATAAAGCTGCTTTGTTTTGCTCATAAGTGTATCGAATTCGGCATCATCGGAATATTTCATTGATAGTCCGGGCGCAATGCACCAATAAAAATCCATATAATAATCCGAGGCTGCATCAACAAGTTCTTTCAGCTTTAAAAGTTCATCTTCGGGATAATTATCACGCCATTTCTCACGGTGGTATAAATCGTCCTTCGGTGCATGATATACGGTGTTCATTCTGTTTTTTGCCATAAGCTTCATTACGGATTTACGGTTTTCGTGACTCCACGGATTTCCGTAAAAGCCTTCAATGTATCCTCTTACGGCAAAAGAAGGAGAGCATATATATTCTCCGTCAGCAACGGTGTTTTCATCAATACGTCTTGCAAGGTCACAAAGAGCACGGAATGCACCTTTTTCACATGAGCATGATATCACGGCTTCATTTCCGGAAACGGAAAGTATGTATTTTTCGTCTGTTACTCTATGTGACTTTTCGCAGTATGATACACGTTTCGAATTTTCATAAACTATTTTAATTTTATATCCGATATTCCCAAAATTGTTTTCAAAAACAGCTTCGGGATCTGATTTACGGTTCATATGAATCCCTCCTTATATTATAATACATCATTTTATTCCGTTTTACAATTATCAATTCATCAGATTTTGAGACTTGATTTTTGTGATGTTTAATGATAAACTCGTTTCCGGAAGTGATAAAAATGATAATAAGACAATACGAAAACAAAGATAAAGAAAATGTTCGTTTTGTATGCCTTAACAGTGACGGTCCCTGCAAGAGTTCAAAACGAGGAATAAATTTTGCTCTTGCCGTTTACTGCGATTATTATATCGAAAATGAACCTGATAACTGTTTCGTTGCTGCGGATAAAAGCGATAAAGCAATCGGTTATATAATATCGACGGAAAATTTTGATAAATTCAAAGAAACATATTTAAACAATTATTATCCCAAAATCAAAAAATGGGAATTCCGACGCAGAAAATCGGCACTTCGCGCAATCGAATCACAGGAAAAATACAAAGAGGATTATCCTGCACATCTTCACATCGACATTCTGCCCGAACATCAGCACAAAGGGCTTGGCAGGAAATTGATGGATGCACTCTGCGATAATCTCAGACAAAAGAACATAAAAGGTGTTATGTTTACTGTCTGGCATAAGAATTACAATGCAATAAAATTCTATGAAAAATACGGTTTTAAACTGATTGAAACAAAGGAAACAACGCTTGTTTACGGCTTGAAGCTCAAATAAAAATCACCGGCAAATCTCAATGACGAGGTTTGTCGGTTTTCTATTATTCAACTGCGGAACGGATGCACCAATTGTTGTTTTCAAGAAGTTCTTCGGCTTTTTCAAATGTGCAGCCGAGTATTTCCGTAACTATACCAATCATTCTTCTTCGGAGCTTCTTGTTTGTGGGTCTGAGATTAATCATCATGTTTTCGTAAACACAGCCGCACTTAACCATTGATGCTGTTGAAATCATATTAAGAATGATTTTTTGAGCCGTTCCGGCTTTCATTCTTGTTGAACCCGTTATAACCTCCGGACCTGTATCGGCACAGATATCAACATCTGCAGCTTTTCCGAGTTCGGTATCCGGATTGTTTGTGATTGAAAAAGTTTTTGCACCGATGCTTTTCGCATAATTCACGGCAGAAATGACATATGCCGCCGAACCCGAAGCGGATATACCTATCAGAATATCCTTGTCAGAGAAATCCCTTTTTTTCAAATCTTCAATGCCTGCTTCGGGATTGTCTTCCGCATTCTCAGCAGCCCTGAACATACAGCTTTCACCGCCTGCAATAATGCCGTTAAAAAGCTCATAAGGTACACCGAACGTTGGCGGACACTCCGCCGCATCGCAAACAGCAAGTCTACCCGAAGTTCCGCTGCCGATGTAAAAAATCCTGCCGCCCGATTTTATCGCATCCGCAGCAGTGTCACAGGCATCGGCAATCTGAGGCAGAGCAGATTCAACCGCAAGAGTTACCTTGGCATTTTCTCTGTTGATTATTTCAAGCATTTCAAGGGTTGACATCTTATCAATGCCGTATGTATCCGGATTTCTCATTTCGGTTTTAAGCATTTTCACACAACCTTTCCGCAAGAGTAACAGCACCGTTTACCATCGGTTCGTCTGAGAAAACAAGCGGAGTATCATTTTCAATATAGTTTACAAGAAAAGATTTCAATATCTTTTCCTGTTTGCTCAGACCTCCGCAAATTACAATTTTACCGTTTGTCTTTTTCGTTGCACCGTTGATGATTTTTGCAGCTTCCAGACAATTACGGTCAATAATTTCTTTTGCCGTAAAGTCGCCGAGATTATACGCTTCAAAAACAACAGGCGCAAAAGATGCGACATATGATGCACCGCCGTTATATATATCGGCAACCGACTCTTCAAGCTTTTTGTCGAGTTTATTTTCAACAAGCTTCAGAATTATTTCGCTTCCGCCTCTGCCTTCAATAAATTCAAAAGCGGAATTTAATACGTCGGAGCCAAAATGAAATCCGCTTCCACCCTTATCAATCATATAACCGTGTCCGCCCGTACGGTAAAGCTCATTACCCGAACGTGCATAAGCGACAATGCCTGTTCCCAATATTATCGCCGTTCCGTCTTCACCTTTTAATGCAACCTCAAGAGCAAGATCGATGTCACTTCCGCAGTCACATTCGGCAAAACCGAAGCACAAAAGAAAATCACGGATGAGTGCCTGATTGTTTCCCGTTTTACTGCCTGCCACACCTGCAAAAACAGATGTTTCACCGTTATCTATGCCGTCACATATTTTTTTGATGCCTTCACCGAGAACGGCAAAAGTGTTTTCAATGCCTTGGTTATTCGGGTTGGATCCGCCGAGAAAAAGCCTTCTGATTTCATTTCCGTTTAAATCGGTAAGCAGAAACTCCGTTTTTGTTCCTCCCCCGTCAATACCCAATAAATATTTTATATTATTCATTATCTACCTCTGAAAAAGCTTTGGCGTATTCTGAAAGCAAAGCATGGTCGTTCATCGGTTTACAACAAAGCTCAGTTCTGACAGATGACCATTTGCGTTCGATTTCCTCGATAGAATCATTATTTATATCAACAACGATATCGGGGTCATCCGACCCCATCATAAACCACTGACTTGTTTGTCCTTCGGCACAGTGTCCTTTGTAAGTCCATGTTTGCCAGTTATATAAATTCTCGTTGAAAAGCTTCAATATATATTCCCATGTTGCAGTTCCACGGCAGGGTGAGAATTCACCTGCAAGCACCGGTACATTGAAATTTTTGCTTGAATGGTGCAGAATAACATCTTTGAAGCTGTTGTTTGAATCGTCATAAAGATGATACTGATACATCACGTTTTCCCATCCGCGTTCCTTGGGATGAGGTATATCGTCGGGTGTCCAGATAGCTTCAAGCGTAATGATATGTTCGGGGTCGGCTGCTCTTACGGTATCATAAAGCATGGAATAAACATCGTGATATTTGCTGTTTATTTTATCTTCGCCCTCATAATCGCACATCGGCTCATTCATAAGGTCATAAGCGGCAACCGTTCCGTTGCCTGCAAAATGGGCTGCAATTTCTCTCCACAATTCACAGGCAATCGAGCGAAAACACGCACCTTCATCGGAATCGTCATAAAGTCTGCAATGATTAACACGGCAGCAGTGGTGAGCTATGCTCTGATGACCGGGAACACCATGCATATCAAGAATAACATACATTCCTCTTTTTCCGCATTCTTCAACTATCTCGTCAAGTCGCGAAAAATCAATTTCACCGTTTTCTTTCCGTTTCCAAGTGCCTGAATCGTCAGTCTGAAAATTACGGTACCAGAACGGAACACGTACACAGGTAAAGCCGAGAGACTGCAGATAATCAAGGTCATATTCGGTAATATAATTATCCTCTCGTATTTTAATGAGCCGTTCAGCTTCCTCTTTGCCGAATCTGTTTTCAAGTGTTGTAACTATATCCCACTGAGCATCTCCGCCTTTAAAAAATCCCTGCCATAATTCATCGAGAAGCCATCCTCCGAGGTTTGTTCCTCGCAAAAAAACCTGTTTGCCCTCGGCATTGATAATTCTTTCACCTTCGCAATGAAGCATACTGAGACTCATATTTGACACATCCTTAATATTTTGAATTTTCAGTTAAAATACATCGTTATTATATTTTCCTGCATCAAGAAAATGCAGATAAATCCGATCAAATTCTTTATTTTTATAATTATATCACTAAGGCAAAAGAAAAAGCAACACTGAAAAACCGTGAATTTTTGATTTAATGGTTTTTATGAATTATGTCGCCTGAACAATAAAATTGATTTGGCAGCAAAGCTTCATATCATTTACGAAGTGAACAATCCTTGATTTCGCTCTCATTCAGAACCTCAAACGAAATCTTATATAATGCCTCTGAAACAGCTTCGGCATCAACGTGCTTTCCGCTTGCTTTGATGTATTCAAAAACTGCAGTCAGCTGATTTTCAAGTGTCGCAAGGTCATATTTGCTCTTGGTTTTCGTTATGATGTTTTTAGATATTCTGTGAATATCTCTGCTGTTGAGGATGAAGTCCTTGTTTGTATGCTGAATTCCTTCTTCAGTCAGCAGGTCACCGATAACGCGCCACTGATTAAGTTCCTTTATAACCTCACCGTAATGCTCATCGATTGCAGAGTTTTTATCTATGCTTAAATTAGTCTTCAATGCATTATCCTGAGAATCCTGCATAAAATCACTATTGACACTTGAATAATTTTGTGATATTCTTGCGTCAGAGGATGAGTGATGTCTACTGAACTTTGCTTCCTGCGAATGTTCGGTAAGCTCATCCTCATTTTTTATTTTAAAGTTTGTTGGAACAAAATCTATTATGTCATATAACAACATTTCGTTTTTGCTTGTAAACCCAATAACTACTTTGGCTGAATAATCATTGTTACCAACACGCATCAAAACATCGCCTCTGGCAAAATCAACAATATTATCTTTTCTTTGATGTTTTAAGTCTTCATTAACATAGTTTGTAGAAGCCAAAATAATCTCATCAAAACTATTGGCGGCTTTAAACTTATCCTCATAAATTACAGGTTCTTTTCTTCTGTAGTAATCACTATTTTTAGAACGTGTATATTCATTACGAGACACTTTATTAACCTTGATAAGTTTACCTTTTATTGGAATACCGTTCGTAAATTTTGTTACAATAACATTTTTAACGGTTTTTATCCAATCTCCAGAATTAACCCCTGATAAAATATCATCTTTAATTACAACAACAGGTCTATTATCGGTTGTTCTTTCAATTGAATCACTCTTGTTAATATTTCCTGCAAACACCGCCCGTTCCTGTCCGAGGTCGGGCGTTTTTTCTACCCTTTCCTCTGCGGTCATTTTCAATCTGCTTACGGTTTCTCTCGCTTCAATTTCACCTGCGGTATCACGGTACATCTGCATTGAATCTGCGGAATCAAGATAATTTCTCCATTCCGTTGTCATTCGGTCAATTTTATCTGACATTTCAAGATACTTCTTATAAGCTCCTGTTTTATCTTCTTTGAGAAGTTGCTCTTTCAGAACATCATGTTCAGATTTTTCACCGACTGCAGATGATGTGTCCGCACGGTTTATTTCTCTTATTCTGCTCCTAAGCTCATTATCAAGGCTGTTGAGATATTCAATGCTTTCGATTTTTTTCTCATTTATTTTTTCAGCCATATCCCGTGATTTATCGGCAATTTTCTTTTTCCAATATTCGGGACTTGTTCCGTTTGCACGGTTGTCAATATGCTGTATTGCATGCTGAATCTCATGTATAGCTGTACCGGGCAAAGAATGTAAAGAATTTTTTCTGCTTTCGCTGATATATATCGTATTTGTTTTCGGATCATATGTGCCTGCTTTTCCGCTGCCTAAATCAACAAACTCAAAACCTGCATTACGAAGCTGAGGATAATTATGGAAAAGTTCATCATGCTCAACAAAATCTTCGAGCTTCCATGCCTTTTTCTTTTCAAGCTTATATTTCTTGTCAAGCTCGCTGTATTCCTTCTGCTCCGATTCGGTCAGTTGCTCACCGTTGACAAAAGCTTTGTTGAAAATCTCCATCATCCGCTGATATCCTTTTTCTTTTCTGATAAGAGCATCACCGTTCGGATAAATCTTCATTCCGCTGTCGTCAATTTCATAAACCCATATTCCCGAAGCATCACGGATAAGACCGAGTTTTTTCCAGATTTCTTCCTGCGTTGCCCCGTCTTTCTCCATGTTTTCAGCCTCGGTTATAACATCAGGCCTTGTCCTTGCTGCCGCCGCAAAGCTGAAACTCTTCCCTGCATCTTTTCCCGAATCATGCACGTTATAGTTATTCTTCGCAACGTCAAGTGCATCGTGGAATTTGTTAACTATCTGCTCAAGACTATCTGCATCATTCATAAGCGCCTTGATTTCGGGATTGTTTTCCGAAGTTTCGCCAATCATCTTAAGCTTCGTTCTGATAACGTTCAGAATTTCTTTGAATTTATCCGCAATCTTCTTCGCAAGACTTCTGTCATTCTTCGCAAGCCTGTCAATTGCCGCTTTATTGGTGAAAACGTCAAACATGCTGTCTGCAACAAGCTCGTCAATCTGAGCCTCTCTCGTCGCATAAACAAGGTTTCCGTTGTCATCAAGAATGCCCGAATATTTTTCAAGCGCTTTCTCAATGTCAACTCCGTTCTTTTCAAGAGTTTCGATAACATAACTGCGAAGCTTGTCCGCATCTTCCGTTGAATTCTCGTTTATACTCTCCCGTTTCGTCACCGTCATAGTTTTAAAAAAATTTGCCGCCTGAAATATCCAGGCGGCTGTCATTATTTGTTGCAATGTTTATCAAATGAAGGATTAAATGCGTAAAAATTCTTTTCGTCAAGTTTATCGGTTGCAAGTCTGAGACCTTCACCGAATCTCTGAAAATGAACAATTTCCCTTGCACGGAGAAATTTGATAGGTTCTCTGACATCGGGGTCATCAACAAGGCGAAGAATGTTATCATAAGTTGTTCTTGCTTTCTGTTCTGCTGCAAGGTTTTCGGTCATATCGGTTATCACATCACCCTTGCTCTGCAAATATGCAGCAGTAAACGGTGCTCCTGAAGCAGCAACGGGATATACGCCTGTTGTATGGTCAACAAAATACGTGTCAAATCCCGATTTCTTGATTTCATCTTCGGAAAGATTCCTTGTAAGCTGATGAACAATCGCTCCAATCATCTCAAGATGACCGAGTTCTTCCACGCCGATATCTGTCAGAAGTCCTTTAAGTTCATCGTAAGGCATTGCATATCTCTGGCTCAGATAACGAAGTGAAGCCGCAAGCTCACCGTCAGGACCACCGTACTGAGAAATGATTATCTGTGCAAATTTAGGATTGGGATTTTTGATTTTAACAGGAAACTGTAATCTTTTTTCATACGTAAACATCAGCAATCACACTCCTTATATTCCCATGGCCAAGGACCTTTGAGCCACTCAAAGCCCTGAGCTTTCGTTGCAGTCAGAGGGCAGAATTTTTCTTCGTATTCTTTACGCAGGAGTTTGTATTTCATCAGGTATTTGTTATATTTTTCAACCATCTGCAAATCCCACGGATGTGTGTCGAGATAAAGATGAATTTCCCACAGCACAAAATTCATCTGACTCAGATTTCTGAGCATTTCATTTTTATTATTCATTTGCAGCACTTCCCCGAGAAAGGTTTATTAAGTACGGTAAAAAGAGTACCGCACTCAAAAGCTTTTGCATCGTCGAAACAGGATGTGTCTGTCTGCATCGGTACATAAAGCATCGCAGGTACCGGATGAGACGGCAGAGACGCAATTGAAACAGGACACAATTCATGTTTATGAACCTGTTTCTGCGGATATCTGTATCCGCCGTAGTCGTTCATTTCAACCATTCCTTTCATATATTGAGGATTAATCCCCTATTAGATTATATGTGATTTACAGAGCTTTGTTACTGTTTTGGATTTATATTACAACGCTGCACATATTATTATCTTGATTAAATTAAAAAAATATGTTATATTAAAAAAAATATGATTAAGCAGGAGGCAGAATTATGTGCCAGTGCAGTTGTTCAGGTCCAAGGAGCGACCTTTCTCTGCTTGATGACGTTCTTAACAAATATGCGAATTCATCAAGCAATCTCATAACAATTCTTCAGAATGCTCAGAACATCTACGGCTATCTTCCCAAAGATGTAATGTATTGTATTGCGGAAAAAGTCGGCGTTTCGCCTGCCGAAGTCATGGGTGTTGCAACATTCTATTCACAGTTCAGACTCTCCCCTATCGGTAAATATCTTATCATGTCATGTCAGGGCACCGCATGTCACGTTAACGGAAGTGAAAGAATATCTGCCGCGATATCGGAATATCTCGGAATAGGTAACGGCGAAACAACGGAAGACGGTCTTTTCACTCTTGAAAACGTAGCCTGTCTCGGCTGTTGTTCACTTGCACCCGTTATTATGATCAACGGTGAAGCTTACGGCAACCTGACTCCCGATTCAGCCGTTGCCGTTCTTAAAAACATTCAGAAAAAGGAGGGCAAATAATGCGTATAGTTATCGGAGAAGGCTCATGCGGTATTGCCGCAGGTGCATCAAAGGTACGTTCGGCAATCGAAGCTCTTCTTAATGAAAGCGATACATTCACTCTCGGAAGCACAGGCTGTATCGGTATGTGTTATCTTGAGCCTATTGTCGATATATATGAGAACAAGACTCTCCTTAAAAGACTTGTTAAAGTTTCCGAAAACGATGCATCAAAAATAGTTGATGCGGTCAGAAACAACAATCTTGAACTTATCAGTGACCTTGTAATATCCGCTGACGACGAAGAATTCCTTAACCGTCAGACAAGAATTGCATTGCGTCACTGCGGTATCATTGACCCCGTTTCTCTTGATGATTACAGAGAAGCCGACGGATATCAGGCTCTTGAAAAGATGCTTGAAACAATGACACCCGAACAGGTTATCGAAGAAATCAAGATTTCCGGTCTTGCAGGCAGAGGCGGAGCCGGTTTCCCCACTTGGTTCAAATGGAATGCCGCACGTCAGAGTGTCAGCGAAACAAAATACCTTATCTGTAATGCCGATGAAGGCGACCCCGGTGCATTCATGGACAGAGCAGTTATCGAATCCGACCCTCACAATCTTATCGAAGGCATGCTTATCGGCGCTTACGCAATCGGTGCTCAGGAAATGATCGTTTATGTCCGTGCCGAATATCCGCTTGCTATCAAGAATCTTGAAATTGCAATTGATCAGGCAAAAAAAGCAAATCTCCTCGGTGAGAATATTCTCGGAAGCGGATTTTCTTGCGATATGAGAATCAAGGCCGGTGCAGGTGCATTCGTATGCGGCGAAGAAACAGCTCTCATCGAATCTCTTGAAGGAAAAAGAGGCATGCCAAGACTCAAGCCTCCCTTCCCTGCTCAAAAAGGTTATATGGATGAACCTTCAAACATCAATAACGTTGAAACATTTGCCAATGTTGCATGGATAATCAACAACGGCGGTGAAGCGTTTGCCGCTATGGGAACGGAAAACAGCAAAGGAACAAAAGTGTTTGCTCTTACCGGCAAAATCCGCAAAGGCGGTCTTGTTGAAATTCCCATGGGCAAAACACTCCGCGATGTAATTTACGGAATAGGCGGAGGAATCCGAGATGACAAAAAGTTCAAGGCTGTTCAGATGGGCGGACCTTCAGGCGGATGTATCCCTGCTGACCTTCTTGATACTGTTATAGACTATAAAGCTCTTGCCGCAACGGGAGCCATTATGGGCTCGGGCGGTATGGTTGTCATGGATGAATCAACATGCATGGTCGGTATGGCTAAATTCTTCCTTGACTTCACTGCACTTGAATCGTGCGGAAAATGCGTACATTGCCGAATCGGTACTTTCCGTATGCAGGAAATACTCACAAGAATAGTTAAGGGCGAAGGAAAAGAAGGCGATATTGAGCTTCTTGAAGAGCTTTGCGAAGCTGTCAAAGACGGTGCACTCTGCGGTCTCGGTCAGACAGCACCCAATCCTGTTCTTACAACAATCAGATATTTCCGTGATGAGTATGAAGCACACATCAACGATAAGAAATGTCCTGCAAAAGAATGTGTTGATTTGCTTTCATACAGTATTGATGCCGATAAATGCCGCGGATGTACTCTTTGTGCAAAGAAGTGCCCCGCAAAGGCAATCAGCGGCGAAGTCAAAAAAGCTCATTTCATCGATTCAGATATATGCATCCGTTGCGGTCAGTGCGTAAATTCATGCCGCTTTGATGCAATCATTGTAGAATAAAGGAGGCGGCGAAATGGATCAGATTAAAATTATTCTTAACGGTCAGGAAATGATCGGTAATAAAGGCGAAACAATTCTTACAATTGCCGCCAACAACGGTGTTGAAATCCCCAACCTTTGTTATAACTGCAATCTTAAGTTATACGGTGCCTGCGGTATCTGCCTTGTTGAAGGTGAAGGAATGCCCAAGCTCATGAGAGCTTGCTCAACCGTTGCAGCTGACGGAATGATTCTCAGCACAGAAACACCCAGGGTAAAAAAAGCAAGAAAGATTGCACTTGAACTTATCATGAGCGATCATGACGGCGACTGCGTTGCTCCCTGTTCTCTCAACTGCCCTGCGCACACAAATATTCAGGGATATATTAAGCAGATTGCTTTGGGCAACGATAAAGAAGCCGTTAAAATCATTAAAGAAAAAATCCCTATGCCTGCTTCAATCGGCAGAGTTTGTCCTCATCCCTGCGAAGCTAACTGCAGACGCAGACTTGTTGAAGAACCTCTTTCAATTGCATTCCTTAAGGCTTTTGCCGCAGACAATGACCTTGCATCAGATGACCCTTACACTGCCGTTTGTGAAGAATCAACAGGCAAGAATGTTTCTGTAATCGGCGGCGGTCCTGCCGGCCTTACTGCCGCATATTATCTCAGGCTTGCAGGTCATAATGTAAAAATTTACGAAGCAATGCCTGAAATGGGCGGTATGCTCCGTTACGGCATTCCCGAATACAGACTCCCCAAAGCCGTTCTTGCGAAGGAAGTTGAAGCAATTGCAAAGCTCGGCGTTGAAATGATAAACAACGTTAAAATCGGCAAAGATACAACATTCGAAGAAATCAAGTCCAATTCCGATGCTGTTCTTGTAACAATCGGTGCATGGAAAGGCAGTTCCATGAGATGCAAGGGAGAAGATCTTGAAGGTGTTCTCAGCGGTATCGATTTCCTGCGTGATGTCAATATGGGCATCATTCCCGAAATCGGCAGAAATGTCGCTGTTGTAGGCGGCGGTAACACAGCAATGGATGCCTGCCGTACGGCAGTAAGATGCGGTGCAGAGAATGTTTATGTTATCTACAGAAGAACAAGAGCAGAAGCTCCCGCGGAAGATATCGAAATCGAGGAAGCAATCGAAGAAGGAGTTAAATTCCTGTTCCTCACAAATCCCGATGAAATTATCGGCGAAAACGGCAAAGTTAAATCGATTAAGCTTCAGGTTATGGAGCTTGGCGAACCCGATGCATCAGGCAGAAGAAAGCCCGTTCCCGTTGAAGGAGAATTCAAAACGCTGGATGTTGATACCGTCATTTCAGCAATCGGTCAGAAATGCGCTCCTTCGGGACTTGAAGAAATCGGCATGACTGATTGGGGAACAATCTCCGCTGACAAATCAACCTGCCTTACAAATCTTGACGGAGTATTTGCCGCAGGTGACGCAACAAACAACGGTGCATCTATTGCAATCGATGCCATAGCAGAAGCAAACACAGCCGCTAAAGCTATTAACGCTTTTCTTCTCGGAATGCCTATGCATTTCCCCGAGCCTTACTATTCTCAGAGAAATGTAACCGCAGAAATGTTTGCTGACCATGAAAAGAAGCCAAGAGCAGTTATGTCTGTCAAAGACCCTGCATACAGAAGCCGTAACTTTGATGCTGTTATAAACGGATTCACCGAAGAACAGGCAAGAGAAGAAGCAGAACGCTGTCTTGAATGCGGATGTCACGATTTTAACGACTGTAAGCTTATACGTTATGCAAATCTTGACCCGATCAACCCTGAACGTCTTGCAGGTCAGATTCATGAAAGCTTCAAAGAAACCAAGCTTGTTACAATCGAAAGAGATCAGGGTAAATGCATTCTTTGTAATCTCTGTGTCCGTACCTGTAAAGAAAATGCAGGCGAAAGCATACTCGGACTTGTCGGCAGAGGATTCAAAACCGTTATCAAACCCGAATTTGATAATCCTGAAAGAATTTCTGTTTGTAAGGATTGCCGCAAGTGTGCTGAAATCTGTCCCACAGGTGCTCTTAAAATCTTAGATTAAAAAATAAATCCGAGCCGTAAAAAACGGTTCGGATTTTTTGGTGCTCCTGACAGGACTTGAACCTGCACACCAAAGATACCAGATCCTAAATCTGGCGCGTCTGCCAATTCCGCCACAGGAGCTTTTGATGTTCAATTGATGATATCACGATGCGTTCTGATTGTCAACACCCGTGACGGTTTCATATTCCCATGAAATAATGCCGCCGAATTCTTTGACGTTTGTATAGCCAAGCTCATAAAGCCTTGCCGCAGCATGCTTGCTTCTTCTGCCTGAACGGCAATAAACAAATATAAGCTGATCTTTATCGGGAAGCATATCCTTTGCCTTTTCCTTGACTTCATCATACGGAATAAGGATTGCACCGGGGATATGATATTCATCATATTCATCCTGTTCACGTGCATCAATTATAATATAATTCTCCGAAGAATCCATAAGCTGTTTAGCTTCTGCGGCAGAAATATAATCAACATGACCCTCTTTTTTACAAGCCGCAAAAGAAAATGAAAAAACGGCAATTAATAATATAGATATAAGCTTTTTCACACAATCATTCCTTTCTTCGATGATAATTATATATCAATTTTATTAAAATGTCAAAACAAATATAATAAGTATAATTTGTATAAAATCATAATCATTTGTTGACATTTTTTATATCATATGATAGAATATATGATTAATAACGACTCAAGGAGTTCATATGGACGGATTTTTATTTTTTGATGAAATGTTTACCGATTTGAACGAAAACGGTTATATGCTTTTAAGAATGGTTATTGCAGGCATATGCGGTTCTGTTGTAGGTCTTGAAAGAAGCAGAAGGCAAAAAGATGCAGGTATCCGAACACATATGCTTGTTGCTCTCGGTGCTGCACTTGCAATGCTTGTTTCAAAATACGGTTTCTTTGATTTGCTTCAATACGAAGGACTCCGTGCCGATGCTTCAAGAATTGCATCAAACGTTATAACAGGTGTCGGTTTCCTTGGTGCAGGTGTTATCTTTGTCCGCGATGTATCAATCAAAGGCCTCACAACAGCAGCAGGTATCTGGGCAACCGCAAGCGTTGGTCTTGCAATCGGTGCAGGCATGTATACAGTCGGTATCGGAGCTACTCTTCTTATGGTTCTTTTCCAGCTTACATTCCACAGATTTTTCAGAAGACTTGAAAACACCGCAAACGAATTCACCGTTATAATTGACGATAATCCTGTTGCGGTAAAAAAATTCAGAGCAATGCTTGAAGAACAAAAGATAATCGTTGAAAAATGCAAAATGACAAGAAACGACGATTCAACTGTTACATTAGATATAACAATCAAAAAAGCAAGAACAACTTCAATGGATGAAATTATGCTTATCTGTGAAAGCAACGAAGATGTTGTTTCTGTGGAAATATGATTAAAAGGTACTTCAGAACGAAGTACCTTTATTTTTTTCAGTATTTTATTCTGAGTCCTTTGGGATAATGATTCTTTGCTTTTCCCGAAACTACTTTTGCTCCGCCAACCGAACAACCGTCAACCGTTACAACAGCCCATCCGTTTTCACATTCGGCAGATATCTCTTCACCATGCAGATATCTTTTTATTTCATCACTGTCGGCAGTAAGCTTGATTTTCCGTTTGAAATCATTTCCCATAGCCATAAAGAACTGATGATGAGGCTGAATGTAATTTTTCCTTATCTCCCCTATTGTAACGCCGCACGAAAACGCAGTGCCTTTGGGCACATCAATATCCGGCGAAACATAAACAGGATTGCCGTTATAAATTCTGACGTTATTTTTATCATATCCATTAAGAACGTCGTCAAGAAAATCAAAAACGGTTTTATCGACTTTTTCTGTTTTTGTATTACTGTATTTCTGATTAAACAGATTTTCGGATTTATTATGAAGAACGGCCATAAACTGACCTTCACCTTTATTTTTATGAGGATAAAAACGTCTGGCATAGCTTATGTTTTCACAATTACACTCATCAAAGAAAATACCGTTTTCCGTATTTGATTCAACAGATTCTTTCACTCTTATTATTTCAAAATCAGGATGATGCTTTAAAAAATTATCGATAACCATTTCATTTTCATCGAGTGAAAAAGTGCAGGTAGCATAAACGATGTATCCTCCGTCTTTCAGAAGTCTGACGGCATTCTCAAGAATTTCTTTTTGCCTGTCTGCACATTTAAGAACATTTTCAACGCTCCATTCATCAACGGCAATTTCTTCTTTCCTGAACATACCCTCGCCCGAGCACGGTGCATCAACCATAATCATATCAAAAAATCCCGGAAAGGTTTTGGCAAGCCTGCCCGAATCCATGCAGGTTGTTATAACATTCTTCAAGCCGAGTCTTTCGATATTACCCGTCAGAATTTTACAGCGTGAAGGAATAATTTCATTGGAAACAAGAATACCGTTTTTTCCGAGCATATTCTTCAGCTGCGTACTTTTTCCACCGGGTGCGGCACATAAATCAAGAATCTTCCAATCAGGATTTATTTCAAGACACTCCGCAGGTGCCATTGCACCGGGTTCCTGAACATAAATCATTCCTGCGTGATGATAAGGATGATTGCCGATTTTATCATAGGTAAAATAATATCCGTTATCAACATAAGGAATTTTCTCCGATGAAAAAGCATTGATTTTCTCAAAATCATAAACGGATATTTTATCAGTATTTACCCTGAACGCTCTGACAGGTTCATCGGTTAAAGATTTGATATATTCACCGTAATCATCACCGAGAATTGTTTTCATCCGTTCTTTAAACTCAATCGGTAATTCTTTCATTCTTCTTCTCCGTTTAATCTGATTTCTGCATAAAGCATACACATTCCCACTGCAGTGACGGCAGCAGTTTCCGTTCTGAGAATTCTTTTGCCGAGCGATACGGTTTTACCGCCGCAAGAAGTCGCAAAATCTATTTCAGACTCCTCGAATCCGCCTTCGGGTCCGATAAGGATGCCTACGGAACAGCCTTTTTTTATCAGTGACAGAGCAGAAACAGTTGAAGCCATGCCGTCTTTATTCTCATAAGGAACCATAAACACATCGAAACTTTTTGCAAAATCAACCGCAGATTTATAATTCATGACATCGTAAACTTCGGGAATAACATTTCTTTTGCTCTGTTTTGCGGCACTTTCGGCAATCGACTGCCATCTTGCCTGCTTGGTCTTTTTCTTTTTATCGTCGAGCTTGACAACACATCTGTTCATCTCAACGGGAATAATACCTTCAACGCCGAGTTCAACTGATTTCTGAATTATCAATTCCATTTTATCCCCTTTGGGCAGTCCCTGAAAAAGATAAATCTTAACAGGAAGATTGGTGTCATTATAATCTTCCACAATAATTTTTGCATAAGCAATTTCATCTTCGATTTTGTCGATTACGCACAGATTGCTTACGCCGTCACAGCTGACAAGTATTTCATCACCCGTCTGCATACGAAGGACATTTTTCAGATGATTATAATCGGAACCCGATATAAAACAAATTCCGTCTTTTATGTTTCTTTTGTCAATAAAAAAATTATACATAAAACCGACCTCGGCAGATAATTAATCAAATACAACTTCACCGCAAAGCCTTAAATCCCTTGATGAAGCGGCGGCATAAATTTTGAAAAGTCCCGGTTCAACAACCCATTCATAATCCTGATTCATAAGCTTGAATGCGTTGTAATCAAGGTTGAATTCAACAGTTTTTGTTTCTCCCGATTCAAGAGTGATTCGTTTGAAATCTTTCAGAAGTATTATCGGAGTAACAACGGAGCTTTCGCAATCCTCAACATAGAGCTGAACAACCTCATCACCTTTATGCTTACCTGTATTCGTGACATTGACTTTAACATTGACATCCGTATCGCCGGTTTTTGTTAAAATCAAATCTGAGTATTCAAATTCGGTATAACTCAGACCGAATCCGAAAGGATAAAGTGCATCGCCCCTGCCCTCATAGTATTCATTGCTTGCACCGGGAAGCATTGAATAATAGCAGGGAATCATTGTTGATCTGCGAGGAAGAGAGAACGGCAGTCTGCCCGCAGGATTAACTTTGCCGAAAAGAACATCAAATATTGCCTGAGGTCCGCATTCACCGCCGAACCAGCACGAAAGAACGGCATCCGAAACATCACATTCTTCTTTGATTGCAAGAGGTTTGCCGTGAATCATAACGAATACAAGAGGTTTTCCCGTTTCGGAAAGCTTCCTGATTAATTCACTTTGTTTGCCGCAGAGTGTTATTTCACATCTGTCTCTGCCTTCACCGCTTGAAATGTTGTCATCGCCGCCGCAGAAAATAACAAGGTCACATTCGGATGCAATTTTCACCGCTTCAGCAATATCTTCTGTTTGTTTTTCTGCTTTGATGCCCTGAAGATGATGCTGGTCGGAAAGTGCAAATTCAAAGTCTCCGTCGCTGATTCCGCAGCCGTCATGCTGAATTATTTCTGTTTCGGGAAGTTCTCTCTTTAAAACATCATAAATTGTATCAAGTTTTCTTCTGAATGTTTTTGCGGAATATCCTCCGAGACGGAGTTTATCCGATGACGGACCGATTAACGCAATCTTATTGTATTTTGAACCGTCAAGAGGAAGCACACCGTTATTCTTCAGAAGAATAATTGATTTCTGTGCAATTTCAAGAGACTTATCAATAAACTTCTGATTGTTGATTATATCATTATAGCTGTTTTCATCCGTATAAGGATTTTCAAACAAACCAAGTTCAAACTTGATTTTAAGAACACGGCGGCACGATTCATTTATGTTTTCAACATCGATTCTGCCCTCGTTAACAAGCTCTTCAAGCGAATCAACCCAGAGTTTATTTGGATACTCATCGCCGCCCTGGCAGTCAAGTCCGTTTTTCTTTGAAAGATAGATTGCTTCCTTTTCATTCTTCGCCATTTTATGAAGATAATGAACTCTGCGAAGTCCGCCCCAGTCGGAACGACAGATACCTTTGAGTCCGAATCTGTCTTTAAGTACTGTTTTCAGATAATGCTTTGATGTCATCATGAGGTCGCCGTCTATGGAATTATAGCTTGCCATAACATCATAAGCACCGCCCTCTTTGATTGCAGCCTCAAACACGGGAAGATAACAGCTTTCAATTTCCCTGACACCTGCACGGGCCGTTCCGCAGTTAACACCCGCTTCGGGAATACCGTGAATGCAGTAATGTTTAGGCTCGGATACAACAGAATCCTTTGCGGATATATCGCCGTTCTGATGACCTTTTACAATTGATACAGCCATTTTTGTTGAAAGGCAGGTATCTTCACCGAATGTTTCTTCGGTTCTGCCCCATCTGGGGTCACGGGCAACATCGAGATTCGGTGCAAGAACTTCATAAATACCGAGCGAACGGGCTTCGGTGGCTATGATTCTTCCTGCCTGATATGCATAGTCAGGCTCAAATGTAGCTGCCCATGCAGTCGGAATCGGAAGAACAGTTCCGCGTGTTCCGCAAATACCGTGAAGTGCTTCGCCCGTAAAAATAACGGGAATTCCGAGTCTTGAATTTTCAATAAAAAACTTCTGGAGCTTATTCATGACAGCCGGAACAGAATAATTATCATGAAGATAACCGAGACCGTCGGGAAAATCCGCTTTAATCTGTTCCCAATTATAGTCGGAAGTTTCTTTTACCGAACAGTTGTCATTTTCCTCAATTTCGGTGCAGTATTTACTGCCGAATTTCATATCAAGCTGAGCAATTTTTTCTCTCAAAGTCATTCTTGAAAGCAAATCTTCGGCACGCTCCGCAGGTGAAAGATTCGGATTCTTATATTTTAAATTTTCTGACATTCCGGTTCCTCCGTTTCGGTCGTAATAAGCATTTCGGCAAGCTCACTGTAAAATGCTCGTATCTTATTTTTATAAGCAAAAAGTCCTGCCGCCTGCCCGTGATCCCCACATAAGTCAGGCATAACATTCCAAATACCGGATTCAATTTTTCCGTCATATTGCTTTGACGGTTCATTTACGGGATTTCTGCCCGACGGAGTATTGACAAGTCCGTCATTCTCTCTCCATGAATCATCAAAAGTTAACCCGTACTGTTCTTCTGGTAAATCACCGTTTGCTATAAGTCTTGCCAAAGGCTTAAGAAGCGGAAAACGTATATTCTTGGTCTTATAAGAGTTGCCGACACATCCGTTTGAAGTATAACAAAAATAATTTATGTTTTTACTGATTTGAATTTTGCTGTTGAGTTCATATGCACCCCTGAATGATAAATCTGTAAGCACATTATCGTCTGTGTCACTCATTCTTTTCATGGCAGTAAAAATTTTATCGGCTTTTTTCTCTCCTCGCAAGGGAGTTAAACCGTATTGCTCAAGCTGATAATCAACAAGTCTTCCGTGTATAAAGGTTCTTCCGAACAACGCCATAACAAAATCCGTTGCACTGCCTATAGGATGAATTATATTCGCCTTTTCAGCCAAAGAATAGAGTGTTGTTCCGTTATTGGGAGTGCAAAGCGTTGTTATGCTTGAAATATATTCCTCTTTTCCGCCCGTGAATAAATCAGAGATATCGTTTTTGTCCGTTGCTTTTATTTCATTTTCATCCCCGTATGTAAGAAGATGGGCAAGTAAACGGATAACCTGACCGCCGTGGCTGTGACCGATAAGATGAATTTTAGTTTTACCGAAATCACCGATAAGCGGTTTAGTATAAGTTCTTCCGTATCGCTGATGAGAGTGGAATTCGGAATGTGCTGCACCGTAATCAACTCTTTTGCCCGCAAGCTGAGCATACAGCTCACAAGCACAGTCCCATGCACTGGAAACGGGACCGACGGAAGCAGAATAACATTCATAACCGCATTCCGACAGATACTTCATAAGGTTGCCGGCTGTTGAACCCCAATATGGCGAGATTTTATCAATTCCGACACTTCCGCCCCAGCCGAACATACCGTGTACAAATATAAATGCATAACGATTCTTTGGTCTCATAACAATTACCTGAATTTCAAATTTTTATAATTTTAACATAATATAAATATAATGTCTACAATTAATTGCAAAACAAACAAAAACTCCCTGTATACAACACAAATGTTGATATACAGGGAGTCTGAGTGGTCGGAGTAGCGGGATTTGAACCCACGGCCTCTTGGTCCCGAACCAAGCGCGCTACCATCTGCGCTATACCCCGATGCCATAGAATTATATTACATATTTCTGTAAAAATCAAGTGTTTTTTGTAAAAGAAATATATTCATTATATTTGACCTTCGTATAACAATAGTGATATAATAATCAAAGATTATAAATACGGTGATTAATATGAACATTTTTTGTTGGGATTTCGACGGTACACTTGTTTTATCTAATTCGTTATGGAGCAGGAGCTTGTTGACAGCACTTAACGAAACCGTTCCCGAACACGGAATTGAATATAACAACATCAGAGCCGAACTAAAAACAGGCTTCACATGGCATACTCCATACGAGGATTACAGTAATATAACGGGAGAAAAGTGGTGGGAGTTCATGAACTCCTATTTTCTGAATGTTTTTATCAGACTTGGTATGTCTGAGAATCAATCGCTTCTTGCCGTAAGCAAAATCCGTGAAATAATCAAACGAGAATCAAACTATGAATTATACCGTGACACATTCGATACACTTGAAAAATTAAAATATAAAGGTAAACATATAATTCTTTCCAACAATTATCCCGATATGAATGAAACCGTTGAAAAGCTCGGTCTTCTCCCCTATTTTGAACACATTGTTGTTTCTTCCGTTACAGGTTATGATAAGCCGAGAAAAGAACTGTTTGACCGGGCAAAAAGTATTTACGGTAATGACAATAATTATATAATGATAGGCGATAATCCGAGCGCAGATGTAATCGGCGGCAACAATGCGGGAATGACAACAATTCTTGTTCACAGAGGATATTGTTCTGATGCAGACTATTGTTTTGATAATCTGTCAGATATTGCTCATTTATTCACATAAAATATTGATTTAATTATTATTTTAATGTATAATCACCATATAAAAAAGGAGTGTTTAAAATGTATTTTGATTTCATTGACAAAGTTAAATATGAAGGTCCGGCAAGTAAAAATCCTTTTGCCTTCAAATATTACGATGCTGACAAGGTTATCATGGGCAAAACCATGAAAGAGCATCTTCCTTTTGCTATGGCATGGTGGCATAATCTCGGCGCAGCAGGTACAGATATGTTCGGCAGAGATACAGCCGACAAATCATTCGGCTGCGAAAAAGGAACCATGGAACACGCAAAAGCAAAGGTTGATGCCGGCTTCGAATTCATGCAGAAGCTTGGAATCGAATATTTCTGTTTCCATGATGTTGACATCGTCCCTGAAGCAGAAGATATCAACGAAACCAACAGACGTCTTGATGAAATTTCAGATTATATTCTTGAAAAGATGAATGAAACAGGCATTAAATGTCTTTGGGGTACTGCAAATATGTTCTCAAATCCCCGTTTCATGAACGGCGCAGGCAGTACAAACAGTGCTGAAGTTTATTGCTTCGCCGCTGCTCAGATAAAAAAAGCTCTTGATATCACTGTTAAACTCGGCGGCAAGGGTTATGTTTTCTGGGGCGGTAGAGAAGGATATGAAAACCTCATCAATACAGATGTCAGGTTCGAGCAGGAAAACATTGCCCGTCTTATGAAAATGGCTGTTGAATACGGCAGAGGAATCGGATTCAAAGGCGATTTCTATATTGAACCCAAACCCAAGGAACCTATGAAGCATCAGTATGATTTCGATGCTGCAACCGCAATCGGATTCCTTCGTCAGTACGGTCTTGAAAAAGATTTCAAGATGAACATCGAAGCAAACCATGCACTTCTTGCAGGTCATACATTCGAGCATGAACTCAGAATTTCTGCAATTAACGGAATGCTCGGTTCAATCGACGCCAACCAGGGTGACCCCATTCTCGGTTGGGATACAGATGAGTTCCCCTTTGATGTTTATGCCGCTACAATGTGTATGTATGAAGTTCTCAAGGCAGGCGGTCTTACGGGCGGATTCAACTTTGATGCAAAGAATCGCAGACCCAGCAACACAAAAGAAGATATGGTTCATGCATTTATTCTCGGTATGGATACTTTTGCACTCGGACTTATCAAGGCTGCAAAAATAATTGAAGACGGCAGAATTGACGGCTTTAAAGAAGAAAGATACTCAAGTTTCAATAGCGGAATCGGCAAAAAAATCGTTAACGGTGAAGCTTCACTTGCAGAGCTTTCGGATTATGCTTGCTCACTCGGCAAGTGCACCGACCCAGGCTCAGGTAAGCAGGAATATATTCAGTCTGTAATTAACGGAATTTTCTTCGGTGAATAATATGAGATATGTTTTGGGAATTGACCTCGGCACTTCAGCAACAAAAACCGTTCTTTTTGACGAAAACGGAGAAATCATATCATCCGCAAGCAAGGAATATGATATGCAGCAGCCTCATAACGGTTGGGCTGAACAGAAGCCTGAGGATTGGTATAATGCAGCAACAGAAACGATAAAAAAAGTTATATCCGAAAGCAATGTTAATCCTGATGATATTGTTTCGATGGGTATTTCGGGTCAGATGCACGGCCTTGTTATGCTTGACGAAAACTGTGATGTTATCCGTCCTTCAATTCTTTGGTGTGACCAGAGAACGGGTAAAGAATGCGAGGAACTCACAAATAAAATCGGCTACGAAACATTAGTCAGCATTACGGCTAACCCTGCATTAACAGGATTTACGGCTTCAAAAATTTTATGGGTAAAAAACAACGAACCCGAAAACTTTGAAAAATGCAGACATATTCTTCTGCCCAAGGACTATCTGAGATTCAGACTTACGGGAGAATTTGCAACGGAGGTTTCAGACGCTTCCGGAATGCAGATTCTTGATGTTCCGAACAGAAAATGGTCTCAGGTCATGATTGATGCTCTTGAAATAAAAGAAGAGTATCTTGCAAAAGTGTATGAATCGCCGGAAATCACGGGATATATCAACGAAGATACATCTTTAAAAACAGGACTTTCAACAAAAACAGCCGTTGTAGGCGGTGCAGGAGACAATGCTGCCGCAGCAGTCGGAATGGGTGTTGTTGAAGAAGGAAAAGCATTCACTACAATCGGTACTTCGGGTGTTGTTTTCGCTCACACCGACAGTCCCGTTATTGACCCGAAAGGAAGGGTGCACACATTCTGCTGTGCCGTTCCCGATGCATGGCACGTTATGGGTGTTACTCAGGGTGCAGGTTTGTCGATGCAGTGGTTCAAGAACAACTTCTGTTCGGAAGAATCAGCCAAAGCGAATGCTGAAAATACTCACGTATACAAAATTACGGATATGATGGCATCTGAAATAAAAATAGGATGTGACAAACTCATATATCTGCCGTATCTTATGGGTGAACGCACACCTCATCTTGATCCCGATTGCAGAGGAGTTTTCTTCGGACTTTCGGCAATACACGGCAAAGCTCACTTTGTAAGAGCAATTCTTGAAGGCGTAACATATTCACTTTACGACTGCCTGCTTGTTCTTAAAGAAATAAATATCACACCCGAAACGATGCTTCTTTGCGGCGGCGGTGCGAGAAGTAAGCTCTGGAAATCAATGATTTGTGACACATTCAATATGCCCGTTGCAATATCAGAATCATCGGAAGCGCCGGCACTCGGTGTTGCTGTTCTTGCTGCAGTAGGTGCAGGAATATATAAAACCGTTCCTGAAGCCTGCAAAGCAATGGTCAGAAACGATTCAAACAAACAATATCCCGTTGAGGAAAACACAGAAAAATATCATTCATACCATTCTGTATATTCTTCGCTTTACGGTTCGCTCAAAGGCAACTATAAAACACTTTCAAATCTTGACTGATAAAAAGAGCAGGTGATCGTCACCTGCTCTTAATTTTTATTGACATCCGCCAAAAATTCTGCACTGATAAGAACACCCCGTAGGAGTTGAGGCACATCCGCCCAGCGCTGTTTCACGAAGTTCGTGCGGTAATCCTTTTCCGACTCTGTACATAGCCTCAGCCATTTCAGAAAACGGAATTGCGGCTTTGATGCCTGCAAGTGCGATTTCAGCACTCGTCAACGCATTTGATGCCCCTGCGGCGTTTCTCGTCTGACAAGGCATTTCAACAAGTCCTGCAATCGGGTCGCAAACAAGACCAAGCATATTGCTGATTGTTATAGATGCTGCATCAAGACATTGTTCGGGAGTGCCGCCCATCATCTCAACCGCAGCAGCCGCAGCCATAGCAGCCGCCGAGCCGATTTCAGCCTGACATCCCGCTTCCGCGCCGGAAACAGATGCGTTTTTCATAAGTAAGCTGCCGATTGCCCCCGCCGTAAAAAGTCCTTTTAACAATGTATCATCGGTTAATTCAAATTCTTCCTGCAAAGCAAACAAGACAGACGGCAGAACACCTGCCGATCCGGCTGTAGGAGCCGCAACAATAACACCCATCGAAGCATTGACCTCAAGAACTGCTTGCGAATATATAAGTGCTTTTGTCAGAACGTTACCGCAGATTGATTTGCCTTCAGTTCTGCGTTTTTCAAGCTTTTCCGCTTCTCCGCCTATCATTCCTCCGATTGATTTCACAACAGTTTTCAAAGGCTTGTGAGCTGATTCACGCATTATTTCAAGAGACCTTTTCATCCTGCTTTCAACTTCGTCAGCGTTAAGTTCACCATAAATAATTTCACGGAGTCTCATAATTTCGGATATAGCTTTGTTTTCTTTTTTACATAAATCAAGTAATTCTTCCGCTGTATTAAAATCCATTTTCTTCTCCTTATCGGCTTATAAGCATTGTATCTTTCACAAAAGGATTTTTCTCAATTCTATCAACGATTTCATTGGTAATAGGTTCATCCGATTCAATAATCATATATGCAATGCCGCCCTTTGTTTCTCTGTAAACGCGAAGATACGCTATGTTGACATGGCATTCACCAAGCTTACTTGTAACATTGGATATAACACCGGGATGGTCTTTATGAATAACAATCAGAGAATGATATTCACCCGTAAACAGAACTTTAACTCCGTTTATTTTAGTAAGTCTCACCTTACCTCCGCCGATTGATTCGCCTCTGACCGTAAGCTTTCTTCCCGAACATTCCTCAATTTCCATATCAACGGTGTTGGGATGAACTTCCGTTTCGGTTGTATTTGCCGTAAACGAGAACTCTATCCCCTTTTTTTCGGCAATTTCAAATGAATCACGGATTCTCTCATCATCTGTTTCAAAGCCCATCATGCCGCCGAGTAATGCTCTGTCCGTACCATGCCCTTTATATGTCCGTGCAAAAGAACCGTAAAGAGTAAACTTCACGCTTTTGATTTTTTTATCTGTCATTTTCCATGCAAGGCGGGCGATTGATGCCGCACCTGCCGTATGTGAACTTGAAGGACCTACCATGTTGGGTCCGATAACTTCAAAAACACTGATAAAAGCCATAATTCTCTCCTTTGAATTAGTAAATACATTATATTAATTTTGATGTTGATTGTCAACAAGTCTGAAATAAAACAATATACGTTATAATAATACATAAACATACAAAAAAACACTTGATTTTTAATTTTAACTAAACTATAATTAAAATATATTTGTAAAAATTCAGGTGTTATATTATGGAGCTTTTGAAGAAAAGAATTGCAGAACAAGGAAAAGCAATCGGAACCGATGTTGTTAAAGTTGATATGTTCCTTAATCACCAGATAGATGTTGAGCTGCTTAATGAAATCGGAAAAGAGTTCAAAAAAATCTTTGCTGATGCGGAAATAAACAAGATTTTAACAATTGAAGCATCGGGCATCGGTATCGCCTGCGTAGCCGCCCAATATTTCTCTGTGCCTGTTGTTTTTGCCAAAAAAGGTGCAAACAGAAACGTCGGAGATAATATTTACAAAGCTGATGTATATTCTTTCACAAAGGGAACAACAACAACAATAGGTATCTCAAAAGATTATCTTAATGAAAACGACAGAGTTCTTATCATTGACGATTTCATGGCAAACGGAAAAGCTGTTCACGGTCTTATTAACATTATCAATCAGGCAGGTGCCAAGCTTGAAGGCGTCGGAATTGTTATCGAAAAAGGTTTTCAACCCGGCGGAGATGCAATCCGTTCACTCGGCTACAGAGTTGAATCACTGGCAATTATTAAATCCATTGAAGACGGCAAAGTCATCTTTGGAAATTAATAAAAATAATTGGAGGTAATCAAAATGAAGAAGTTCACAAAAGTTCTCGCAATTCTTCTTTCGCTCGTTCTTGTAATCGGTCTTGCCGCCTGCGGCAACAACGATGAAGGTAAAGAAGATGTCAAAGACGGTGTTAAGGTTGGTTTTATTTTCCTTCATGATGAAAACTCAACCTACGACCTTAACTTCATCAAGGCAGCTAAAGAAGCTTGCGACAAACTCGGCGTTGAATACGTTCAGAAGGTAAACATCCCTGAAAGCAACGAATGCTACGAAGCCGCTATCGACCTTGCAGACCGCGGATGCAATATCATTTTTGCAGACAGCTTCGGTCATGAGCAGTACATCATTCAGGCTGCAAAGGAATATCCCGATGTTCAGTTCTGCCACGCAACAGGTACAATGGCTCACACAGAAGGTCTTGCAAACTACCACAATGCATTTGCTTCAATTTATGAAGGCAGATATCTTGCAGGTGTTGCAGCAGGTCTTAAGCTCAACGAGATGATCGATGCAGGCGAATTCACTGCAGAAGAAGCAAAGATGGGTTATGTCGGTGCATTCACCTATGCCGAAGTTGTTTCCGGTTATACTTCATTCTATCTCGGTGCAAAATCAGTTTGCCCCTCAGTTACAATGGAAGTTCAGTTCACAGGCAGCTGGTATGACGAAACAGCAGAAAAAGAAGCTGCAACAAAACTTATCAACAACGGTTGTAAGCTTATCAGCCAGCATGCTGACTCAATGGGTGCTCCCACAGCTTGTGAAAACGCAGGTATTCCCAACGTTTCATACAACGGCAGCACAGTAGCAGCCTGCCCCAACACATTCATCATTTCATCAAGAATCAACTGGGCTCCTTATTTTGAATACATCATCAACTGCGTTGAAAACGGTGAAGAAATCGCTGTTGACTGGTGCAAGGGCATAAGCGAAGGCTCTGTTGAACTCAGCGAAATCAACGAAAAAGCCGCTGCTGCAGGCACTGCTGAAAAACTTGAAGAGGTTAAGGCAGGTTTTGCTGACGGTTCAATCAAAGTATTCGATACAGCAACCTTCACCGTTGAAGGTCAGACTCTCACAAGCTACATGGCTGATGTAGATACAGATGCTGCATACGAAAAAGATACAGAAGTTATAGCCGACGGTTACTTCCATGAATCAGAATACCGTTCCGCACCTTATTTTGATGTTCAGATTGACGGAATCAAACTTCTGAATACTAATTTTGGCTGATAATTATTTAGGCGGAGTTCATCTCGGGCTCCGCCTGTTTCATTTTACTTTGAAAAAGAAAATGAATAATTCATTTGTTTTTTGAGAGTAAAATCTTAATATACAGGAGGATTGAAAGTGAGCAAACAGCCTGCAATAGAACTGAAAAACATAACAAAAACATTTGGCAGCATCGTTGCCAATAAAAATGTTTGTCTTACGGTTAACCGCGGCGAAATATTATCGATATTAGGCGAAAACGGCAGCGGAAAAACAACTCTGATGAACATGATTTCGGGCATCTATTTTCCGGATCAGGGACAGATATACATAAACGGAGAGGAAGTCATAATCAAATCTCCCAAAGATGCTTTTGACTATAAAATCGGTATGATTCATCAGCATTTTAAACTTGTTGACGTATTTTCAGCTGCCGAGAATATTGTTCTCGGTCTTGGAAATGAAGATAAATTCAATCTTAAGGAATCATCCGAAAAGATAAAAAAAATAAGCGAAGCATATGGCTTTGAAATTGATCCGGCAAAGAAAATTTATGAAATGTCGGTTTCCGAAAAACAGACTGTTGAAATCATAAAGGTTCTTTACAGAGGTGCTGATATCCTCATCCTCGATGAACCTACAGCCGTTCTTACGCCTCAGGAAGCACAGAAGCTTTTTGCCGTACTGCGCAGAATGCGTGATGACGGAAAGGCTATCATAATCATTACACATAAGCTTCATGAAGTTCTTTCTCTTTCAGACAGAGTTTCCGTTCTCAGAAAAGGAGAATACATCGGCACAGTTGAAACAAAAAACACAAGCGAATCCGAACTGACGGAAATGATGGTCGGCAAAAAGATTGACCTTAATATCGCAAGAAGCGAACCGAATAATTCTCAGGTACGCCTTGAAGTCAGGGATATAAGTTGTATCAACCGTGAAGGTGTCAGACTGCTTGACAACATATCGTTTGTTGCAAATTCAGGAGAAATTCTCGGCATTGCAGGCATCGCAGGAAGCGGTCAGCGTGAACTTCTTGAATCCATCGCAGGATTACAGAAGCTCAACAAAGGTCAGATTCTTTATCACAATCCCAAAACAGATAAAATTGATGATCTCTGTGATAAAACACCGCTGCAGATCCGTGATTTGGGTGTCCGTCTCTCATTCGTGCCCGAAGACAGACTCGGCATGGGACTTGTCGGCAACATGGATATCGTTGACAACATGATGCTCAGAAGCTACCGTAAAGGAAAATCAATTTTTCTTGAAAGAAAGCAACCCAAAGACCTTGCGAAGAAAATTATTGCCGACCTTGAAGTTGTTACTCCGAACGAAAACACACCCGTAAGACGACTTTCGGGCGGTAATGTTCAGAAGGTTCTTGTCGGCAGAGAAATAGCCGCATCCCCGACCGTTCTTATGGCTGCATACCCCGTAAGAGGTCTTGACATAAACTCTTCATACCTTATTTATAATCTTCTCAATGAACAAAAAGAGAAGGGTGTTGCCGTAATCTTCGTAGGCGAAGATCTCGATGTTCTTCTTGAACTCTGCGACAGAATTCTTGTTATCTGCGGCGGCAGAATATCGGGTATCGTTGACGCAAGAACAACAACAAAAGAAGAAATAGGTATCCTCATGACTAAACATAACGGAGGTGTGTCACATGAAAGCTAAGACCGTTCGCGAACCCGTGTTTCATATCTCAAAACGCTCTGCACTCCCCTTCTGGCTTTCATGGATTATCCGTGTAGCAGCTGTTGCAGCAGCATTGATTGCCTGTGCCGGCGTTACCGTTTTCCTTACCGGCGAAAACCCCATAAGCGTTTATGCAACGATGATTGACGGTGCAATCGGTACGGAAAGAAGAATATGGTCCTTGCTGCAGAACACCGCAATGCTTTTATGTGTATCTCTCGCCGTTACGCCCGCATTCAAGATGAAATTCTGGAATATCGGTGCTGAAGGTCAGGTGCTCATGGGCGGTCTTGCAACCGCATCCTGCATGATTCTTTTCGGCAATAAGCTTCCGACAATTGCACTCTATCCTCTTATTATCGTCACAAGTATTGTTGCAGGTGCCGTATGGGCATTCATCCCTGCATTTTTCAAAGCCAGGTGGAACACAAACGAAACACTGTTCACACTAATGATGAACTACATAGCAATTCAGATTGTTTCGTATTTCACTTATATATGGTCGGTTCCCAAAGGTTCAGGTCAGATTGGTGTTATCAACGCCTCAACCAAAGCCGGTTGGCTGCCTTCAATAGGCGGTTCACAGTATCTTATCAATATACTGATTGTTGCCGTTCTTACATTCGGAATGTATATCTATCTTAAATACAACAAGCACGGTTACGAGCTTTCGGTTGTCGGCGAAAGTGAAAACACAGCAAGATATGTCGGCATAAATGTTAAGAAGGTTATAATGAGAACCATGCTTCTTTCGGGTGCAATCTGCGGTATTGCAGGCTTGCTTCTCGTAAGCGGTACTGACCATACAATCACAAGAAACACTGCAGGCGGCAGAGGCTTTACCGCAATTATGGTTTCATGGCTTGCAAAGTTCAATCCTGCTTATATGGTTTTAACCTCTTTTCTCATTGTTTTTCTTCAGAGAGGTGCTATTGAAATTTCAACAATTTACGGTTTGAACGATTCATTCTCTGAAATTATAACGGGAATTATTATTTTCTTTATTATCGGCAGTGAATTCTTTATAAATTATCAGATTAAATTCCGTAATTCAGGTAAGGAGGCGAACAAATAATGATTGTTGCATTCATTCAGCGTGCAATTGTTCAGGGTATTCCTCTTTTGTTCGGCTCAACAGGTGAAATCATCACCGAAAAAAGCGGCAACCTCAACCTTGGCACGGCAGGCATAATGTATGTCGGCGGTATAACAGGTGTTATCGGCGCATTCCTTTATGAACAATCCGTTGAAACGGTTAACCCTGTTCTTGCCGTACTCATCCCCATGCTTTCATGCATTCTCGGTTCGCTTTTCATGGGTCTGCTTTATTCATTCCTTACCGTTACGCTCAGAGCAAACCAGAATGTTACAGGTCTTGCATTAACAACATTCGGTGTCGGTTTCGGTAACTTCTTCGGAGGCTCGCTTATCAAATTAACAGGCAGTGATGTGCCCTCAATTACTCTTACGCAGACAAGCAACTGCTTTAAAACCACCCTTCCTTTTGCGGATAAACTCGGAGTAATAGGTGAAATATTCTTCTCCTACAGTTTTCTTGCTTATCTTGCCATCATTATCGCACTGCTCGCATCGTTTTTCTTTAACAAAACACGTGCAGGTCTTCATCTGAGAGCTGTCGGTGAAAACCCCGCTACTACTGATGCCGCAGGTATAAATGTTTTAAGATACAAATATATTTCAACCTGTATCGGCAGCGTTATAGCAGGTTTCGGCGGACTTTATTATGTTATGGATTACGCAAACGGAGTATGGTCTAACGACGGTTTCGGCGACAGAGGCTGGCTTGCAATCGCACTTGTAATTTTTGCAATCTGGAAACCCAATGTAAGCATACTCGGCTCATTCCTTTTCGGCGGACTTTTCATAATTCATAACTATATTCCGAATCTCACAATCAGCATGCAGGAAATCTTCAAAATGACTCCTTACCTTGCAACAATCATTGTTTTGATTATAATCAGCATGCGCCGCAAACGCGAATATCAGCCTCCCGCAAGTCTCGGTCTTTCATATTTCAGAGAAGACAGATAGTCTGTCAGAGCAGTCGCTTCGGCGGCTGCTTTTTTATATGTAATAATCCATTTCCGTTTTTCATATTATTTATTGATATGTCACAACGGGAGGGTTATGATTGAAAGGCATTGTTGAAATAAGAACAATTGAACTTGCAGAATATATTATCCGTAACAAAACAACAGTCAGGGATGCCGCAAAAAAATTCGGAATAAGCAAAAGCACGGTACATAACGACGTTTCCGAAAGACTGAAAAAAATCAATCCGGTACTGTATAGTGAAGTCAGAAAAATACTTGATATCAATAAAGCGGAAAGACACATCAGAGGCGGTATGGCAACAAAAGAAAAATTTTCAAAATAATTATATTTATTATTGAATTCGGCTTTTTTGTATGTTAAAATATTTCTGAAATATCGGGATTTTTCCCGAGACACAAAGAAAGGACCATAAAAATGAAGCAGCTTAAAATCGGCATCATCGGTGCCGGCAGAATCGGTTCTCTTCATGCAAAGTCGATTACATACAATGTTCCCACTGCAACGGTTGTTGGTATAACAGATGTATTCAAGGCTAATGCAGAAAAGGTAGCCGCTGAACTTAACATTCCCAAAATCTATGAAGATTACAAAGCAATGCTTGCAGACCCCGATGTTGAAGCAGTTCTTGTTTGTTCTTCAACAGACACTCATGCAGATATTGCAATCGAAGCTGCAGAAGCCGGCAAGCACATCTTCTGCGAAAAGCCTGTTGACCTCACTCCCGAAAAAGTCAACGCGGTTATTGATGCTGTTGCAAAAGCAGGCGTAAAACTTCAGGTTGGCTTCAACAGACGTTTTGACCATAACTTTGCAAATGTAAGAGCTATGGTTAATGACGGCAAAATCGGTGATGTTCACATCATCAAAATCACTTCAAGAGACCCTGCTCCCCCTCCGGCTGAATATTCAGCAGTAAGCGGCGGTATGTTCCTTGACATGACAATTCACGATTTTGATATGGCTCGCTTCCTTGCAGGCAGTGAAGTTACGGAAGTTTATGCAAATGCAACTTGCCTTGTTGACCCCGCAATCGGCGAAGCAGGCGATGTTGACACAGCAGTTATCAGCCTTAAGTTTGCAAACGGTGCTGTCGGTGTTATCGATAACAGCAGACGTGCTGCATACGGCTATGACCAGAGAATTGAAGTATTCGGCAGCAAGGGTGCAGCTGTTGCTTCAAACGATACTCCCACAAACGTTGTTTTCATGGGTGACGAAGGCGTCGTTGCTGACAAGCCTCTCTATTTCTTCCTTGAAAGATATATGCAGTCATTCAGAGATGAAATGCTTCAGTTTGTTGAGGCAGTTAACGAAGATAAGCCCACTCCCACAACAGGTGAAGATGGTCTTAATTCTATCCTTGTTGCACTTGCAGCAAAGAAATCAGTTGCAGAAGGCAGACCCGTTCAGCTTTCAGAAATGGCATAAAAATTCAGGCTCCGATTTATTCGGAGCCTTTTGTTATTGTTATATCATTTGGTTTAAGTGTAAACTCCGTATTTTTGGGTGCAGAAAGTTTCTTGTTTTCAATACTGAAGAAAAGCATTTTTTCATTACGGGCAGAGGTTAAATAATACCACTGAGTTTCAGCATAATCAAAACTGTTTATGAATAATTCAAGCGAATTCATCTCGGATATAATTTCGGGAGAATATGCTTTTATGATTTTATCGGACAAAATATCAAAATCCGCTTGTGTGCCATCGCCTGTAAGAGTTATTTTGCATACGTTCGCATATGAATCCGCATACGATTTCAACAAATACTCTTTATGCTTTTTATCTCTTAAATATATTTCGGCATTTTCATTATTATAAACTATATTCTTTATTTCAA
The DNA here is from genome assembly GCA_045542715.1 of Acutalibacteraceae bacterium. Taxonomy (GTDB): domain Bacteria; phylum Bacillota; class Clostridia; order Oscillospirales; family Acutalibacteraceae; genus CAG-177. Next base: position 81,430 of record JAZQLN010000061.1, read on the forward strand.
ATTCATCATTGGTTTCAGCAAGTAACCGTTCAGTAAAAATCTCTGCATTCATTTTCTTTTGACCGGAACACGATGATAAAAATGAAATAATCAACAGCAAAATTATAACTTTTTTCATATCAGTATTTCTTCCTGATTTTAAGGTTTACGGCTGTAATTCCCCCTAAAGATGCAAATAATATCATAATTCCGGACAGAATAAATATCCCCGTTCCCGCAGTTCTGTTATTGGCAATAAACAGGATAACAGAACAAAACAAGGATTGAATCGATCCTGCCAACGCACCGTACAAGATGCCTTTGGATTTAATCGGTCTGACTGCCGCAAAACCGACGATAAATGCAGACAGACCGCCTGAGACTAATCCTACGGGAAGAAATGCCGACTGATTTATTCCTTTTTTCAAAGCAACAGCAGAAAATAAAGCTAATAATAAAAAAAAGAGAACTGTTCCTAAAGCGGATATAATACATATTTTACCGATTGAAAACTTGCTTTTATCGTCTTTTCCGTGTTTTAATCCCATAAAAAAACTCCCCTCATATTATCTGTTAAATAATATGAAAGGGAGATTTTTGTTATTACTGATTATTCATCAAAAGTGTCGTCCTTTTTCTTGGACTTCTTTCTCTTTGCCTTGCTTTTATCGGCAGCTTCTTCCATTTTCTTCTGCTTTTCAGCTTCAGCAGCTTCCTTAGCAGCCTGTCTTTCAGCTTCAGCTTTTTCATTAGCGGTATTGTTAACAGAAACAGCCCACTTGGTAATCTTCATCTTGTTTCTGTCTGCACCTGTTTCGATGATAAGAGAATCTTCTTTAACAGTAACAACACGGCCCATGATGCCGCCGATTGTTGTGATTTCATCGCCAACCTGAATGCTGTCACGCATATTCTGCTCTTCTTTTTGTTTTTTCTTCTGAGGACGAATCATAACAAAATACATAACGCCGAAAAGAGCAGCCATCATGATAATCATTGACATTCCGCCCTGCTGCTGACCGGCCTGAGATGCACCGCCTGATGCAGTACCGCCCATCATCTGAGCCATGAGAGTAATAAAGTTCATTGAGATAACCTCCAAAAAGTAATGCAAATATTATACAATATTAAATCACATTATGCAATAGTAAAATTAAATTTTTATTATCATATTCTTGTATCAAGCAAATCGACATACTTATTACGGTATTCTTCAAATGTTCCGTTATCAAGTGCGTCACGGATTTCCTGCATAAGCATATTATAAAAATGAAGATTATGCATAACACAAAGACGCATTGCAAGCATCTCCTTGCTCTTGAAAAGATGTCTGATGTATGCTCTTGAGAAATTCTTACAAGTAGGACAGTTACACTCCGGGTCAATGGGCTGAGCGTCTCTCTCATACTTCTTATTGTTAAGATTTATGATACCTTTTTTGGTAAAAAGATGACCGTGGCGGGCGTTTCTGCTGGGCATAACACAGTCAAAAAGGTCAACGCCTCTGTAAACGGCTTCGATAATGTTCCCGGGAGTACCAACGCCCATAAGATATCGTATTTTATCAGCAGGCATATGAGGTTCAACCGCAGAAATAACGCGGTACATATCTTCTTTCGGTTCTCCCACGGCAAGTCCGCCGATTGCATAACCGTCAAGGTCAAGTTCAGCAATCTGCTTCATGTTTTCAATACGGAGATCGTCAAATGTACAGCCCTGATTGATGCCGAACAAAAGCTGATTAGGATTAACTGTATCAGGAAGAGAATTTAGCCTTTTCATCTCTGCTTTACAGCGTTCAAGCCAGCGAACGGTTCTTTCACAAGATTTCTTTGCATAATCATATTTAGCCGGATTTTCAACACATTCGTCAAAAGCCATGGCAATTGTGGAACCGAGATTAGACTGAATTCTCATGCTTTCTTCGGGACCCATAAAAATATGTCTGCCGTCAACATGAGACTGAAAATATACACCTTCTTCCTGTATTTTTCTCAATGAAGCAAGAGAAAAAACCTGAAATCCGCCGCTGTCGGTAAGAATAGGACCGTTCCATCCGGTAAACTTATGCAATCCACCCATATCACGAACAAGTTCATCACCCGGACGGACATGAAGATGATATGTATTGGAAAGCATAACCTGACAACCGATTTCCTTTAAGTCAACAGCTGAAAGAGCTCCTTTGATTGCTCCGCAGGTTGCAACATTCATAAAAGCGGGAGTCTGAACAGTTCCGTGAACGGTAACAAACTCGCCCCTTCTTGCGTTTCCTTCTTTTTTTATAAGTCTGTACATAAATTACTCCTCTGTGTAAAATAAGCAGGCATCGCCCAATGAGAAAAATCTGTATTTTTCTTCAACAGCGATTTTATAAGCGTTCATGGTATTTTTATATCCGCAGAACGCACTGACAAGCATAATGAGAGTGCTTTCAGGAAGGTGAAAATTGGTAACAAGGCAGTCAATGCACCTGAATTCATATCCGGGATAAATAAAAATATCAGTCCATCCGTCATCCTCGCAGATTTCACCTCTGAACGAAGCAACGGACTCAAGTGTTCTGCAGCAAGTTGTCCCGACCGCAAAAACTCTGCCTCCGTTTGATTTGGTGCGGTTTATGATTTCAGCCGTTTCGGCAGGAAGATGATAGTGTTCCGAATGCATATGGTGATCTTTGATATCTTCAGCTTTAACCGGTCTGAATGTACCGAGACCTACATGAAGTGTAACAAATCCGACTTCAACACCCATAGCTTTGATTTTTTCTATAAGTTCGGGTGTGAAATGCAGACCTGCCGTGGGTGCGGCTGCACTGCCCTCTTCTTTTGCATAAACGGTCTGATATCTTGATTTATCTTCAAGCTTTTCGGTGATGTAATGAGGAAGCGGCAATTCGCCGACTCTGTCGATAACTTCAAAGAAATTACCCTCAAATCCGAATTTTGCAATACGGTTTCCGTCGGGCAAAACCTCAATAACTTCCGCAGTAAGAATACCTCCGCCGAATGTAAATTTATGGCCGACTCTTGCTTTTTTTCCGGGACCCGTAATAACTTCCCATGTATCATAGCTTTTCTGATTGAGAAGAAGAAACTCAACAACCGAACCGGTATCAATTCTTTCACCGTACATTCTTGCAGGAAGAACCTTTGTATTGTTCAGAATAAGGCAATCCCCTGCTTTAAAATAATCGGTTATATCCCTGAATACCCTGTGATCGATTTCGCCGCTTTTTCTGTCCATAACAAGCATTCTTGAGCAGTCACGGTTCTCAAGAGGAGTCTGTGCAATCAATTCTTTGGGTAAATCATAGTAAAAATCACTTGTTTTCATTAAAAATCCTCAAATTATTCATTAAAAATTTAATATATTTGTATAATTATTTATTTGACTTCTTTATGGCATTTGTGATATCATCATAATATTATTATAAGTTTTTGTCAAGGTTCATTATGACTTAAATTTCAGGACACAAAAACGGAATTTTAATGATTATTTCTGAAAAGAGGTTGAATTTTAATGAAGAATTATAAAGTAGGTATCGTAGGCGCAACCGGTATGGTCGGCCAGCGTTTTGCAACACTTCTTGAAAACCATCCTTGGTTTGATGTTGTTGTACTTGCTGCAAGTCCCCGTTCTGCAGGAAAGACATACAAAGAAGCTGTCGGTGCAAAATGGGCAATGTCAACTCCCATCCCCGAAAAGATGGCTGATATGATTGTTATGGACGCTGCTGCAGACATCGAAAAGATTTCAGCATCGGTAGATTTCGTTTTCTGTGCAGTTGATATGAAGAAAGATGAAATCAAAGCACTTGAAGAAGCATACGCAAAAGCAGAATGCCCCGTTATATCAAATAACAGTGCTCACAGACACACTCCCGATGTTCCCATGATCGTTCCCGAGCTTAACCCCGAACACGCTGAGATTATCAACTCACAGAGAAAGCGTCTCGGAACAGAAAGAGGCTTTGTTGCAGTTAAGTCAAACTGCTCACTTCAGAGCTATGTTCCCGCACTCTTTCCTCTTCATGAAAAATTCGGTGTTAAAGACGTTCTCGTTTGCACATATCAGGCAATCTCAGGTGCAGGCAAAACATTCGAAACATGGCCTGAAATGGTTGATAACGTAATTCCTTATATCGGCGGTGAAGAAGAAAAATCAGAAATCGAACCTCTTAAAATCTGGGGTAAAATTGAAAACGATAAAATCGTCCCCGCAACATCACCCAACTTCACTGCGCAGTGCCTTCGTGTTCCTGCATCAGACGGCCACATGGCAGCAGTTTTCGTAAGATTCGAAAACAAGCCTTCAGTCGACGAAATGAAGGAAATCTGGAAGAACTTCAAGGGTTATCCTCAGGAAGTTGAGCTTCCCAGTGCTCCCAAACATTTCCTCAACTACTTTGAAGAAGACAATCTTCCTCAGACAAAGCTTCAGAGAAACCTTGAAAACGGTATGGCAGTTTCAATCGGCCGTTTAAGAGAAGACAGCCAGTTTGATTATAAATTTGTTTGTCTTTCACACAATACATTAAGAGGTGCAGCAGGCGGCGGCGTTCTCATGGCAGAACAGCTCTGCGAACAGGGCTACATCACACCCAAGTTCAACTAATGAAAGGAGTCCGACAATGAAGAAGCCTATTTTTACAGGAGCAGGCGTTGCAATCGTAACACCCTTCACAAAGGACAACAAAATCAATTACGATAAACTTGCAGAACTCATTGAATTCCAGATTGCAAACAAAACAGATTCAATTATCATCTGCGGTACAACAGGTGAAGGCTCAACTCTTGACCACGAAGAGCATTCAGAAGCAATCAGATTCACTGTTGAAGTAGTCAACAAGAGAATTCCTGTTATTGCCGGCACAGGCAGTAACGACACCAATTATGCCGTTAAGCTTTCAAATGAAGCTGAAAAGGCAGGTGTTGACGGTCTTCTTTCCGTTACTCCTTATTACAACAAAACCTCTCAGAGAGGTCTTATCGAGCACTTCAACTATATCGCTGACAGAGTAAGCGTTCCCATTATCCTTTATAATGTACCCTCAAGAACAGGTGTTGATATCAAGCCCGAAACCTATCTTGAACTTTCAAAGCATGAAAGAATAGTTGGTGCTAAGGAAGCTAACGGCGATATTTCATCAATCGCAAAAACAATCTCTCTTTGCGGTCCTGATTTTGCTGTGTACTCAGGCAACGATGACCAGGTAACAGCTCTTATGTCACTCGGAGGCAAAGGCTCAATTTCAGTTCTTTCAAACATCCTTCCCAAGGTTGCACATGACATCCCCGCAAAGTTCCTTGCAGGCGATTACGAAGGTAGCCGTAAGCTTCAGCTTGAATATCTTGACCTTTGCAATAATCTGTTCATTGATGTAAATCCCATTCCCGTTAAGGAAGCGATGAATATGATGGGTATGGATGTCGGCGATTGCAGACTTCCCCTCTACAGAATGACCGATACTGCAAGAGAGACTCTCAGAGCTTGCCTTGCTAAGCACGGACTTTTATAATTAACTGATACCGAGGTAGTTTAAATGGCAGGAATATTATTATGCGGCTGTAACGGAAAAATGGGAAAAGTTATCACTAACGCTGTTTCGCAGTCAGCAGAAAGCAAGATTGTTGCTGGTGTCGATCTATTTACCGAAGCAAATGCCGGTTATCCCGTTTTCTCATCCCCCGCTGTTATTTCAAAAGATATAATTGAAAACATTGATGTTATAATTGATTTTTCCAACCCTGCTGCACTCGCGGGATTGCTTGAATTTGCGGTTGAGAATTCAATACCTGCCGTTATCTCAACAACAGGTCTGAATGAAGCTCAAATCAACCTCATAAAAGCCGCTTCAACAAAAATCCCCGTATTTTTCAGTGCAAATATGTCACTTGGAGTTAATCTTCTTTGTGAGCTTGCAAAAAAAGCCGCAAAGATTCTCGGTAACTCTTTTGATATAGAAATCGTTGAAATGCATCACAATCAGAAAATTGATGCACCCAGCGGCACAGCACTTATGATTGCGGATTCAATCAAATCCGAGCTTGAAGATGATATCATATATGAATATGACCGCCATTCAAAGCGTGAAAAAAGAACAAAGAACGAAATAGGCATTCACGCAGTCAGAGGCGGCACTATCACAGGCGAGCATGAAGTTATTTTTGCAGGACATGATGAAATAATAAAGATTTCACACAGTGCACGCAGCAAGGAGCTTTTTGCAACAGGTGCAATCAATGCCGCGGAATTCATATGCGGCAAGCCTGCAGGACTCTATGATATGTCTGCAATGCTCAAATAAACGGAGGAATAGTAATGAGGCTTGTTGACAATATTTATGTAACTGAAGATGTTACTCTTTTTTCACTCTGCGATGCACCTGCTGATATTGCACATATGTCAGAAGTATTCAGACTTATTGCGGATGCAGGAATTGATGTTGACATGATTTCACAGTTTCCTTTAAGCGGAGCAAATTCAGGATTTTCATTCACTGTAAGCGACAATGATTTTGTTCCCGTTCTTTCGATTGCATCCGAAGTCAGAAACAGATCTCCCAAAACCAAGATAAGCGTCAGCAGCGGTAACTGCAAGATAACCGTCAGCGGTGAAGAAATGAGAGGTACTCCCGGTGTTTCAGCGGCTGTATTCAAAGCAGTTTCATCCGTTGATGCCGACGTCAGAATGATAACAACATCCGAAATTGAAATCGCTATGCTTGTTGTCAAATCCGATGTTGATGCAGTTATCGAAGCAATCAAAAAAGAATTTGCAGAATAAATAATCAAGCCCCACCGTTTGGTGGGGCTTTCGTTATACATTGTTTATCCGAAAATTGCTTCAAAGAAATTATCGATTACAATTCCGTCTTCCTTAAGGTCACTGTATACACCGATGTTATTGAACAAAGCATAAACCGTACCAACAAAACGAATGAACGGATTATAAATGGGAGAAAGACGGTTCGGATGTCCGCCCTGAGCAGTATCTTTTTCAATTGTATATGAGTTGAATGGTTCATCATCTCCCTGATAATATGAAGAAACGGTAATTGAACTTGATGTGAAATCAAGAACATTGTATATTTTCTGATCATCAGGTGTGTTTGCATATCCGATCCAGTCTGTGTTAAGACCGATATCCTCGTCATCTCTGGGTCTGTTGATTGATCCCGAAACCATGTAAACAGTACCCTCGGGGTTAGACATTGTTTTTGCATAAGGCTGAACGGGTTTATTATTATACATTACATTTGAAACGGTAAAATAATGGCTGTGACCGAGAAGAACAAGGTCAATCTTGAATTCATCGGCAATAGGTGCCCAAAGGAGGCGAAGAAGTCCGTTTTCGCTCTCTCTGTGAGGAAGTCTTCCGCTGTAAAGGTCGTGATGAGCCATCATGACTTTCCATTTTACATCGGGATTTGCTTTAACGGCTTGTTTGACAAATCTTCTGTGGTCCATACCGCTTGCATTATTGCTGTCCATAACAAGGAAAAGCACGTCACCCTTGACAAACCAATAGTCAGAGCCGACATATGATGAAACCATTGCTTTTTCATCTTCATTGGGAACATGATTGAATGTTTTATATGCAACATGCTTACGGTCATGGTTGCCGATTGTTGTTGCAACGGGAATGGATTTCAATGCAGTTGCTGATGCAAAGCCTTTATATTCAGCCTCCATGCCCTCGGATGCCTGATCGCCTGTTGAAAGAAGAATGGATGCGTTGCTCTTCTCAACAGCTTCATCAAGAAGATTGTTGAATACCCTTGACGTTTCTTTGATATGAGTATCATCCTCGGTGTGATAGCTGATATGAATATCCGTCATGTAAACAGCAGAAAATTCATTTTCATTCGCATCAGTAGAAAAAGTATACACGTTTGATTCAAAGCCGTCACTGATACATTTATATTTATATGTTTTGCCTGCTTCGAGACCTGTTACAGTTACTTTGTTTGACCAGTCACCGTCGGGAGCTTCAACCGAATAGCCTGTAAATGCAACAGCATTGTCAAAATCTTCTTTAGTAACAAGAACCTTGGGTTCGCTTTCTGTTTTTGAATACCATGTGATGTTCATTTCAGAGTTATCACTGCCGGGGAAAAGAATAACTCCGTTATCCGATTCCTGAGCCCACAGTTTTTCCCATGTTTCTTCGCTTGTTGTCGCAAAAGACGGAATTGCGGCAGACATAATGATTACAACTGCAAGAACAGCTGAAACCAATCTTTTTCTGATGTTTGTCATATTTTATTTTCCTTTCATGATTTTTTTATATTTTATCGCAATAAACAAAATGTGTCAAGATTATGAATTAGATATTACAATTATCAGAGTACCGTTTCTGACGGATATTTCCGATGGTTTACCAACAAATTCATTGCTGACTCCAAGCGGAAACGTGTTTTTTAAATCGTAATTATTCAGCTCATACTTTAACCCGTCAATTGATACTCCCTCGCTGACATCGGAATGTGAAAAAACGGAAATATATCCTTTTCTGCTGCTGTCAAAACAGATGCAGCCATTTGTTATTGCAGTAATATACGATTTTTTGTCACATATTTCAGCTTTGATATTTCTCTGAGAAAGAGATGCCGTCAATTGAATGTTGGCAAGCGAATGGTCAATTCTGCCTCCCAATGCACCGTACAATTTGAACTTATTGTACCCTTTTTCCAATCCGATTGAAACAGCGGCGTGCATATCCGTGATATCCTTTTCGGGTTTTAACCGAATAACATTTTCACCCTCCGGATTTATACCCAAAGAATCAAAATCTCCTATAATAACATCGGGATTAATTCCTGCTTTTTCAAGATATCTGAGTCCGCCGTCTGCAGCAATAATCATATCAGATTTATCGGGTATAAAATCAAGCTTACCGCACTCCCCTGCACCGACTATATAACATATATTCAAACAATCATCCCTTTCAAGCGGTATTTTAATATTATTATCAGCGTTTGTCAAGATTTGCGTATTTGACATACAGATAATAAATGTATATAATTGAAATATAAAAATCGGAGGTGTGTTATGGAAAGTATTAAACCGATTGTTGAGCTTGACCTGTATCTTATCCGTCACGGTCAGAGCCATGGCAATGTCGGATATGAACACGATGATATCACAATAAAAGAAGCCAATGACCCTTATCTCACCGCCAAGGGTGTTGAACAGGCATCAGCCGCAGGAGAATATCTTAAAGAGATTAATTTTGACTTTATCTATTCAAGTGCATTATTAAGAGCTGTTCAGACTTCTGTTGAAATCATGGAAAAACAACCTGAAGATAAAATTCTCAATATACAGCCCCTTTTAACCGAAACGGGAATACCTCCTGAATATAAAGGCGTTAATATTGAAGAAATCCGTGAATTATGGCATAATTCGCAGCTTGCGGAGGGAGTTGACGGCTCTGAACCGCTTGTAATTAGCAGCACATTCAAAAACGAAGAGGAAATATTTGAAAGAGCAAAAAAAGCAATGGATTTTCTTCTTTCGAAACACAAAAAGGGAGAAAAAGTTGCCGTTATCAGCCATGCGGCATTTCTTACCGTTCTGATTTTTCATATCATGGGATTAAAAACCGCACCTGTTTTTGATATAGATATTAACAACACAGGAATTACAAGAGTCGTATTTTATCAAAAAGGAACAAACAAATACGGTGATATAGTTTTCAAATATATCAACAGCACATCACATCTCAGCTAAAAAACAATCTCCCGCACTTAGCGGGAGATTTGTTATTTTAAAAAGGTCTGAGTGACTGATCTGCACCCGAAACCATAAACTGCGGATACTTTTCAGAAGCCCCTGCATAAAATTCTCCGTCATACGTGAGCAACCAAACAAGGAAATCACTGTAGTCCGTTCCGTATGTGCAGCCGACATGAGGTGCATTTTTGATTATATAAGTATATTCCGGGAAAAGTGCGGTCGAAAGGTCTACAACTCTGTCGGGAGAAAGGTACTTGGGATTTTGAGGAACATAATCATCGCCGAGGGTTTCGCCGTAATTTGCAACGGTTGCATAACCCGACATCTGATATGTTTCAAGAATGCTGTCACCGTTGAAATCCGCATTCTTATAAACAGGCACAAGAGGAAGGTTATAATGTGAAACAACTGCAATCTCCACTTCGTTATCAATCATCTCATTCAGAAGCTGAGTTCTGTTTGCCATCATATCCTGCAGACTGTCGGTTATTTTCAGGAATTCCGTATTTTCTTCAAGATTATCTCCGAACATAAATTCAACCGCATCATCATAATCTTCGGACTGAACAAGTCCCCAAAGTGTTAATGTATGGCCGAAAACAGGATTGATAACTTTTTCATAAATATCATCCGCATAATTTTCAACTATAAAATCGGTTACCCTTGTCAGAAGATGGAATATACCGAAGTCATTCAGCTCATTGAGAAGGAACGAAATGATTTTATTATCTCCGACGAGATTTATAATGTAATTAAAAAGATTCTCTGCGGTTATTTCAATTTTGCCCGTAAGCAAATCAGATGCAATCTGAGCACCGCAGAAGGTTGATGACATAAAGAGACAGCGGTTAACATTTTCATAACCGTACTCAGTAAGATATGCAACAGTCATGATTCCGCCCATGCTTGCACAAACTATATTAACCTTATCATGACCCGTTGTTCCTATTGCGGTCTGAACAGCAGCGTTGATATCATCCGCAACGTCAAACGGATTCATTCTCCAGTCATAGTTTATATAATATGTATGACCGTCACCGAATTCTTCAATACATCTGCGTACCATGCCGAATTCAAAATCTACACCGTCGCAAAGATTATCGTAATTATCCGCACTCAAAGGATATTTCGGCTGGCCCAAATCATAAACGGAATTGCCGAGATTATCAACGGAAAAACCCTTAAGAAGCTCATGAGCATAATCAAGAATTACATTCATTGCTTCATCTGCATTAAACGTAAAAATCAGTTTACCCAAAGCTTTGCCGATGGTTTTTACTATCTCCATTGCATCAACTTCAAGAACAGGGCGTTCATTTTCAGTTCCGTAATCATGGTATAAGCCTGCAAAATCCATGCCTCTGATAATGATAACGGGAACATCGCTGCATTCTGTTTTCTCCTGAGCGAAAGCAGGAATACATATTCCCAAAAGTAACGATACAGTTAATATAATGCTGATAATTTTTTTCATTTTATATATCCTTTCAAGCAAGCATAAGCTTTCCGTTTTCTTCCTTGATTTCAAAAAGAACAGGTCTTTCAAGGGGATTTTCATTTGGAGAATGAAGAATAAGATATTTTTTGCCGTTATAATCATCAAAAATCATTCCGTGTCCGCCGTCTTTTTCAAACAGAAGATTTTCATGCGACCAATTGCCGTCTATTTCGCCGTTATCGGAGCTTGCAACAGCCTGAACATACTCCGAGTTGTTGAATGTAGACCATATCAGAAGAAGCCTTCCGCATTTTGTGCGGTACATAAACGGACCGTCAGTTACAAATTTATCCCGTGTTTTATCAACCCATTCAGGCGACGACGCACTGAATAAAACAATCGGCTCACCGACGGGATGCGTAAGATCCTTTGAAAGCTTCATTGCACAAATCTGTCCGTCAGTAATCTGAACCCATTCATGACAAAACACAATATACGGATCGCCGTTTTTATCAACATAAAACGTACCGTCAAGGCACATCCATTCAGGCGGAGTTATTCTGTCATCGGTAAAAGGCTCAAACGGACCAAGCGGCGAAGAACTTCTGAGAATCTGCGTACCTCTTGACCGCATATCTGAACGAAAAGAAACAAACATATAAAAAATATCGTTATATCTGTGAACTTCGGGTGCCCATATTTCTTTATCCGCCCAAAAATTTTCAGGCAGTGAGAAACACTCATGAGGTTCGCTCCAGTTATCAAGGTCATCGCTCACATAAACATCAAGACCCGATGCAGACGTCCATGCGGTTGCACCTCGTGTTCCGTAAAGATAATATTTCCCTTCGTGTTTAAGAATGAACGGGTCACGGATGTTGATATCATTAAAAGTCATACTTATTCTCCTGCAAAATCAACATCATAATGATGTACAAATATTCCTATCAGTTTGTTGTAATCTATAACGTGCATAACGGAACCGTCTTCGCAAGGCAGGAATGTCAGTCCTTCCGCTTCAACATTATCTCCGCCAACGTCTCTTGTTGCGGCAATATATACATTTCCCGTTTCAACGTTGACTCCGTAAATATTCTTGAAATTACCGTTATCTTCACAGTCGTTGGAAAGATAAAGTGTTCCGTTACAGAATTCACCGCCCTGAATACGGTGGATTGTATCAATTCCTCTGAGCTTGATTTCTTTCACAGGTTCCATGTTTTTATTTGTATCATATACATAAATCGATTTTATATCTGTCCACTTTGATGCATAAAGATAACCTGTTTCAGGATCAACAGCACACCAGGGCACACCGTCATCATATAAATCATTCGGTAAATCATATATTTCACCTGTTGCTTCAAGAGTATCGCAGTCAAACGTTACGATACAGGCATTATACGAATCTTCTCCGCCTTCAACGGATGCGTAAATCTTTCCGTTATAAACACTGATACCGCCGATATGATTATTGCCTCTGTCGGTGCATTTATCGGGTAAAGGGTTAATATGGCTGTCAGTAATTTCCATATCCTCAACAGTAAACTTAGCAAGAGCGGTAAGGTTAAGGGCGGTTATCGCACCGCTGGTGTAATAATATTCTCCGTCTGTTGCAATGCCCTGACCCATAAGAAGTGCCTTTTCAAAAACAAAAACATTCTTTGAAACAAGTTCTGCGGTTTCCGTACTCTGTGCAACGGGACTAGTCAGAAGAGTGAGAATAAGCAAGGGTAATGTTATAACCGACCAAATTTTTCTGATAATAAACATAGCAGAATCCTCCTTTTTAAAATATATTAACACACAATTAACATAATATCAAACCAAAGCTTAATTGTTGACTTACAAAAATAAAACTATTTTTTTGTTAACTATTTACAAAATAAATTAACTCTGCTATAATTCTGTTATCAATATAGCATATCAGGAGGTTATAAAAATGAAAAAATTACAAAAGACAGTTTCGGTTATTCTTGCTGCAGCCGTTTTATTCTGCTGTGCTCCTTTTGCATTTGCAAGCACCGAAACAACCGCTGATTCAGGTTATTCAATCACCAACCCCTATAAGAATATTGATTGGTCAACCGTTAATCAGTATAAGGCAGCTCTTCATACCCACACAAACGCAAGTGACGGCGATGATACTGTTGAAGCATCTCTTGAGCGTCATCTTGAAACAGGTTTTGAGGTTGTTGCAATCACTGACCACGGTATATCCAACACAAGCTGGACAGAAAGCGATGCAAATATTGTTACTTCCGTTATGTCGCTCATCGGCAAAACTGAAGGCGAACTCAAATATCTTGATAAAAACGGAACATTCCCCAACGGCATCAAATATGAAATCGTAACCAAAAACGGCGATGATTATCTTGTTGCCGATAACGGTACTGAAATGCTCCGTGTTCCCTTCGGCATTGAAAACAATGCTCTTTCAGTCAATGCTCACGTAAACAGCTGGTTCGCTCCTTATGAAAACAATATGCCCAGCGGCTACCGCAATGCCATCCTCGGCGTTGAAGAAGCAGGCGGTCTTTCGGTCATCAATCATCCCGGCGAATATACTCAGGCAAGATATGAGCTTTATCAGGAGGATGCTTATGATATGAGCAATCCCTCATACAGCTATCTTATCAACAAATTTTACGGTTATATCAACAACTATGAATCATGTATCGGCATAGATATCAACAGCAAAGGCGACGGCAGAACAAGATATGACAGAAAGCTTTGGGATCTCATGCTTTCATGGTCAGCAGAAAAAGGTAAGACCGTTACTGCAATCGCAACAAGCGATGCTCATCAGCTTGATAAAATCGATACCGGCAGCACTGTTATTCTCGCAACATCAAACACGTCGGAAAGCATTAAGAATGCTCTTTATAACGGTGAAATCCTTCCCCAGAGCACTTGCATTGCAAACAGAGACGAACTTGCTCAGATTGCCGACTCTCTCAAGACATTTTACGGTGAAACAGAGCTTTACAAAGAAATCGCAGCTCTTGTTGTCGAATACGATGCCGAAAGAGAAGAAATCATCGAATCAGGTGATGACGGTCAGGTCGGCGTCAGCTACAGTTCACTTGACGATGAAGGATATGTAAAAACCGAAACAAGACCCGTTATCAATTCTATTGCAGTTGACGACGCAGAAGATACCATCACAATTGACTCTGATAACGCTCTTATCATCCGTTGGATTTCAGACGGTAAGCTCATCGCCACCACTAAGGCAGATGACACTGCATTTGACCTCAACGACTATGAAGCAAGCATCAAAGGCTATGTAAGAGCTGAAGTATTCGGCGAAGGCGGCATAATCTACACAGAAAGCTTCACTCTTGATGCTGACAAAGCAACAGGCAGCGATACTGAAACCATCTTTGACCTCGGTTTCCTCGATTTCATCTTCGCTCTTGTTGACAGATATGTAAAGCTTATCGGCAGAATAATCGGTATCTAATAAGTTACATTAACATTAATAGCAAAAGACAAGGCGAAATCGCCTTGTCTTTTTATTTTACTGCACGATATATCAATTTTGTGTTACCTATGGCAGAGTTAACAATAACATATTTCAAATCCGGATATTCTTTTGCCGAATAAACCATCCATTCTCTACCATCAATCCAAGTTTCACTTACTTTTATCTCCACAACAAAAGAATCAATCATTTTTTCCTTAGAAAAATCAAATGACTCTGTTTCGATTTTTTCATAAAGATATGTATTTTCATTAATATTTACATAAAGAAAATCACCATCGAAACCTGATGTATGATATTCAACTTCTTTTAATCCGTTACAACCAACAAACATAAAAATCATAAATATAATCAATAAAACAGAAAATACTTTTTTCATATATTCTCCTTTTTACATTATAAAGCAAATATCACCGCAAGAAAAACTCTATACGGTGATTGAATTTATAAATATTTAATTTATATCTCTTGAATATCTATTCCGAGAATAACAACATCTTCAACGGGTTTATCTGCAAAGCCTGTTTTAACGCTTGCAATTGCATCAACAACATCCATACCTTCAACAACCTGTCCGAATACGGTGTGTTTGAAATCAAGCCAAGGTGTACCGCCGAGATTTCTGTAATCCTCAACACATTCTGTGGGGAAGCCTCTGTCTGAAAGCTGCACCATCTGTGAAAGAAGACCGCTGTCAACTTCCTTAGCCTGAACAATGAAGAACTGGCTTCCGTTTGTTCCGGGGCCAGCATTAGCCATTGAAAGAGCGCCTCTGATATTATGATAATCAACGCTGAATTCATCCTTGAAGCTTGTACCCCAGATGCTTTCACCGCCTCTGCCTGTACCTGTAGGATCGCCGCCCTGAATCATGAAATCAGGAATAACTCTGTGGAAAATAATGCCTGTATAATAACCGTTCTTTGCGTGTGTTACGAAATTTTCAACCGCTTTGGGTGCTGCATCGGGGAAAAGAAGAATCTTGATTTCTCCGAGTGTTGTTTTCATAACTGCAACTGTATCGCCTGCCTGAGGCATTCTTATCTGCTTGCTCATTCTTTTAACCTCTCTTATTTTAAATCGGGATCGTATTTATCTGAAAGCTTCATAAAGTCAACCTTAGCCATCTTTGTTCTGGGAAGTGACTCCATAATTTCAATTTTTCTCGGACATGAGAATTTTGCAAGGTTCTTTTTGCAGTAAGCCTGAATCTTATCAATCGCATCATCGTGATTCATCGGCTGATTAAGAGTTACACAAAGCTTAACACAAGGTTTATTCTTCTGATAACCCTGCACCGCACAGGCTTCGCTTACAAACGGAATCTGAATAACCGCATTTTCGATATCAATGGGATAAACGTTGTATCCTGAAATAATAATCATTCGTTTCTTTCTGCCCGTGAAATAAACAAATCCGTCGGCATCTTTATGACCAAGGTCACCTGTAAGAATCCATCGGCTGCCTTCTTTATCAACATAAACGCCGTCGTTTCTGACAGTATTGTCACCGTTGAAATATCCGAGCATGACGGTATCGCCTTTAACAACAATTTCACCCGTTGTGTCTGCGGGAAGCTTATTGTTCATTTCATCCCAGATTTCAACAACGATGTCTCCCAGCGGCTTTCCGATTGAATCTTCACGGAAGTTTTCGTAAGTATTAACAGTACACACAGACGAAACCTCGGTTAAACCGTAGCCTCTGAAAAGCTTACCCTTTCCGCCGTTTTTGGCAACAGTGGAATTGAATTCTCTGACAAGTCTTTCCGGCAGAACATCACCGCCGCAGAAAACAAGGCGGAGATTCTTGAGGTGTGCACCGTCAAAGCCTTCTGTTTCCATGAGTTTTTTATACATATTGGGAACACCGAGAAGGAATGTCACCTTATGTTTCTTCATGTATTTGACAGCACTCTGAGGATCGAACTGAGGCATCGGAAGTGTTGTGAAGCCGTGAGTAATCGGGAAATGCATCGCAATTCCGAGACCGAACGCATGGAACATCGGAAGAACCATGATTGAATATTCGTCGCCGGGTTTATGGTCTGTGTCGAGAGTAGTTAACTTTTCGGAAAGATTGTTAAGATTGTTGCTTGAGAGCATTATGGTTTTGCTCTTACCTGTTGTTCCGCCGCCGTGAAGATAAACGGCAATCTTTGAACCGTCATGGCATTCAACGGCGTTTTTCTTTCTGCCGATTGAAAGAGCTTTTGAATATTTTATTACATTGTTGAATTTCTCGTTGCCCTTACCTTTGATTTTCTCAAAAATTCTGAATGCAGGGTTAACGGGACCTGAAATATAATCGGAATTGGAGCAAAGAATACACGGAAGATTTCTTTTATTTACAACATCTGCATATTTTGCCGAAAGAATATCAAGCAAAATAATCGCTTTTGAACCGACTGACTCAATAATTTCATCGAGTCCTTCGGAAGAAGTAAGAGGATGAACGATATTGCCGATTACGCCGATTTTGTTCAAAGCATAAAAAGTCGTAAAAGAATGCACCACATTGGGAAGCAAAACCGTTACAACATCACCCTGCTTGATTCCTATTGAATTGATATATGCAGCAAGTGCATCCGTATCGCTGATAATTGTTGAAAGCTTGGTTTTACTGCCAAACGCCTGCACGGCAGTATAATCTCCCATTCTGTTTGCACAAACTTTCAGATAATCATAACATGTCAAGTTCATTTTTCTTTCCAATCCGTTTGTTATTTATTATATAAAGGTGCCTGACCGAAACCATAGCAACTAATCATAACAATTTTTTTTAAAAAAGTCAATTTATGA
Organism: Acutalibacteraceae bacterium; assembly: GCA_045542715.1. Taxonomy (GTDB): domain Bacteria; phylum Bacillota; class Clostridia; order Oscillospirales; family Acutalibacteraceae; genus CAG-177. The sequence continues at coordinate 98,878 of JAZQLN010000061.1, forward strand.
TGATAGATATTAATAAAAACTTAAGAAATGGTTTCTATAATCATTCATTCACATCTGAGAATGTATATTATTAGTCAGAATAATTTCTCCGTCATCCGTAAACGATGCAATAATTCCGTTATTATCATAGGTTGCATAAAACGGGACATTGGCAAACATCGTAAGATTCCATTTGACATTGGGATAAACCTTGCCAAGCTGATTTGTAACAATTGCGATTTCAGGTTTCAGCTTATCGAGAAAATACTTTGAAGAAGAGCCGAAATATCCGTGATGTCCGATTTTAAGCAAATCAACATCACCGATATCATCCGCAAGATATTCTTCAAGACCCGTTGATTTAGTTATATCCGCCGCAAGGAATGCGGTTTTATCTCCCTTGGTTACTTTTACCCCTATGCTGGATGCATTTTCTCCCGTGCCGTTGAATACATCCGGTGTTTCGGTGTTATAAAACTGCAGAATAAAATCACCGAATTCAAAAGCATCTGTCGGCAATTCGCTGATAATCTCTACATCTTTTTGGGTTAAATCGTCAATTATCTGTTCATATATTTCGCCGATTTTCCATCTTTCGATTTCATAATCCTTGGCAATCATCGGATTGAATTCCTTAAAATAAGCCTTACCGATTCCGATATCTTCATCGGTAATAAGAGCGTGAAAGCTGCCTATATGGTCATAATGGCAATGTGTACCGAGAACAAAATCAAGATAACTGTTGCCGTTTTTCGCGGATGTTACATACTTGATGTATTCAACAACCTCTTTTTCATAGCCTTTATATTCCGTTTTTCTTCTGGGATTATTATTCCCCTCACCTGCATCAATCAAAGCAAACTTTCCGTTGCTTTCAATAAGAATGGAATCGGAATTTGCGGTATTGAGAAAATGAATTCTGTCATCTCCGTTAATGCCGTAATCAAAAGTTTCAGCAGTGGGAAGATATTTTTTTGAATAACCGTTACCGATTACAACCGTTGCTATATCAAGAATAAAAACGGAAAGCATCAGAGGAACAATTATCCATGTTGCAATTTTTTTAGCTTTACTTTTCTTCATGTAATACTCCGTTTGTTTTTAATTCAGAATATTTTATCATATTTTTATTGTTTTTACTATAGTTTATCAAAAACTTTTTTAAAACTCTTGTATACTTTCTGTTTTTAATGTAAAATATACTTTAATGTGATTGATTGGAGTTTATAATTTTGAACAAAGATAAGATTATTTCCGTTTCAAAAGATACGGTTTATTATTTAACGCACTTTTTCCCGCTTGCTTTCTGCATGGCGGTTTGTTTCGGTCTGGGTGCAACGATGGGTATTGTTTTTGCCTGCATCACCATTATTCTTGCTCCTGATTTGAAGACAGAAAAAATCATGCCACTTTATGCCGCATATATTATTCTTGGAATTTCTTCAGATTTCTCATTAATTACATGCGGAATATTTACAACGCTTTTCTTAATCTCATATGAATACATTGACAAAATCAAAAAATTCGCAAACTCCCCTGCTGTTTCGGGAATTATGCTTGGCACTGCACTTACTGCAACCGTTTTATTCACAACCGATTATTTCGGAATCGGCGCAACGGGTGAAACTGTTACAGATATGATTAAATCATATATTTCACTCGGATTTCATCCCAACTGGCGCGGAGTGCTTTACGGCACAATCGTTATGGTTATCATGATAACTTTTCCCAGGAAATTCAAAACATTCTCCAAAACTGTTTCAGCCGCTTTTATCGGAATAGTTATAACCCTTGCTCTGAATTTCTTCCTTAATCCGTCATATATGCCTACTGCCATAACAGAACTTGAAAGAGGCTCTCTTTTATCTACAATTAATATTTCCGATGACGGAGATATACTGAACAGTGTTTTATGCGCAATTTCTTTGATCATTATATATTTATATTCTGTTTCGCAAACCGAACAAACAAAGCGAAGCTTTTATATAAGTGGAACTTTTAATTTGTGCACCAGCGAAACAATCGGTCTTCCACTTCCCTATGGAATTAACCGAAATAAAAATTCGCTTCTCCCAAGATTTCTTGCGGCAGGAATAATAATTCTCTTCTATGTTTTACTCGGCGATTATATTTGCAGAATTCCCCTTCATTCATGTGCGGTTGTTATTATTGTCGGTGCATGGCAGAATGTTAAATGGAGTGAACTGAAAAAAGCATTCAGCGGAATAATTCCTGTTATCCTGTTTGCGGTTACAATTATTTCAAGCCTTGTTTTTGACCTTACAATCGGCGTTATCCTTTCTGCAGTTTTATCTGTTATATATCACAAATTCTTAAAAAAAGCAGTCTGAACAGCAAGAATGAAATCTCTCAGTGAATTATTCAGATTGATTCCCGATTGATTTCCGTCTTTCTCAAACTCATTTCCGCACTTAAAATTAACATTCACAAACCTGCGAATTTCATCTTCGCAGGTTTTCTTTTTTTCAATAACGGATTTTGTCAGCTCGTTCAGACGGTTAATCTGATATTCAACATTATCGTTAATAACACCGTTTGTTTTTATATAATCCGTGCACCTTCTTCCTGTTTCAAGCAGTGCATAAGAAATCGCCGCAATATCCTCTCTTTCAATCGGAGGCAGGAAATCTCTGGTCAGTATTTTGCAGATTTCGCCATAGTGCACGCTTGCTGATGACGGCTTGATTTTTCCGTTTAAAATGTCCTTTGCTTCATCACACTGTTTCAAAAGAATTTCAGAATATACCGAACCTTGTTTCAAATAATCACCTCAGAACATTTTCAGAAATACGGAGCAGATTGCCCATCCGAGCAAACCGCATCCGGGAAATGTCAAAATCCATGCCGCAATCATCTCGGATGCTACTTTCCAATTCACGGATTTGATGCTTTTTGCAACACCGACTCCGAGAACCGCCGATGTCTTTGTGTGGGTTGTGCTTACGGGAAATCCGCATAACGTTGAAATCAAAAGACACACAGCCCCCGACAAATCGGCTGAGAACCCTTGATCTTTGCGGAGTTTTATCATATCCATACCGACTGATTTTATTATCCTTTCTCCGCCCGTAGCGGTGCCCGATGCAATTATCAACGAACACATAACAAGCATCCATATCGGCGCTTTATCATATTTATCCGCAACAGCCGTTTCTGAAACAAGAAGCAGCACTCCCACAAATTTCTGAGCATCCTGTGCACCGTGCATAAATGACATGAATATGCTTGAAATAACCTGTGAAACAGAAAAGAATTTATCGGATTCCGTTTTATCTTTGTTAACGAATAATCTGACGGTTGTTTTTGAAACAATAAATCCCAAAATAAACCCGAATATTACGGATACCGCAAGTCCGTATATAACTTTCTTCCATTCCGAAAAATCAATCCCGTCAAATCCTTTGTTAACCGCAACAGATGCTCCCGTCAGACCTGCAATCAGAGCATGGCTTTCGCTGGTCGGTATACCGAAAAACCACGCAAAAACAGCCCACAAAACAACAGATGTCATTGCCGCAGAAACCGAAAGCAAGGCTGTTTTTCCGTCATTTCCGAAATCGGATATATTGACCATTGTGCGGGTTACGTTTCCGTTCAATCCGCCGATTAAAATTGCTCCCGAAAAATCCGAAACCGCCGCTATGATCACAGCATACTTCATTTTTAAGCTTCGGGTAGAAACGCTCGATGCAATAGCATTCGGTGCATCTGTCCAACCGTTTACAAAAGCAACTGCAAGAACAATAGATACGGTGTAAAAAACAATAATTCCAGAAGTTGTAAACGCAAAAAAATCCGATATATTCATAAATCACCCAAAAAGAAAAACGCCTTCCGAAGAAAGCGTTTATTAATCCGTTTATTTAAACAGGTTGCCGCCTTTTGAATCGATTGCAACAATAACAGGGAATTTTTCAAGCTCAAGCTCTTTCACACTCTCGCATCCAAGATCACGGAATGCAATTTCCTTGCAGGATTTAATCTGCTTTGCACAAAGTGCACCTGCTCCGCCGACAGCACACAGATAAACCGCATTGTTTCTGACTATCGCATCACAAACAGCCTTATTGCGTTCACCCTTACCTATCATTGCGGATAAGCCAAGGTCAAGAAGTCTCGGAGAATATACATCCATTCTGCTCGATGTGGTGGGACCGCAGCTGCCGATAATCATTCCCTCGGGTGTCGGAGTAGGACCTGCAAAATATATGCAGGCTCCTTTAAGGTCAAACGGAAGCTCGCCGTTATTATCGAGAATCTCAAATATTCTCTTATGCGCCGCATCACGGGAGGTATAAACCGTTCCGCTGAGAAGAAGTCTGTCTCCTGCATTCAAAGAAGATGCTTTGCTTGCGATTTCATTAATATTTATGTTGTATTCTGCCATATTATTCTTCCTCATCGGAAAGTTCAGAAAGAATCTTAAGAAGATTTTCCGCACTTGATTTAAGCGATGTTACAGAACTGTCAAAGTTTACACAAGCAGTTTGGATTCTGTCGCTTGCATCCTTTATTTCTTTCCTTGCATTGTTAACGGCAAAAGACGCCTTTGCAGAAATCTCGTTTGCAGACTTCTTGGCATCGGAAATAATTCTGTCAGAATGACTCTGTGCCTCGCTGAGAATGCAGTTAATCTTGCTGTCTGTTTCACCCATTTTCGAGTAGCTTGATTCAATCTCAGCAAATTTTGCTTCAATAAGACCAACCTTTTCCTCCCACTTCTTCTGCTTTTCTTCAAGTTCCGCTATTGTATTTTTAGCATTTTGAATTTGAACATTGAGTTCGGTATTTGCCTCAATCAATGCTGCTTTTTCATCCTGTAAATCTGAAAGATCATGCTTGAGCTGCTCATTTTCTTTTGTAAGAGCAACCATATCGATTTCTGCACTGTCTTTCTCGCTCATAATATTTTCAAGCTGATTTTTACAGTCTGAATTCTCATTTACTTCTTTTTTGAGAGTTAAAATCTCCGACTGAAGCTGTTCAATATAATTAAGAACGCCTTCCTTTTTAAATCCTCCCAAAAGTGATTTTTTCAAAATCTGTTTTGAACCCATTTCTTACACCCTTTCATTTTATTCAAAAAGAAGAATTTCTGTTACATCTTCCGAGACGGATGAAAAGTTGCCGTTTGAGTAAACGCAAAGACAAAGTTTATCATCAATTTCGGAAATAAATGCAGTCTGCCCTTTTTCGTTGCAGAAAAAGCTTGAAACAACAATGTTGTTACCAATCAGCTTTTCACCCGAATCCGTGCAGAAATAATAATCCGCGGTAGATAAAGAGTTTTTGTCGTTATGCTGCTTCAGGACTATAATATCTTCGGAATTTTCAACAGTAAATGCATTGACGGCATTAGAAACCTTGATTTTATCCGTTCCGTTGAATGAGAAAACATCGCCCGTATTCTTGCCTACATCACCCTTGAGATATACAACACAGTCTTTCACAAGACGGTAGCTTGTTATTCCCGTATCAACATTCTGAACCGCAGACGGTACAAGATTCTCATTGATGCTGTTTGAACAAAGGTCAAGCGTTTCACCCATTGAGCTTCTGACCAATGCAAATATCATATCGCCGTCATCGGAGAAAGAGAAAAGTGTTCTTGATTTGTCATAACCGTCAAGGTCAGACGAAACTGCCCCCATTGCACCGTATGCGGCCAAAGCCATGCCGTTTGATTTGATGCTGTCATTTACGAGTGATTTTGCATAATCAATGACGGTATCAATATTATTGCGTCTTGAATATTCAACAAGGGTTGTCAAATCCACATCTGACTCAACAATTTCCATTTTTTCATAAATCATCTTTGGAATTCCGGAGGATGATACCGCATAAACGCTTGTTGGGTCAATATCTTCGGCAATTTTAAATGTTCCGTTCGGATTATAAACAAAAGCATTGAACACGGGAGCAGAAAAACCGCCTTCATTCATCGTCTGATCAAGTGCTTCTCTGATTTCATCACGCAAAAGCTTATTGTTATATTCGTTTCTCGCATTATTATAACCCTCGGATATACCGAAAATGTCAAAATATTCAAATCTGTTGGGTTTGGTGAGAGTTTTATCGGATTCTGCGTATTGGTCGGCTATTACATAAGTCCATGAAACAGTTTCTTCGCCCGATGTAAAATAATAAAGATTGCCGTCAGGCTTGTAATAGTCATACATAACGGAATACGTGTTGTCACATATCATATGAGGGTCGGAATCGCCGAAAGCTATATAAAGCTCTGTCATACCCGTGTTTATTGAAGACTTTTTTTCATATAAAATATGAGGATTTTCGGTGTTGTTATATCCGATGACAGTCATAACGTCTCTGCAGATTTCGGAAGGTGTTCCTTCGGAATATGAATAGAGCACCCTTGTATCGCCGTGCATTTTTATAAAATATATTTTTTCACTGTTATCAAGTGCGTAAATACTTTCAACATTTCCTGAAAATGTTTCAATCGTATTTTTATCAACATCGCATATGCAGCCGTCGTTTGCGCCCTCGTTTTCATTCATTTTCAGATAATAAGCTTTTCCCGATACTATATCAAACGATTCTTCTATTCCATAATCTATAATTTTGGGAGACTTGATTTCACTTCTCTGTTTTTCAACATAATATAAATCAAAAAGACCGTCGGAATACGATGACGGAACCGTAAAAAACACTCTGTCCGACTCAGCATCGGATTTAATTTGCGTTATATTATCAAATTCAAGCTTTAATTCAATTCCGTCAATTCTTGCAACGGTTTCGTTACCCTTTTTATATACAATAATACTGTTATTCTGAGGCTCAAATTTATCAAAAACAAGATTAGCAACAATAAATCCCGATACAAACAAAACCAGAGCTGCCGCAAGAGCAACAACGGTTCTGATTCTCGGATTTATTCTTTTATCCGGATTTTGTTCCAAAATACCACCCTATCCAAACAGGCGGTTGCCCGTATGAGCAGCCGCCTGTCAAATAATTATTTCATAGAAACAGCCTGCTTAGCCTTTTCAACTATATTCTGTGCATCAAGACCGTAAATATGAAGAAGTTCTGTTGCGGGACCTGATTTTCCGAAAACGTCGTTAACACCGACCTTGATAACAGGTACAGGCTTACCTGCTTCGCACACAGCCTCTGCAACAGCACTGCCGAGACCGCCGATAATGCTGTGTTCTTCAGCGGTTACGATAGCTCCGGTTTTAGCGGCAGAAGCAAGAATTGTATCGGCATCAAGAGGTTTGATTGTATGAACATTGATAATTTCTGCAATTATGCCCTGATCAGCAAGAATTTTTCCGGCTTCAATTGCTTCGTTGACCATAAGACCTGTTGCACAGATTGTTACATCCGCACCTTCGCTGAGAACAACTGCCTTGCCCCATTCGAATTTATAGTCTTCATCAAAGATTCTGGGAATGGCAAGTCTGCCGAATCTCATATAAACGGGACCTTCGTATTCAGCGGCAGCAAGAACAGCGGCTCTTGCTTCAACATCATCTGCAGGGTTAATGATTGTCATGCCGGGAATAGCTCTCATAAGTGCGATATCCTCGCAGCACTGATGGCTTGCACCGTCTTCACCGACAGAGATACCTGCATGAGTTGCACCGATTTTAACATTAAGGAAAGGATATGCAATAGAGTTTCTGACCTGCTCGTAAGCTCTGCCTGCAGCAAACATTGCAAATGTGCTTGCGAATACAGTGTAACCTGATGTTGCAAGACCTGCTGCAACGCCCATCATATTGCTTTCTGCAATACCGCAGTCAAAGAACTTTTCAGGATGTGCTTTTTTGAACATACCTGTTTTTGTTGCCGCTGCAAGGTCAGCATCAAGAACAACAACTTTATCATTTATATTTCCAAGCTCAACAAGAGCTTTGCCGTATGCGTCACGGGTTGCGGTTTTAATAATATCAGCCATTTTCATTCACCGTTCCTTTCTCTTATGCTTCAAGTTCGGCAAGAGCCTGTGTAAGCTCTGCCATTGCCTGCTCATACTGTTCCGCATTGGGAGCAGTGCCATGCCATGAAACCTGATCTTCCATGAATGAAACGCCCTTACCCTTAACACTGTTTGCAATGATAGCAGAAGGCTTGCCCTTGAATTCAGCGGCAGCATTGAAAGCAGCATCGATTTCATCAAAACTGTGTGCACAGATTTCGATTACATTCCAGCCGAAAGATTTGAACTTTTCAGCAATGGGATAAGGAGAGTTGACTTCCGAAATTTTACCGTCAATCTGAAGACCGTTGTTATCAACAACTGCAACGAGGTTATCAAGTCCCTTTGCAGAAGCAAACATTGCTGCTTCCCAGACCTGACCCTCCTGAATTTCGCCGTCACCGAGAATTGTATATACTCTGTTTGATTTTCCGTCAAGCTTTGAAGCGAGCGCCATACCGCAAGCAGTGGAAATACCCTGACCGAGCGAACCGGTACACATATCAACACCGGGTGTATATTTAATGCTGGGATGACCCTGTAGCATTGAGTCGCTCTTTCTGAGTGTTTTCATCTGTTCAACGGGGAAAAATCCTCTGAGCGAAAGAACGGAATAAAGTGCGGGAGCTGCATGACCCTTTGAAAGAACAAATCTGTCTCTGTCTTCCATTTTAGGATTCTGAGGGTCAATATTCATATGATTAAAATATAAATATGTTACGATATCAACGCATGAGAGAGAGCCGCCGGGATGTCCCGATTTTGCGTTGAAAACGCCCTCGATAATTCCCATTCTGGCCTTACAAGCCTTAATTTTTAACTGTTTTCTGATAACTGCATCCATTGCAGCCACCTCCTGATTCAAGGTTTTTATTTTTCTTTTGACTCTATATATTCAAGATAATCTGCAACGGCACCGTTATTACAGTGACACGCAACAAACTCTGAAATTTCTTTGAGTTCCTGAGGAGCCTGTCCGCAGCAAGCGGGAACTCCGACCGTTTTCAGCATATCGTAATCGTTGAAATAATCACCGATTGCACCCGTATGAGACTTATCAATTCCGAGAATTTCGGCAAGCTTCATCAGTGCCGTGCCTTTATGCGTATTTTTTGCAAGGATTTCAAAACTTGCAACTGATGATGACATAAGGGTTAAATCGGGATCGGTCATCGATTCAAAATGCTTCTTGACTTTTGAAATATGGCAGGGCAAGCCCGAATATATAACCTTACCCCAATTTTCTTTAGGTACATCTTCAATGTTCCTGATGTGTCGGTTATTCAGATTGCCCGATAACACAAAAAATCTTCCGAACCAGCCCAAACCCGTTATATAAATAATATCTTTTGAAACAACTATAACATCAACATAAGGAAACTTTTTTGCAGCCTCAATCGCAAGATTCATCCCTTCTTCGCTCATTGCACTGAAGTGAATCATTTCCTTTTTATTATAATCGTAAAGACCTGCTCCGTTTATGACAATAGCGGGAGTATCGATATTGAATTGTCTGAAATGCTTTTCCATTGACTGAGGATTTCTGCCCGAAGCCAAGGTGAAGTGGCCGCCTTTTTCGATGAAGCGTTTTATGGCTTCTTCATTACGCTTAGGCAACCGTCTCAGCTTATTATTCAGAGTTCCGTCAATATCGGAAGCAATAAGCCAATCTGAAAGAGGTTTTTTATTTTCCATTCCTTTTTATTCTCCCAAGAAATTCTGTAAAATAATCAGGCAAATGTGCTTCGATTATTTTATGTTCACCTGTTGACGGATGAATAAATCCGAGCAAACCTGCATGAAGGCACTGACCGCCGAGATTGACACCGTTTTTCGGACCGTAGACAGGGTCGCCCGCAACAGGATGGCCGAGATATGCCATATGAACTCTTATCTGATGAGTTCTTCCCGTTTCAAGCTTCAACGCAATATACGAATAATCTTTAAATTCCTCAATAACTTTATAGTTTGTTACTGCGTTTTTGGAATTCTGATTGGTTACGCACATCTTTTTGCGGTCATTGGGGCTTCTTCCTACGGGAGCATCGACAACACCTTCGGGATTCTTCAGATGCCCGTGAATAACTGCACGGTACTCCCTGTCAAGAGAATGAACGGCAATCTGCTCCGAAAGAGAAACATGAGCAGAATCGTTCTTCGCAACAAGGAGAAGTCCGCTTGTATCCTTATCGATACGGTGAACAATTCCGGGTCTGATTACACCGTTGATACCCGAAAGATTGCCTTTGCAGTGGTGCATAAGAGCGTTGACAAGCGTTCCGCTGTAATTACCCGGTGCAGGATGAACAACCATACCTCTTGGCTTGTTGACAACGAGCAAATCATCATCCTCATACATTATCTCAAGAGGAATATTCTCGGGTTCAAGAGAAAGCTCTTTGGGTTCGGGAACGGTAAATCCGATAACGTCTGTGCACTTGGGTTTATAGCTCTTTGAAACGGTTTTTCCGTTACATTCAACAAGACCGTCTGCAAAAAGATTCTGAACAAAGGATCTGGAATATTCGCTTAAATATTCAGATAATAATTTATCAAGTCTTTTATCAGAGCTTTCGGGACCTACCGTAAAAGATACTCGTTCATTATATTCAATAGTATTAACGGGTTCAATCATTTTTATCTGCCTTTTTCTTCTTTTCGGTTATAAGTTCATAGATTTCATATCCGATAAGCATGAATGCACCGACAGTGATACAGCAATCGGCAAAATTGAATACCGCAAAATCGATAAACAGAGGTTCAATGAAATCCACAACAAAGCCGTAAAGAATTCTGTCAATAACATTACCGAGTCCGCCTGAAATAACAAGCATAAGGCAGATGTTAATGAACAAATTCTTGAATTTTCTGCTGAGAAGCAGAACGAAACATACGCAAAGTATTATGACTGTCAGAACGGTAAGCAACAATGTGTTATCGGAAAAAGAACTAAAAGCCGCACCCGTATTTTCAACATATCTGAACTGAAAAAGTCCGAACAGAAATTCTTTCGGCCCGTCAATTCTTACGGTATTGACCGCAATATACTTCGTCAGCTGATCAATCGCAGTCAAAACTGCAATAACAATCACCGAAACCGCCTGGAACATCATAAAACCTCACATAAATCAGTCATCAAACATTGTGTCAAAAAGAGATGCGATATCATCATCATTATCGCTGTTATCTTCTTCACCGAAATCTATATCATCAATGTCATCAAGGTTAATCTCAAATCCGCCGAAGAACTCTTCTTCATCTTTCACAACCTTCTCTTCTTCAACGGGAATTGAAGGAATAAGATCATCAATGCTTGAAGCGATTGAGTCTGCAGATGAGCTGCCTTCAAACTTGATGTCTTCAATCATGCTGAAAAGATCGTCCTCTTCGAACGATACCGATTCAACAGCAGATTCACCGGCTGTTTCTGATTCGGGAAGAACAAAATCGTCTTCAACAACCGAAACAACGGCATCATCAACGGGAATATCAAGAATGCTGTAAACATCAATTTCGGGTTCTTCTTCCTCTGTAACCTCTTCAGCAGCAGGTTCTTCTGCAGCTTCTTCGATAACTTCTTCAATTTCTTCTTCAGCTGCGGAAATTTCTTCAAATATCTCCTCTGAGGGAAGTTCTTCTGCAACTTCTTCAGCAGCTTCTTCAACAAATTCAGCAACAGGTTCTTCTGCAATTGCTGCAGGTTCTTCTGCAACTTCTTCAGCAGCTTCCTCAACGGGAGCTGCAGCTGCCGTAACCGCCGCAATATATTCTGCAGGAATATTGCCGATAAGGTTAAGCTGACCCTTGCAAAGGTCTTCCATAGCTGCCTTGAACTTTGTTGTCTGAGCCTTAACCTTTTCAAGCTCTGCAGTAAAGAATTCATATGATTCCTTGCTGTCTCCGATAATCTTTCTGCCTTCTTCTTCAGCGCCTTCGATTATACCTGCAGCCTTCTGTGCGGCATCTGCAAGCTTATCGTCTGCATCTTTCTGAGCTTTCGCTGTGAGTGCATCGCAAGCTTCTCTTGCATTGTCAACGATACTCTTTGCCTGCTCTCTTGCTTCTTCAATCATCTGAGCGGTCTGTCTGTTTGCACCGTCGAGAAGAATCTTTGATTTGCTTTCAGCATCTGCAACAAGTGCTTCAGCCTTATCGTTTGCGGACTTGCTGATATTTTCAGCCATTTTGTGTGCATCAAGAAGAGCAAGCTTGATAGCTTCTTCATCATTTCTGTAGCTTTCAATTTTATCTGCAAGAATGCTGATTTTCTTGATAAGTTCTCTGTTTTCACCAAGCGATTCTTCATATGAAGCGGCAACGGTTCTGAGGAAAGCATCTACTTCTTCAGCACTGTATGTGCCCTTGCTGACGGGAGTAAATTTTGCATTTAAAATCTGTTCTGTTCTGAGCATTTTATATCACCTTTCTCTTTCTTACGATTAATACTGATCACCCATACCGCTGAGCTCGTCAAGAAGCTCACCTGTTACGGGAACATTATAAGGTGTGATTATGTATGCTCTGCCCGCAACTTTCTTGAAGTCACCATGGTTCGCATATGCTACACCGTAAAGGAAGTCAATAATTCTCTGTGAAACATCGTTGGGGCAGGTTTCGAGATTAAGAATAACTATTCTCTTCTCATTGAGAATATCGGCAACTTCACCGACTTCCTCAAATCTGTCAATCTTCTGGAATACAACATGGGGCTTGGGCTGATTTGAAGCAGCCTTGGATGAATTGATATTTACAACGTTGTCTTTGGAGTTGTTTGAAGTTCTTTCTCTTCTCACTCTTTCATTCTGCTGCTTTTCAACAGTTGATGAAGGTCTTGAGGGTTCAAAATCAAAATCGTCGTTATAATCGTTTTCTGCGCTTTCGATGTAATCATCATCGGTTACATTGATAAATTGTTTAAGCTTCTCTTTTAAGTTCATTGGTAATAGCCTCCTAAATTATCTGTATATTCTTGCGCCGAAAATCGCCGAACCGACCCGAACGAGATTTGCGCCTTCAAGAATTGCTTGCTTATAGTCACCCGACATACCCATCGAGAGGACATTCATATTTATATTATCCATTTTTTTAGCACCAATGTCAATAAAGAGACGGTGCATATTTGAAAAAATTGACCGAATTTCGGCATCTTTTTCGCAAATCGGAGCAACACACATCAATCCGTCAACGGAAATGCCTTTTATTTCGGAAATTTCACAGGCTTTTTCGAATGTTTCTTCCGGAGTGAAGCCGAACTTGCTGTCTTCATTTCCGACATTGACCTCAAGAAGAATATTCGTTATCACACCAGCTTCAACCGACCTTTTTCCGATTTCTCGGGCAATGGAAACTGTGTCAACCGACTGAATTGTTTCCACTTTTCCGACAATTTTCTTGACCTTGTTTGATTGAAGATGACCGATAAGATGTGCTTTGCATTTTTCAAGATTCAGTTCGGGTTCTTTCATAAGGAATTCCTGAACCTTGTTTTCTCCGATGAGTTTTATCCCGCAGTCTATCGCGTGATTTATGAACTTGCTTTCAACGGTTTTTGAAACCGCCATAAGCATAACATCATCGGGATTTCTGCCTGACCTTACTGCGGCTTCAGCTATATCATCCGAAATGTATTTCAGATTTTCGCTGACTGCAAGATATCTCTCTTCATCTGATAACCATTCCATCTTTTAGCTCCTTTCCCGATACGATAACCTCATCATAAAGCTTGAGATGAGTATATTCGAGCTGAATATCACTGTCCGAAGACGGCTTTGAAGCAATGACAAACTCATCTTCCGAATAGATTATGTTAAGGCTTCTGAAGTTAACAATATTTCCTCTGCGGATAAACACGCCTGAATTACCGTTCTCGTCAAGCCGTATTGCATCTCTCGGAACTTTCAGACCTGTATAATCGTTTGTCACTATTTTACCGTTAACCTTACGAAGCTCGGCAAGAGACTCATTCATGAGGTTACATCTGAAAATAATCATAGATTCTTTATCATCAACACTGCTGATGGAATAAACATATGTTGTAACATAATTATTTGCCGATTCATCAAGAATAAGCCGCACACTCTGTCCCTTCCTGAACGATGTCGCCTTGTTGGAATCGATAAGAGTTGCTATATACCAGTTATATCCGTCTATAACCTTTCCTATTGAACCTTCGGAAGGTTCTTTTTTCTTGCTTTCAAAAGCTTCCTTAAGCTTGTCTGCGGTAAGACTGTCGATATCATCCGCGGTTATGATGTTTTCATATCCGTCCTCACGGGTAACGTAATAACCCGACGCTTCAGCAGTGATTATTTCAACAGGTGCACCGCCTGAGGTAAGGGTTGAAATACGGCTCTGAAGCTGTGAAATCTGAGCAGAACAGTCAACATTCATGTCCAGCGAAATCTGTCTTCTCGAAAGCTTTTCGCAGAATGTGAGCTTGTCATCACTGAGGTTGGAATAGTTATTTTCATAAGCGGCATCAAGAATTGCTTCAAACCCCGAATCTACTTCGGCAGAAAGCTTGTCCATATCAACCTCGGCAAGTCTCAGCTGATTATTGATTTTCTGATATGTTTCAAGCTTTGATGTCAGTGCCTGAGCCTCAACATAGTTTTCAGCCGCAGCCTCGCTTGAAAATATCGCCGCAATTGAACTGCCTTTGCTGACCCGTTCCGCATTTTTCGCAATCGGAACGGTTACTCCCGAAGATACATTTGTAAGCAAAGATTCATTTCTGATTATGAACATTTCAGCATCAATTGTTTCAAGAACGGTCTGCTCATATACAGTTTCCGTTCCGTAAGAACGGCTTGCAAGTCCGTATATTTCGGCGGCAAAATAAACGATAATTATAATTGCTGCCGCTACGGCAAGAACCTTAAGAAGCCTGTCTTTGCTCTTCAATAAGCATCCCCCTTTTCTATTATCTCCATTGCGTGAAAGAGCAATTCTTCACTGTCGGAATAATCATCTATATATAAAAATTTTATTCGTTCGTCACGTCTGAACCAAGTAAGCTGACGTTTGGCATAACGTCTTGTCTGCATTTTCAGATTATCTATACATTCATCAAGACTCTTTGTGCCTTCAAAATAAGGTGTCAGCTCTTTATAACCTATAGCTTGCTTTGCTGTGCGTCCGAGCGGAGAATTATAAAAGTTCTCTGCTTCTTTAAGAAGACCGCATTCAAGCATTATATCAACACGCTTATTAATTCTGTCATATAAAAACTGTCTGTCTCTGGCATCAAGACAGATTGCGGTTAATTTATAAGGAGAAGGAACAAGCTTTGACTGCTCATTCTGCATGGTTTTTGTTTTGCCTGTTGAATGATGAATTTCCAATGCTCTGATAATCCTGCCAAGATTATTGACATGAAGCTTTTCTGCTGCTTCAGGGTCTATTTCACGGAGTTCGGACAATAAAACATCCGCACCCTCGGTTTCAGCTCTTTTCTTAAGCAATTCACGGTATTCAAAATCAGTTTCTTCCTGCAGGAATTCAACATTATCAACAAGTGAACTGTAATACAGTCCCGTACCGCCAACAAGCACGGCTCTTTTATTTCTGCCGTGTATATCCGAAATAGCTTCATTTGCTTTTTCGCAGTATTTTGCAACGCTGAATACTTCATCAGGCTCAACAAATCCTATAAGATGATGAGGAACACCCTGCATTTCATCAAGGGTAGGCTTGGCCGTTGCAATATCCATGCCTTTATATATCTGCATCGAATCGCAGGAAACTGCTTCGCCGTTAATTTTTTTGCAAATCTCAACCGCAAGAGAGGTTTTTCCCGATGCTGTGGGACCTACAACTGCTATCAACGGAATTTTATACTCTGCCAAAGTTCTTCTCCAGCTCCCTTTGTGTCATTTCTATAAGAACAGGTCTGCCGTGGGGACAGTAACGGATATCGGGCATAGAAAGAAGCTGTTTTGCGAATCTTTCCATTTCAAAACGGGATGTGAAGTTACCTGCTTTTATTGCGCTTCTGCAGGCAACGGAATGGAAAATCCAGTCAAGTTTCTCAAACATAACTTCCTGCTTTTTCTCTGCAAATCTGCCTGCAATTTCACATATGACTTCTTCAATATCGTCTGCAGAAAGTTCCATGGGACACTCTCTGACGATTATACATCCGTTACCGAAATCCTCAACATCAAAGCCTGCACTGTTGACTGTTTCAAGATTCTCAAGCATTGCGGAATATTCTTCCTTGGAAAGAGTTACCGTAACAGGCAACAAAAGAAGTTGCGGTGTTCTCTCTCCGTTTTCACGCTTGAGTTTTTCATAAATTATTCTCTCGTGAGCAGCGTGTTTATCAATGATAACCATTTTGCCCTTATATTCGCATATGATATATGTTCTGAACGCTTCACCCACAAGGCTGAATTCTTCTTCAGCAAAACAATCTGAAGCATCCGTTATTTTCTCAGGCTCTTTTTCAGCTGTATCAACAGCTTTTTTTACTTCATTCCCGAGAATGGGTTTCAGAAGAATATCTTCGATTTTTTCTTCTTTGTTGGGAATGTTTTCGGGTTCATGAAGAACCGAATATCTGCTTGTTTCCGGTTTATCCTCTTTCACATCGTTGTTAACGGCTTCAACATAGCTGATTTTCACAGCAGGCTGCTGCGTAACCGTTTCAGATGAAGGTTTTGCGGACATATGCTGCCAGAAATCCTTTTTCGGAGCAGAAACAGGAGTGATTTTCAGCTGTTCGGCAGGCTTTTCGGGTGATTTGTAATAATCCGTTACGGGAGTATTTCTGACAATCTGTTTGGGAGAATCGCCTGACGCAAGTGCATTCTTGCAAGCATAAAAAACAGCATTGAAAATTATGCGTTCATCCGAAAATCTTACTTCTGTTTTTGCGGGATGAACATTAACGTCAACAAGTGACGGGTCAATCGTAATATTAAGCACACACGAAGGGAATTTACCGACCATAATCGAATTTTTATAACCCTCACTGAGTGCGGCACTTCCCGTTCCCGTTTTTATAAGTCTGTTATTCAGGAAGAAAAACTGCATATTTCGGTTCGGCCTTGATGCAACGGGTTTTGAAACAAATCCGCAGACTCTGACTCCCTTGGTTTCATATTCGGCAGCAATAAGGTCTTTTGAAAAATCCTTACCGAAAACCTCTCGGATACAGGTAAGCAAATCACCGTTACCGCTTGTTACAAGCACCTGCTTACCCTCACGGATAAATCGGATTGATACCTCCGGATGGGAAAGTGCAATTCTGTCAACAACAGCCGCAACCGCATTGGCTTCGGTTACATCTTTTTTAAGGAACTTCATTCTTGCCGGTGTTTTGAAGAACAAATCCCTGACAATCATGGTTGTCCCCTTGGGACAGCCCGCATCATCAAGAAGAACCTCTTCGCCGTTTTCGATTATATACCGTGTTCCCGTTTCTTCATCCGGCGTACGGGTCATGACTTCAACTCTCGCTACCGCACTGATGCTTGCAAGCGCTTCACCGCGGAATCCGAGTGTAAAGATACTGTTCAGATCGTCTTCGGAAGAGATCTTGCTTGTTGCGTGGCTGACAAAAGCATTTCTTATGTCATCTCTCGATATGCCGTGACCGTTATCGGTTATACGCATATAAGAAATACCGCCGTTTTTTATTTCAACGGTTATATTATCCGAACCTGCATCAATTGAATTTTCAAGAAGCTCCTTGATGACTGATGCAGGACGTTCAACAACTTCACCTGCGGCAATAAGCTCAGCAAGATGCTTGGGGAGAACATTTATTTTTGCCATAAAGAAACCTCCTTCTGATTAGTTGTTTGCCTGTTTTACAAGGTCATAAAGAACCGTCATGGCTTCGATGGGTGTCAATGTATTGACATCAAGTTTCCTGAGTTTTTCGGCGATATCTTCGGCATTGGAAATTCCGAATGATATCTGCATTTCGGGTTCTGCATCTTCAACAGCTCTTACCGGCATTTTCAGACCCTCTCCTTCAAGCTCTTTGAGAACAACTTTGGCACGTTCAACAACACTTGAAGGAACACCTGCAAGCTTGGCTACTTCAATACCGTAACTGCCGTCTGCACAGCCTGCAATAATTCTTCTGAGGAAAGTTATGTCATCGCCCCTTTTTTTGACGGCGATATTATAATTCTTAACACCCGAAACCGAATGTTCAAGCTCTGTAAGTTCATGATAATGGGTTGCAAAAAGAGTTTTTGCACCGAGTTTGCGTTTGTCTGCCGAATACTCAAGAACGGCTCTTGCAATACTCATTCCGTCAAACGTTGAAGTACCTCTGCCGATTTCATCAAAAATGATGAGGCTCTGCGAAGTTGCGTTTTTGAGAATATCAGCAACCTCGTTCATTTCAACCATGAATGTTGACGAACCCGATGCAAGGTCATCTGACGCACCTATACGGGTGAAAATTCCGTCAACAACGCAAAGTTCCGCATAAGAAGCAGGAACAAAACTGCCTGCCTGCGCCATAAGGCTGATTAATGCAACCTGACGCATATATGTTGATTTACCTGCCATGTTGGGGCCTGTGATGATTGCACATCTGTTATCGGAGCAATCAAGCACCGTGTCATTCGGCACAAACGGAGAATCAAGCATCTTCTCAACAACGGGATGTCTGCCGTCGCTGATATTCATTGCTGTACCCGCATTCATAACGGGGCAGCAGAAATTATTCTCGGCAGCAACTCTTGCATAAGAACAAAGAACGTCAACCGCAGCTACAGCCGCCGCTGTTTTCTGAATTTCATAGAGACGCTCTGCCGCTTGTTTACGGACTGTATCAAAAATCTCATATTCAAGGCGGACTATCTTTTCCTGAGCACCGAGAACTTTGGTTTCAAGCTCTTTTAATTCCTGAGTAATGAAGCGTTCACAGTTTGTAAGAGTCTGTTTACGGATATAATCATCGGGAACAAGCTCTTTGAATGAATTCGAAACTTCTATGTAATAACCGAAAACACGGTTATAGCCGATTTTGAGTTTTTTGATGCCCGTTCTTTCCTGCTCACGGAGCTGAATATCTGCGATATATCCTTTTCCGTTTGCAACAATATCACGGAGTTCATCAAGTTCATCATTACATCCGTCTTTGATCATTCCGCCTTCACGGACTGAAAACGGAGGTTCTTCAACAATTGAATTATCGATAGTTTCTGCAAGCTTATCAAGGGTATGAATTCCGTTACAAAGTTCATTGAGCAGACTGCTCTTCGACTGCGACAGATAATTCTTGATAAGCGGAAGTCTGTTGAGAGTCATGGAAAGAGCTTTGAGCTCTCTTGCATTTGCAGTTGAATAAGCAATTCGGGTTATTAGTCTTTCCATATCCTGACAACCCGTCAATGCTTCTGTTATATCATCTCTCAACGACGGATTCTCAACAAGTTCCGAAACCGCATTGTGACGTTTGGTTATTTTTGCGATATTGAGAAGAGGCTGTTCAAGCCATGAACGGAGCATTCGCTTGCCCATTGAGGTTTTTGTTTTATCAAGTACCCAGAGAAGTGAGCCTCTTTTTTCTCTGTTACGCATTGTTTCGGTTATTTCAAGATTACGGAGCGTTGAAACATCAAGTCTCATAAAACTTCCCGAACCGTAATAATCAATGGATTTGATATTTTCAAGTTCCGATTTCTGAACACTCTTAAGGTATTCCATCGCTGCACCTACGGCACAGACGGAACCGTCCGAATTTTCAAGCTTGAGTTCCGAAACGGATGATACATGAAAATGCTTTAAAAGCATTGCGGAAGCTTTTGAAAGGTCAAAGGAAACATCGTCAAGCAAATCACAGGAAGAATGAAGTCTTGATTTAACAAAATCTGTAACCTGAGTAAGCTCAAGAACATCTGAATTGATTATAATTTCGCTGGGTAAGAATCTGCCCAATTCATTGATGACTTTTTTCTGACAGTTTTTTCTTTCAAACTGCGTTGTATGAACACTGCCTGTGGAAATATCAGCAAAGCATAGTCCGACGTAATCTTTATGCGCATAAATGCAGGCGAGGAAATTGTTTTTTCCTTCATCAAGCATTGTGCTTTCGATAACTGTTCCCGGAGTGAGAACTCTTGTTACATCACGCCTTACAATTCCCTTGGCAAGTGCGGGGTCTTCAAGCTGTTCACAGATAGCAACCTTATATCCCTTTGCAACAAGACGGGCAATATAAGAATCGGCACTGTGGAAAGGAACACCGCACATGGGTGCTCTTTCTTCCTGACCGCAATCCCTGCCTGTCAGAACAAGGTCAAGCTCTGCCGAAACGGTTTTTGCATCTTCAAAAAACATTTCATAGAAGTCGCCGAGTCTGAACATCAGAATTGTATCCGGATAGTTCTCTTTAACTTGGAAATACTGTTTCATCATCGGGGTAAGCTCTGCCATGAATTTACCATACCTTTCAAAAATTCCCGGGGCTGCATCAAGCGGCAGCCCCGCGCTGATTTCAATTAATTAGTGGCAGCCGCCGCAGCTTGAGCATTCGCCGCCGCATTCGTGGTCGTGCTTGGGAGGCTCACATGTTGCGGGATCTTCACCCTGAAGGCAAAGAGCAAAGATAGCATTGATATACTGCATAAGGTCATCAATATCTTTTCTTGCTGCTTCATAAGCCTGCATATTGGGGTTAGCCATAATCTGAGTATAGATTTCGCCGAACTCCTTATCATAAGCTTCAAGCTTCTGCTCGTTCTTATCTTCCTTTGTAGCTTCATGCTGGAATGACATCTGAACAAGCTGAATTCTTGCGATAAGCTCATTGAGAGCTGTATCCTCTTCGTTAGCTTTCTGTGCTTCCATGAGCTTAACATAGCGCTCGTCCTGCTGAAGAAGTGCGCCGAGTTCTCTTGCTTTTGCAATTACGTCCATTTTTGTTTCTCCTAACTGTAGAAAATTATAATAATACGATTTTGCTCGTACTTTTAACTTATTTAAGTTCGCCCCTGAGAATCCATGTCAGGGATTCCGTTACTGTAACTTCACGGAACGAACCGATTACCGATTTATCCGCAGAGAATTCTATAATTATATTTCCCTCTGTTCTTCCCTCAATCAATCCGCCTTTGCTGATGCTTTCGCAAAGCACTCTGTAAGTTTTGCCGACCATCGAAGCGGTTCTTGAAGCGGCAATTTTTTCCTGAGCATCAAGAAGCTCTCTGAACCATTTTCCTTTTTCTTCTCTTGAAACGGGGTCGTCCATTTTCGATGCCTTTGTACCCTGTCGTGAAGAAAAGATGAAAGTATACATCGAAGTGAACTTTGCTTCTTCAACAAGCGAAACAGTTTCAAGGAATTCATCGTATATTTCCCCGGGAAAACCGACTATAACATCGCTTGTAACGGAAAGTTCGGGCATGACTTTATACGCATAACCGAGAAGTTCAAGATACTTTTCTCTTGTATATCTTCTGTTCATCGCATCAAGCACACGGTTGCTTCCGCTCTGGAACGGAAGATGAAGGTGTTTCGCAACCTTCTTGCACTCTGCCATGGTGTCAAGCAGTTCAAAGGTGCAGTCCTTGGGATGGGATGTCATGAATCTGATTATGAAATCTCCTTCTATTGCATTGAGTTCACGGAGCAGACCTGCAAAGTTCATTCCGTAATCGGGATGCTTGCCGTATGAATTGACATTCTGACCGAGAAGATTGATTTCTTTATACCCCTGAGCAACAAGCTGTTTTGCTTCAGCGATTATCGCCTCAGGGTCACGGCTTCTTTCTCTTCCTCTGACATACGGCACAATGCAGTAAGTACAGAAATTATTACAGCCGTACATAATCGGAATCCATGCTTTGAAGCTGCTGTCGCGGTGAACGGGAAGATCCTCGGCAATAACACCGTCTTCATCGGGAAGCTCATAGACTTTTTTACCCTTGCTCAGACTTGTGTAAAGAAATTCGGGAAGTCTGTGGATAACGTGAGTTCCGAAAACTATATCAACAAACGGATAACTCTTTCTGATTTTCTGAGCAACGTGTTCCTGCTGCATCATGCATCCGCAAAGGAGAATTTTCATTTCTCTGTTTGCGGTTTTCATGCTTTTGAGTGCACCGACATTTCCGAAGACCCTGTCTTCAGCGTGTTCACGGATGGCACAGGTGTTGTAAAGAACAAGGTCTGCACCGTCAAGCTCATCAACCGTGACATAACCCATTTCTTCAAGCATACCCTTTAATCTTTCACCGTCGGAGACATTCCCCTGGCAACCGTAGGTATGAACAAAAGCCTTGGGCGATGATTCAAAACGCTGCTCAACAATTGTTCTGACAAGCTGAGTATATTCTTTTTGTTTCTGCATATCTCCGGCAGAAACAGCAACTGATTTTCTATCTGAAAAATCGGACAAGCCATATTCCTCCATCTTGAGCATATATTTGTTATTATATAATATAAAAACGGATTATTCAAGTGTTAATTGAATAATCCGCCTTATTTTTTGCAATATTTACTCTTTATTCATCAAATAAATTTTCCGAAAGCTCAAAATTGGAAATTCTTCTGCTGATTTCCTCTTCTTCGTCGGTTTCAAAGTATCCGTTTTCGGTTTCAACAAGTATACTTCCCTCAGAAAAAACGCCTGTAATTTTTTCAGTCGGCACAAGTATGATTTCTTCATCGTCACCGATGCAGACCGCGATGTTGTTTTCAATTCTGTCTATGCTGTAATACATAGCATTCACCTCAATAATCGATATTCGTCAAATCATAATATTCCGAAAAATTTTAAAAAACAAAAAAAATCGTACCGACAAGAAACAATACGGCAATTATCGGTATTGCAGACTTACATTTTTCACTCATACGGTTAAGCTGTTCCGCACGAAACTGTTCAGCTTCTGTTTGTTCATGTTTGGGAAGTCTGTTCATAAAACCTCCTGAATTTATTGGTTTTCAAAGGTAACATCAATCGTCTGACCGTCTGATATCATAACGATATCACCGAGAATATCGGTTCTGTAGATATCATCGGTATACTTTGGAAGTCTATCTCTGATTTCCTTGTGAGGATGACCGTAATCATTATTTTTACCGCAGGAAATAACGCATATCTCAGGTGTTACGGCATCGAGAAATGACTTGCTCGATGAAGTTGACGAACCGTGATGACCGACACGGAGCACATCGCAGTCAAGGTCGGCACCTGTTTCCATAATCTCTTTTTCCTCATCTTTTTCGGCATCGCCTGCAACGAGGAATGAAGTTTCGCCGTATGTGATTTTGGTAACGGCAGACATACTGTTGAGGCTTTCGCAGTCATCGGTAACGGGTCCGAGAATTTCAAAAGTTGCATCGGAAAGTGAATATGTAAGACCCGGTTTTGCGGATATAACGGTTGCACCCGATGCTTTTACAGCCTTGACAAAAGCAGTGTAAGTGCTGTTTGTGGGAGTCTGTTCTTTGGTAAGCTTCGGCATGATAATATTGTCCGCACCGAATTCTTCAAGAACTTCGGGCAAACCGCCGATATGGTCCGAATGCTGATGGGTTGCCACTATATAATCAAGCTTTTCGATATTCTGTGAACGAAGATAGTTGATAACATCCGTTTCATGTCCGTTTTCACCTGCATCGATAAGCAGAGATTTTCCGTTACACATAACAAGAGTGCAGTCACCCTGACCGACATCAACAAAATGAACCTGAAAAGCCGAATCGGAAGCAGAATCCGGTGATATTGTTTCAACGGGAAACGCCCCGAGAATTTCATCAAAATTAACACCTGCAGCCGAGGCAATCGCAATAACAACAGCAATGATAATATAAATCAGTTTTTTATTTTTTACGCCTTTCATTATTTCTTCTGTTCCTTTCGTCAGATTTATGAACATTACGTTTATCGGGCATAATCAGGCACTTATCACCGAAGCCGATAAGGTCATGTCTTCCCGCTTTTTTCAACGCTTCGCGGACAAGCTCCTTGTTTTTGGGATTGAAATACTGAAGCAGTGCCCTCTGCATTGCTTTCTCATGAGGGTCTTTTGCAACGTATACTTCTTTCATTGTATAAGGATCAAGCCCCGTATAGAACATACAGGTTGAAACAGTGCCCGGAGTAGGATAAAAATCCTGAACCTGCTCGGGTCTGATACCGATTTTTTTCAGAAACACCGCAAGCTCAACGGCATCCTTGAGCGTACTGCCCGGATGCGACGACATAAGATACGGAACAAGATACTGCTCCTTACCCTCGTTTTTGCTGTATTTAAAATAACGCTTTGAGAATTCAACATATGCTTCGATGTGCGGTTTGCCCATTTTATCAAGAACAGCCGCAGAACAGTGTTCAGGGGCAACCTTGAGCTGACCGCTTACATGATGCGCAACAAGCTCTCTGAAAAAACTGTCATCTTTATCTTTGAGCATATAGTCATATCTGATACCCGAACGCACAAACACCTTCTTGATTTTAGGCAACGCACGGACCGTACGAAGAATATCGAGATACTCCTCATGGTTTGATTTGAGATTAGGGCAAGGCGCAGGCGCAAGGCACTTTTTGCCCTTGCAGAGTCCCCTCTTCTCCTGTCCATCACATGACGGATGTCTGAAATTCGCTGTAGGTCCGCCTATATCATGGATATATCCCTTGAAATCGGGTAAGGATGTCAATAATTTTGCTTCATTGACAACGGATTCTTTGCTTCTTGTTGTGATATATCTGCCCTGATGGAATGCAAGAGAACAGAAATTACACGCACCGAAACAACCTCTGTTATGGCTGATTGAAAAACGCACTTCTTCTATACCGGGTACACCGCCCATAGGTTCATACATGGGATGATATGTCCTCATATAAGGCAATGCATAAACCTCATCGAGTTCCTCCTGAGAAAGAGGAATTGCAGGTTTATTCTGAACAAGCATACGGCTGCCGTGACGTTGTTTTATTTCTCTTCCTCTGAAGAAATCCTGCTCATCCTGCTGAATACGGCACGAAACGGCATATTCTTTTTTTGAATTACAGACGTTATCAAATGACGGGCATTCCGTACCCACATACGGCGTTTCACGGACATCAACGCTGTAGCAGGTACCTCTTACATCGCGGATCTGAGAAACATCTTCGCCTGCATCAAGACGGCGTGCAATCTCAACCATTGAGCGTTCCCCCATACCGAAAGAAAGCAGGTCTGCCTGCGCATCAAAGAGTATGGAATGTCTGATTTTATCATCCCAGTAATCGTAGTGCGCAAAACGTCTTAAAGAAGCCTCAAGACCGCCGATTATAATGGGAATATCTCCGTAAATTTCACGGATTTTATTGCAATAAACAATAACGGCTCTGTCAGGTCTCAAACCGGCCAGACCGCCCGGACTGTATGAATCGTTACTGCGTTTTTTCTTTGCCGCAGTATAATGAGCGACCATGGAATCGATATTTCCGCTGCTGACGAGAAAACCGAGTCTGGGTCTGCCGAAACGTCTGAAATCCTTATCGGATTTCCAATCCGGCTGTGCAAGAAATGCAACCTTGAACCCTTCTTTTTCAAGCACTCTCGTAATTATGGACGCACCGAAACTGGGATGGTCAACATACGCATCACCGCTGACATAAATGAAGTCAGCCTGCTGCCACCCTCTTTCGATCATATCTTCTTTTGTAACGGGTAAAAAACCGTTCATAGATTAAAATTCATCCTCCGAACCTGCGAAATCATCATCATCCGCAAAAACATCGTCTATACTCGGCGCACCTGCACCGTTGGCAAGAGCCTGCTGCTCATACCACTGCTGTTTTGAAATGAGAACAGCTCTCGGTTTTGCACCCTCAGACGGACCTACAATACCTTTTTCTTCAAGCTGATCCATAACTCTGGATGCTCTTGCGTAGCCAAGCTTGAGCTTTTTCTGAAGCATGGTTGTTGATGCACCGCCTGCGTTAACAACAACCTCGATAGCTTCGTTAAGCATGGGATCCCAATCTTCATCCTCGGTTTCCTCAGCGCCCTTCTTCTTAGCGCCCTCGGCCGCAGCGGCTTTTGCTTCAATCTCGTGAATTGTTTCTTCGTTGTATGTGGTCTGCGCCTGAGATTTGATGTGATTTACAACATTTTCAACTTCCTCATCGGAGATATAACAACCCTGAATTCTCGTGGGTTTCGATGAACCGACAGGGTTGAAAAGCATATCGCCGTTACCGAGAAGCTTTTCCGCACCGACTGCATCAAGAATTGTTCTTGAGTCGACCTGAGATGAAACGGAAAGCGCAATTCGGCTGGGGATATTTGATTTGATGACACCCGTAATAACGTCAACAGAAGGTCTCTGAGTTGCAATAACAAGGTGTATGCCTGCAGCACGGGCCATCTGCGCAAGACGCTGAATGGAATCTTCAACCTCTTTAGGAGAAACCATCATAAGGTCGGAAAGTTCATCGATAAAAATAACAATCTGATGCATTTTGACAAGGTCATCTCTTGTTTCGCAAAGCTTATTGAAGCCTTTGATATCTCTTACGCTGTTTTCGGAGAATTGCTTATATCTCTTCTCCATTTCACCAACTGCCCATCCGAGCGCACCCGCAGCTTTTCTGGGATTGGAAACAACAGGAACTTCAAGATGAGCAATGCCGTTATAAATCGTAAATTCAACCATCTTGGGGTCGATCATTAAAAGCTTTACTTCATCGGGAGTTGCATTATAGAGTATACTGACAATCATCGAATTAAGGCACACGGATTTACCCGAACCTGTTGTACCCGCAACAAGAAGATGGGGCATTTTTGCAAGGTCGGCACAGATAATATTGCCCGTAATATCCTTACCGAGTGCAACGGTCAGCTTGCTTTTTGAATCTCTGAACTGAGGAGTATCAATGATTTCACGCATTGTTACCATTGATTTTGCACTGTTGGGAATTTCAATTCCGATTGCAGCCTTGCCCGGAATGGGAGCTTCTATTCTTACACTTGTTGCCGCAAGTCTGAGAGCGATATCCTCAGAAAGATTGGTGATTTTATTAATTCTTACACCTGCTTCGGGAACAAGCTCATATCTTGTAACAGAAGGACCTCGGCAAATATTGGTTACTTCAGCCTTGACATTAAAGCTTTCGAGAGTTGAAACAAGTTTCTTTGCACCGAGCTGCATTTCAGCCATGCTGTCACCGATACCGTCATTCTCAACGATATTAAGGCAGTCAATCGGCGGATATGCATAAGCAGGCTTTTCAGGTTCAACCTCGGGAAGAACTTCGAACGGAATGTCTTCGATAATATCCGCATTATCGCTGTTTTCGGGTTCACCGTCAGGCATTGAGGGAGCTTTTTTCCTGCGTTTCGGCTTTTCTTCCTCAACGGCAGCTTCAATTATATCTTCGATAACCTGAGTAGGCTTGGCATCGGGAAGCTTCACAACGGGAATTTCGGGCATCGGAGGTTCTTCAACGGGAGCAAAGGTTGATTCGTCCGTCACGAAGTTATCTTCAAAACTGTCAACGGATACCGTAGGCTTCTTGGGAGGATTGAATTTCTTGGATTTTTCGGTTTCTTTTTCACGCTCCGCCTCAAGCTGTTCGCGGCGTATTGCGTTTTGCTCAAGCTTTTCGTTGGTAAGTTCACCGACACGCTTAACGGGTTTTCTGATTGCATTCACAAGTCCGAGAAGTGTTGTGCCCGTCAGGAACATTGCGAGAACAACGAGAAGAATAATTATGGTTATTGATGCACCTGTTTTACCGAAAAGTTTCGCAATCAGTCCGCCGATAATCGCACCGAAAACACCGCCGTTACCGAATTCGGCAGCTTTGTTCCACGCATCGGAAATCTGTTCAAGAATTTCAATGCCGTTGAGATAATCGGGTGAATTTGAAAAAATATGTATTGCACCGCTGAGAAGTGCAATGAAAACACCCGTTCCCGTAAGATTTGCGGCAATGCTGCCGAGAGGCTTGTCCTTCGCATAAACAATCGCCATATAAATCAGAATAACGGGAAGAATATAGGCACAGAAACCGAAAATGCCGAAGATTGCATTATGAAGGTTGAGCCAGAGACTTTCACCCTCTATAAACGCAACAAAAACGAAGAAAACGGCAACCGCCATAAGAATTATGGCAGTTTTCTGACGCTGAACCGCAGGATTAATCTCTTTCTTTTCTTTCTGAGGTGCTTTCGGAGCTGTTGATTTCTTTGCCTGTGAAGTTTTCTGTGCAGGCTTTTTCTTTTGAGTTGAACCTGATTTTTTATTCCGGGTATCTGCCATTTATGTCATCCTTTCGGAGTATTATTATCTGTATTATTTTTTATCATATCATATAAACAATCAAGTGCATCTGAAAGTCCGCCGAGGGAATCGATAAGACCTTCGTCAACCGCCGCTTCACCGCTGAGAACGGTTCCCACATCCATAACAAGCTCGCCCGTTGCAAGCATCATTTCACGGAATCTGTCAGGATTGATGTCGGAATTATCCGAAACAAAACGTACTATTCTTTCCTGCATCTGTTCAAAATAAGAAAGTGTCTGCGGTACACCGAGAACAAGTCCGTTCATTCTGACAGGATGAATGGTCATCGTTGCAGACGGAGTAATGAACGATTTATCCGTTGAGACAGCAAGAGGAACACCGATTGAATGTCCGCCGCCGAGAACGAGAGAAACGGTCGGAGTCGTCATTCCCGAAACAAGTTCCGCAATGGCAAGTCCCGCTTCGATATCACCGCCGACAGTATTTAAAATCATAATCAGACCGTCTACCTCGTCGCTTTCTTCGATAGCAACAAGCTGAGGAATAACGTGCTCGTATTTCGTCGTTTTATTCTGTGCAGGAAGAATATAGTGACCCTCAATCTGACCGATTATCGTCAGGCAATGAATAAGATGCTCTCCCTTTTTAACGGTTACCGAACCTGTTTCAATTATATTATTCAAATCCGATGAATCACAGTTATCGTTACCGCCGCTGTTCATATCGGGCGACTGCCACGGAGGAGAAGGAAGAAAAAAATTACTTTTCTTTTGCTTATTATTATTCATTATTATTCACCTTTCAAAGAAAATAAACATCATTATTATTCCTCAAAAAGCAAATAATAAACACATTATTCCATTTTAATGAATTATACCATTAATTGTTGTTTATTGCAACACCAAACTCAATATTTTGCGATATAATTTATTACTTGATTAAACAACTGATACGTTGTATAATTTATGCGGTGATAGAATGAATAACAAAATTATAATTTTGAAAGAAATGATAAACGAAAGCAACCGCATTGTTTTCTTCGGCGGTGCAGGTGTATCTACGGAAAGCGGAATCAAGGATTTTCGCTCTGCGGACGGTATTTACATGATGGACTGCAAATATCCGCCCGAATCGGTTTTAAGTCATACATTTTATGCAGAGCACACAGAAGAATTTTATGATTTTTACAGGAAATATCTTTGTTTTCCCGATGCAAAACCCAACATGGCACACACAAAGCTTGCAGAGCTTGAAAAATCGGGAAAATTAAAGGCTGTAATTACACAGAATGTTGACGGACTTCATCAGCTTGCGGGCAGCAAAAAAGTTTATGAGCTTCACGGCTCGGCACTTCGCAATTACTGTGTTAAATGCGGAAAATTCCATGATTTTGACTTTGTTTATAAGTCAGACGGAATTCCGGAATGTGAGTGCGGCGGAATTGTAAAACCCGATGTTGTATTATATGAAGAATCGCTGAGTGACGAGGTTGTTTCGGGTGCAATAAAAGCCATAAAAAATGCTGACATGCTTATAGTTGCAGGCACATCGCTGACAGTTTATCCTGCAGCAGGATTTATAAGATATTTCCGCGGAAAAAACCTTGTTTTAATCAATAAAGACGCAACCGCCATGGATGAACAATTCGGTCTTGTTATCCACGGCAAGGTCGGAGAGGTTTTGGGAGAAGCGGTATGATAAGAGAAATCAGATATGATGAATTAAACAAATTGCTTGAACTCTATCTTCATCTTCACGAGAAAGAAATTCCATGCCACAGTGAACAT
Organism: Acutalibacteraceae bacterium; assembly: GCA_045542715.1. Classification (GTDB taxonomy): domain Bacteria; phylum Bacillota; class Clostridia; order Oscillospirales; family Acutalibacteraceae; genus CAG-177. The sequence goes on from JAZQLN010000061.1 coordinate 128,821, forward strand.
TTACAAAACACTTGGGAGTCAATTAACAATGACTCTAATCATCACGTTATAGTTTGTGAAGAAAACGGCAAGTTAATTTCTTCATGTATTTGCGTAATCATTCCGAATCTAACGCACGGTATCAGACCTTATGCATTTATTGAAAATGTTGTTACGCACAGTAATTACAGAGGTAAGGGTTACGCAACCGCTTGTCTTGATTACGCAAAAGAGATAGCTAAGCAAAACAACTGCTATAAGATGATGCTTTTAACAGGCTCAAAGAGTGAATCAACATTGAATTTCTATAAAAACGCAGGCTATAACAGCGATGATAAAACAGCATTTATTCAATGGATATAATATATCCGGCAATTTGCTTCATGAATCGTTCCGAATTTATATTATTTTACTGTAGTTTAATGATAGCATTGTAGCAGTGACATTTCGTCGCCCGTCAAAAAACGCTGAAATCCTCAGCGGAAGCAAGCCCCCTACACATTATCGGAAGCATACAAAAATCCGCTCGGGTTCGTCAGAACACGAGCGGATTGATAATTTATAAGGATTAGAAAAGTCCGCTGATTTTGCCGTTTTCGTCAACGTCAATCTTTTCTGCTGCAGGAACCTTGGGAAGACCGGGCATAGTCATGATATCGCCTGTAAGAACAACAATAAATCCTGCACCTGCGGAAATCTTGACATTCTTGATTGTGACGGTAAAGTTATCGGGTGCGCCGAGTTTTGCAGGGTCATCTGAGAAGCTGTACTGAGTTTTAGCCATGCATACGGGAAGATTTGCATAGCCCATCGCTTCAAGTGCGGCAATCTGCTTTTTGGCTGCAGGAAGAACAGAAATACCGTCACCGCCGTAAACTTTCTTGACTATTGCTTCAATCTTGTCTTCAATTGAACCTTCAAGCTCATATGAGAATGTGAAATCATTGGGTTGTTCGCAAAGTGCAACAACTTCTTCGGCGAGTTCAACACCGCCGTTGCCGCCTTCTGCCCAAACATTGGAAAGAACAACATTTACGCCGAGCTCTTTGCATTTATCGATAACAAGCTGAACTTCAGCATCGGTATCTGTGGGGAAACGGTTAACCGCAACAACCGAGGGAAGCTTATAAACATTCTTGATATTTGAAACGTGACGGAGAAGATTGGGGATACCCTTTTCAAGTGCTTCAAGGTTTTCGCCGTTAAGCTCTGTTTTGGGAACACCGCCGTGCATTTTGAGTGCTCTGATTGTTGCAACAATTACAACCGCACTGGGTGTAAGACCTGCATAACGGCACTTGATATCGAGGAATTTCTCGGCACCGAGGTCTGCACCGAAACCTGCTTCGGTAATAGCGTAGTCGCCGAGCTTCATCGCAAGCTTTGTAGCCATAACGGAGTTGCAGCCGTGTGCAATATTTGCAAAAGGTCCGCCGTGAACAAGTGCGGGAGTTCCTTCAAGAGTCTGAACAAGATTGGGTTTGAGTGCATCCTTAAGGAGAGCAGTCATGGCACCTGCCGCATTGAGCTGACCTGCGGTTACGGGCTTTTCATCATAGGTATAACCTACGATTATTCTTGAAAGACGCTCTTTGAGATCTGTGATTGATGTTGCAAGGCAAAGAACAGCCATGATTTCAGATGCAACGGTAATATCATATCCGTCTTCTCTGGGCACGCCGTTTACTCTTCCGCCGAGACCGTCCGTAACAAAACGGAGCTGTCTGTCGTTCATATCAACACAGCGTTTCCATGTAATTCTTCTGGGGTCGATATTGAGCGAATTGCCCTGATAAATATGGTTATCAAGCATAGCTGCAAGAAGGTTGTTTGCTGCTCCGATTGCATGGAAGTCACCTGTGAAATGGAGGTTGATATCTTCCATGGGAACAACCTGAGCGTATCCGCCGCCTGCCGCACCGCCCTTAACGCCGAAAACAGGTCCGAGCGAAGGCTCACGGAGAGCAACCATAACGTTTTTGCCGATTTTCTTAAGACCGTCGGCAAGACCGATGGTTGTTGTTGTTTTACCCTCACCCGCCGGTGTAGGTGTTATAGCTGTAACAAGAACAAGTTTACCTTCCTTTTTATCGCATTCATTAAAAATCGAAAGGTCAACTTTTGCTTTATAATTGCCGTACTGTTCAAGAAATTTACCGTCAATCCCCGCTGCTGCGGCAATTTCGGTTATGGGCTTCATTTCCACTGACTGTGCTATTTCGATATCGGTCATCATGGTGTTATCTTCCTTTCTGAAATAATAAAGGACAATCCTATCCGATAAAGATAAGATTGCCCAGACGGTCGACAAATAATCAGATTTTTCGCTCCTCTGCGGTTGATTCCGCATTATCCGTCAGTTACAAAAAATCTTTATGATTTCTTACAAATTGTATCACAAGAAAATTTCTTTGTCAAGCATTTATATACGACTCAATTACCGAACAAAAATCAGAAAAAATATATAAAAATAATTCGAAAAAGTGTTGTTTTAAATATGTGTTTGTGATATACTTGTGAACGGTAAATTATTTATTTCATTGGAGGTCTTGTTAATGAACTATGATGTTGCCGTTGTAGGTGCAGGCGTTATCGGTTCACTTATTGCACGTGAGCTTTGCCGCTACAACATTAAAGTTGCTCTTGTTGAAAAAAATAACGACATGGCAACAGGCACCTCAAAAGCAAACAGTGCCATCGTACACGCAGGTTTCGATGCAAAGCCCGGTACTCTTAAGGGCAAACTCAACGTAAAAGGTACGGCTCTTATGCCCGAACTTTGCAAAACACTCGGTGTACCCTTCAAGCCCGTTGGTTCGCTTGTTGTCGCTTTCTCGGATGAAGAGGTTGAAACTCTTGGTGAGCTTCTCGAAAGAGGCAATAAAAACGGTGTTCCCGGTCTTGAAATTTACGATACACAGAAGCTCCGCAAAGCTGAGCCTTATATCAGCGAAGAAGCCAAAGCTGCTCTCTGGGCACCCTCCGCAGGCATTGTTTGTCCGTATGAGCTTACCATCGCAGCTGCGGAAAACGCTGTTGTCAACGGTGCTGAATTCATCCGCAATTTCGAAGTTAAGAAAATTGATTTTGACGGCAAGGAATTCACTGTTTCTGACGAAAACAACGAAATCAAAGCTAAATACGTAATCAATGCCGCAGGTGTATACTGCGATGAAATTGCCGCACTTATCGGCGACAACTCAATCCGAACAATGCCCCGTAAAGGCGAATATATGCTTTGCGACAAATCAGTCGGTCATCTTGCAAACCACACAATATTCCAGTGTCCGTCAAAAATGGGCAAGGGAATTCTTGTAACTCCCACCGTTGACGGAAATCTTCTTCTCGGACCAAGTGCACTTGACATTGAGGATAAGGAAGATGTTGCCACAACGGCAGATACTCTTTCATCCGTTCTCAACATTGCTAAGAAATCCGTTCCCTGCCTCACAACAAGAGAGGTTATCACATCATTTGCAGGTCTCCGTGCTCACTGCACAAGAGATGATTTCATAATCGAACCCAGTGAAGTAAATCCGCAGTTTATAAATGTTGCAGGTATAGAATCACCCGGTCTTTCGTCGGCTCCCGCAATTGCAGAATATGTAAGAGATATCATTCTCGGTTCGGAGTCATATGAAGAAAAAGCCGATTTCAACCCCGTAAGAGAAGAACCCGTACGTTTCAGACACATGACAAACGACGAACGTAAGGCACTTATTGAGAAGAACTCAGCTTACGGTCAGATTATCTGCCGCTGTGAAACAATCACAGAGGGCGAAATTCTTGATGCGATTCATGCTCCGGCAGGTGCAAGGGACGTTGACGGTGTCAAGCGCAGAACAAGAGCCGGTATGGGTCGCTGTCAGGGCGGATTCTGCGGATCAAAGGTTGTTGAAATTCTTGCGCGCGAACTCGGTGTTGAAATCAACGAAATAACCAAGTTCGGCGGCAATTCAAAAATTCTTTACGAAAGAACAAAGTGAGGAGGCGGATAAAATGCTTAATTATGATATTGTAGTAATCGGCGGCGGTCCCGCGGGCATGGCAGCCGCCCTCAAAGCAAAGGAATGCGGAGTTGACAGCATTCTCATTCTCGAAAGAGCAGAAACTCTCGGCGGTATTCTTGAACAGTGTATTCACACAGGCTTCGGTCTTCATTATTTCGGCGAAGAGCTTTCGGGTCCCGAATATGCCGACAGATTCATTCAGCTTGTTGACGAGCAGAAAATTGAATACAAAACCGACACAATGGCTCTTGAAATAACCGATGATAATATCGTTTATGCAATAAACAGAAAAGACGGTCTGCTTGAAATTCAGGCTAAAGCCGTTATCCTCGCCATGGGTTGCCGTGAAAGACCCAGAGGTGCTCTCAACATTGCAGGAACAAGAGCGTCCGGTGTTATGAGTGCGGGTACGGCACAGAAATACGTCAACATTGACGGATATATGCCCGGTAAAAAGGTTGTTATTCTCGGTTCGGGCGATATCGGTCTTATCATGGCAAGAAGAATGACTCTTGAAGGTGCAGAGGTCAAGTGCGTATGCGAGCTCATGCCCTATTCAAGCGGTCTTACAAGAAATATCGTTCAGTGCCTTGACGATTTTAACATTCCTCTTTATCTCAGCTGTACGGTTATCGACATCCACGGCAAAGACAGAGTCGAAGGTGTCACCATTGCGGACGTTGATGAAAACCGCAGACCCATTCCCGGTTCCGAACGTTTCATCGAATGTGATACTCTCCTTCTTTCCGTCGGACTTATTCCCGAAAACGAACTTACGAGAGCAGTCGGAATTGAGCTTGACCCCGTTACAAGCGGTGCTGTTGTTGATGAATACAGAGAAACAAGCCACAAGGGTGTTTTTGCCTGCGGTAACGTTCTTCATGTTCACGATCTCGTTGACTATGTTACGCTTGAAAGCCAGACTGCAGGCGAAGGTGCCGCAAGATATGTTCTCGGTAAAACGGAGGATGCCGAATACATAACCACAAAAGGTGTCAACGGTGTCAGATATATCGTTCCTCAGAAAGTCAACATCAAAAATGACGGCGATGTAAAGCTTTATTTCAGAGTCGGTCAGGTATATAAAAATGCCAAGACTGTTGTAAAATACAACGGTGAAGAAATCATCAGCAAGAAACGTCCCAGACTCGCTCCCGGCGAAATGGAAAGCGTTGTTATAAAGAATGATATGCTCAAGGGATTTGCTCCCGACGGAGTTATTGAAATTTCGGTGGAGGTGTGATTTATGCAGAAAAATATTATATGCGTCGCATGCCCTATGGGATGCGGTGTTACCGTTGAAATCGCAGATAACGGCGAAATCCTCTCCGTTACAGGCAACACCTGCAAACGCGGTGATACATACGCCAGAGCCGAATGCACCAATCCCGTAAGAAGCCTTGCAACAACAGTCAGGGTTAACGGCGGAATTCATAATGTTGTCCCCTGCAAATCAGCAGGCTCACTCCCCAAAGACAAGATTACGGAATGCATGGAAATCATCAACAAAGCACAGGTTAATGCTCCCGTAAAACTCGGCGATATCCTTGTTGAAAACATCCTCGATACAGGAATCAACATCGTTGCCACAAACCATTGTCCTGCAAAATAAACAGTATTTTTCCAGCGGCGGAACTGCAATTGTTCCGCCGCTTTTCTTTTGGTGATTATTTATTAAAATTGTTACTTTTTGTTATAAAACTGTAACTATTTATATATTGAATTATATTGTCGGATAATGTAAAATACACAGTAGAAAATTATAAGGAGAACCATCTTTTTATGTCCGTTAAAAAAGGCATCAGGCCATTATATACAGTTTGTGTCGTGATACTCATCGCGGTTATAACTTTTTTTGCCCTTGAACTCATATTTCCGAAAGCTCATTCAGACACAAAAACCACAACCAAAGAAAGCTTATCTTCAACCTCGCATATTACGGAAACCGATCCGACAGCAGTAACAACAACCAAAGCAACGACCACTGCCGTTGTCACCGCCACCGTAACCAAACCCGTCGCAACAAAGCCGTTTACTACCGAAACGACAACAAAAAAAGCTTCAACAACAGTTACGGTCAACACCACTGCCGCACCTGTCAGCACCTTAACGGATGTGCATACAGCAGACGATTTCAGCATATTCGATAACTGTGCTTTTATCGGAAACTCAAGGGTTATCGCACTGAAAAACTACGGTCTTGTCAAGAACGCATATGCAGTTGTAGGGCTTACGGTTGACACCGTTTTCACAAAATCCGTTGCAGGAAGCACCGTTCCCGTAATTGATGAATTATGGGGCAAGGATTACGATAAAGTATTCATAATGCTTGGTGACAACGAATGCGGCTGGGGTAATAAAGATATATTCATCGAAAGATATTCGAAAGTAATCGACGCTGTTAAGGAAAGAGTTCCGGATGCGGAAATATATCTTCAGTCTGTCCTTCCCGTCAGCGAGAGCGCATCCGCATCAAGTCCTTTCGGGGTAACAAATGACAACATCAACAAATTAAATGTCAGAATCGAAAAACTCGCAGCGGATCTCGGAGTACACTATATAAATCCCGCTTCTGCACTCAAAAACTCGGAAGGTGTTCTCCCCGATGATGCCGCCAGCGACGGAATTCATCTTAACAAAAAATATTGTAAAATCTGGTTAACTTACATTATCGATAACGTATTTTCGGAGGTTACTGAATAAAATGAAAAAAGCTGCCGTTATTTTAATCGGAATAATCATGGTGTTATCACTTTTCGGATGTGAGGATACAAAAACATACGACGTAAACACCCTTGCGGATACACTCAACTCAAATCTCGAATTCGGCGAAGCACTTGAAAAAACAGATTCTGAAATTGCATATTCAATCTACGGAACAGATCCTTCTTTCTGCACAGATGCCGCACTTTATCTCGGCAGCGGTGCAACGGCAGATGAAATCGCTGTTTTCAACTGTGTTGATACCTCCGCTGTTCAGAAGGTTGTTGAAGCAGCCGACAGCAGACTTGCTTATCTTCTTGAAGGATACAGCAGCTACGGCCCGTCAGAAGTTCCCAAAATAGAAGCTGCCAAAGTAATAACCAAAGGTCTTACAGTTATCGTCTGCATTTGTGAAAATCCCGATTCTGTTGCAGAATTGATTAAATAATTCAATCGGAGAGCGTTCTATGGTTTTTTCTGAACCTGTTTTTATGTTTATGTTTTTACCTGTTGCACTGCTGATTTATTACGCAGTGCCTTTCAGGTTCAAAAATTTTATACTGTTTCTTTCGGGACTGTTCTTCTATTCATGGGGTGAACCCGTCTACGTTCTGATTATGATTCTGTCAACGGTTATCGACTATCTTGCAGGCAGAGTCATGAACAAATTTGATGACCGTGAACTGATAAGAAAGACTGCTCTCATCGTTTCTGTTGTGATGAATCTTTCTCTGCTCGGAGTGTTCAAGTATAGCGGAATGCTGATTGATACTTTCAACGGAATTTTCGGTTCATCAATTTCAAATCCGAATCTCCCTCTTCCAATCGGTATCAGCTTTTTCACATTCCAGTCAATGTCATACACAATTGACCTTTACAGACGTAACATATCCGTTCAGAAAAGCTTTATAAAGTTTGCGGCATTTGTAACTATGTTCCCTCAGATTGTTGCGGGACCGATTGTGTTATACAACGATGTTGCCAAAGAACTTGAAAGCAGAAAAATTGATTTCAATGAAATCAGCAACGGTATCTCCGTTTTTATATGCGGTCTTTGCAAAAAGGTTCTGATTGCAAATTCCGTCGGCGAGCTCTGGACAAATGTCAAAGCGGCAGATTATTCATCTCTCCCCGCCGCAACGGCATGGCTTGGAATCATTGCATTCACTCTTCAGATTTATTTCGATTTTTCGGGTTACAGCGATATGGCTGTGGGTCTCGGAAAAATGCTCGGATTCAATTTCCCGAAGAACTTTGATTATCCCTACAATTCGAAAACCGTCAGCGAGTTCTGGCGCAGATGGCATATGACTCTCGGCGGATGGTTCAAGAACTATGTTTATTTCCCGCTTGGCGGAAGCAGAAACGGTACTGCAAAAACAATCCGCAACCTGCTGATTGTATGGGCACTGACCGGTATCTGGCACGGTGCAAACTGGAATTTTGCAATCTGGGGAATTTATTACGGAATCATTCTTATCCTTGAAAAATTCGTTTTTGCAAAGCTTATCAACAGACTTCCCGATTTTGTAACAAGAATTTATACGCTGTTCATGGTTGTTATCGGATGGATTATCTTCGAAATCTCATCCCCTGCCGCAGAAATCGGATTCATCGGTTCAATGTTCGGTGCATCGGGAATTTTCTCGGATTCCGAAACAATAAACATCCTTCACAACTATCTGCTTACTATCATTATTGCCGCCGTTGTTGCAACAGGTTTACCTCTGAAACTCTGGAAAAAGATTTCGGAAAAAATCAGTTTTTCGGATACACTCTGTTTCGTAGGTGAAGCTGCAGGAATGGTTGCAAGCATAGCATATCTTGTTGACGCATCATATAATCCGTTCTTATATTTTAATTTTTAGGAGAAAACATGAAAACAAAAGTATTGCGAGTTATACTCTTTTTTCTTGTTATTATAATCATCCCTTGCTTTACACTTTTCGGCGAAAAAGAAACTGTAAGCTATAATGAAAACAAAGTTCTTGCCGTCTTTCCCGATCTTTCATTTGAAAGCTGGAAAAACCGTTCGTTCATGAACGGGATGGCAGATTTCTTTTCCGACCATTTTGTACTGAGGGAAAGCTTCATCAAGCTCAAAAATTCAATCGAAAAGGTAATCGGTAAAGATGAAATCAACGGTGTTGTTGAGATAAACGGACATCTTGTCCAGACATTCCGTGATTACGATTCAAAGCTTACCGACAGAAACATAGCCTCTCTGAATAAACTTAAATCAAAAAATCCCGACACAGACTTTTATTTCATTCCTGTTATAACCGCACAGGAGATGTTCGGAAAAGACATTCCCGCATATCTCGATACAGACAGCGAATCGGAGTATATCTCATATTGTTTTGATAAACTCAGCAATATCACACCCGTTGATGTTTCGGATGCAATCCTTCGGAACGATTATGCATTCTACCGCACCGACCATCACTGGACAACGGAAAGCTCATATTCCGTATACAAATCGCTTGGCGAAACTCTCGGATATACGCCGTTGGATGAAGAAGCTTTTACAGTCACCAAGCTGACTGAAAGCTTTCAGGGAACTCTTTATTCAAAAACGCTTAATGAAGATATTGAAGCCGATACTTTAACGGCATACATTTCCGATACCGAATTATCATTGACTGTTAATGACGAAACGTTCGATTCACTGTATTTTGATGATTTTCTCAATGAAAAAGACAAATATTCATATTTTCTTGGCGGAAATCACGGAATTTGCAAAATCAACAACAAAAGTCTTGAAAACGGCAGAAAAATGCTTATAATTAAAGACAGTTATGCAAACTGCCTTGTTCCTTTTCTTGCGGAACATTATTCGGAAATAGCTCTTGTTGACCCCAGATACTGTTCTCATAATCAGCTCAGAACCGTTGATACATCGGAATATGACGATGTTCTTGTTTTATTCAATGTTCAGGGATTTTCAGCTGAACAGAACTTTGCTCTAATCGAATTTATGGGAGGAAAATAAAATGGACTTCAGAACCGTAAAATCAGTTGTTGATACTGCTTACCGCTTCACAAAAGCGGTTGGTTTTGTTTCTGTTTTTTCCTTTATATCATAATTTTCAGCCGCCGAATTTTTCGGCGGTTTTTTTACAATATTTTTTAAAATATACTTTAAAAAATGAAATAAATATGTTATTATATAGGGTAGAAAAGTTTGATAGTTATATTACACAAAAATATCCAATCATGATGATGTATATATATGCTCTTTTATATTGACTCATGCCTGACATTGATGTATAATTATTCAGAACTTATGTATAATATGTAAATTATTGTTTTGGAGGAATATATGAAGCACTTACTTAAGCTCATGGATCTGAGCACAAACGAAATCAGCGAGATTCTCAATCTTGCCGATCAGCTCAAATACGAAAAGAAAAACGGTATTGAGCACCATCATCTTAAAGGCAAAACTCTCGGCATGATTTTTGCAAAGTCATCCACCAGAACAAGAGTTTCCTTCGAGGTTGGTATGTACGACCTTGGCGGTACGGCACTTTTTCTCAGCTCACATGATATCCAGCTCGGCAGAGGCGAACCCGTTAACGATACCGCAAGAGTTCTCTCAGGCTATCTCGACGGAATTATGATCAGAACCTTTGACCAGAGCGACGTTGAAACTCTTGCCGAATACGGTTCGATCCCCATCATCAACGGTCTCACAGACTTCTGCCATCCCTGTCAGGTTCTTGCCGACCTTATGACAATCCGTGAATTCAAAGGCTCAATCAAAGGCAGAAAGCTCTGCTACATCGGCGACGGCAACAACATGGCTAACTCCCTCATCGTCGGCGGTATCAAAATGGGTATGGCTGTAAGCATCGGCTGTCCCGAAGGCTACAAACCCGACGCAGAGATTATGAAGTGGGCAAGCGAAAACGGTGATTTTACCTGCACAACCGATATCTATGAAGCCGCTAAAGACGCTGATGTTCTTTACACTGACGTATGGGCATCAATGGGTCAGGAAAGCGAAGCTGAAGAAAGAAAGAAAATTTTTGCAGGTTATCAGATAAATGACAGCCTCATGGCTGTTGCAAAACCCGATGCAATGGTTCTTCACTGCCTTCCCGCACACCGTGAGGAAGAAATCACGGCAAAGGTATTCGAAGAACACGCAAAGGAAATCTTTGAAGAAGCAGAAAACAGACTTCATGCTCAGAAAGCTGTTCTCGTTAAGCTTATGAAAGACTAATTATCATAAGGGGGTTTTTATATATGCCAATCAATAAAGACATCAAAAAAGTAATGGTTATCGGTTCAGGTCCTATCGTTATCGGTCAGGCTGCCGAATTCGACTATGCGGGCACACAGGCTTGCCGTGTTCTTAAAGATGCAGGTCTTGATGTTGTTCTTGTTAACTCAAACCCCGCTACCATTATGACCGACAAGGCTCTTGCTGATGAAATTTATCTTGAGCCCCTTACTGCCGATACAGTAAAAAGAATTATCGAAAAAGAAAAACCCGACAGTCTCCTTGCTGGTCTCGGCGGTCAGACAGGTCTTACCATCGCCATGCAGCTCAGCAAAGACGGCTATCTTGATAAAATGGGTGTAAAGCTTCTCGGAACAAACGCCGAAGCCATCGATAAGGCTGAAGACAGAAAGATGTTCAGAGATACAATGGAAGAAATCGGTCAGCCCGTTATTCCTTCCGAAATCGCAAACGATGTTGAAACTGCTCTCGAAATCGCAGAAAAAATCGGCTATCCCATCATCATTCGTCCCGCATTCACTCTTGGCGGCGGCGGCGGCGGTGTTGCAAACAACGCTGAAGAACTTGCGGTTATTGCAAAAACAGGTCTTGACCTCTCCCCCATCACTCAGGTTCTTGTTGAAAAATACATCTTCGGTTGGAAAGAAATCGAGTTTGAAACGATGCGTGACAGCGCAGGCAACTGTATCGCAGTCTGCAGCATGGAAAACTTCGACCCCGTCGGTATTCACACAGGCGACAGTATCGTTGCTGCTCCCGCACTTTCACTCACAACAGAAGAATATGAAATGCTTCGTCAGGCATCTCTCAAAATCGTTGATTCTCTCGGCATCATAGGCGGCTGTAACTGCCAGTTTGCTCTTGATCCTCACAGCATGGATTATGCGGTTATCGAGGTTAACCCCAGAGTTTCACGTTCATCAGCTCTTGCAAGTAAGGCAACAGGTTATCCCATTGCAAAGATTACCGCTATGCTTGCTCTCGGCATTACTCTTGATGAAATCAAGAATGATGAAACAGGTCTCAGCTGTGCAGGTTTTGAGCCTGATGTAAAATATATCGTTGTCAAGCTTCCCAAGTGGCCCTTCGATAAGTTTGTTAATGCAAGCCGTAAGCTCGGCACTCAGATGAAGGCAACCGGCGAAGTTATGTCAATAGGTCCCACATTTGAAATGGCAATCATGAAGGCTGTCAGAGGTGCTGAAATCTCACTTGACACTCTCAATGCCGTTCCCAAGACCAATGCTCCCCTTGAAGAAAGACTTGCAAACACTGACGATATGCGTCTTTTCTCCGTATTTGAGGCAATCAAAGGCGGAATGCCCATCGAAAAGGTTCATGAAATCACAAAGATTACGGAATGGTTCCTTCTCAAGCTCAAGAACCTTGCCGATTATGAAAAATCAATCGAAAACGGCAATCTCACAGAAGAAAAATACTATCAGGGCAAGGATTACGGTTACACCGATACAGCTCTCAAGCGTCTTTCGGGCGTAAAAGAGCTTCCTGCTCATAAGGATGCTGTTTATAAAATCGTTGACACCTGCTCACGCAACTTCAACGTCGCAGCTCCCTATTTCTATTCACAGTATGACGGTGAATGCGAAGCAAGACCTCTTGTTAACGAAAACGGCAAAGACAGAATCATCGTTCTCGGTTCAGGTCCCATCAGAATCGGACAAGGTATCGAGTTCGACTATTCATCAGTACATTGCGTATGGACTCTCAAAGATCTCGGCTATGAAGTTGCAATCATAAACAATAACCCCGAAACTGTTTCAACGGACTACGATACAGCTGACAGACTCTACTTTGAGCCTCTTACCCCCGAAGATGTTATGAACATCATCAAGGTTGAAAAGCCCATCGGTGTTGTTGTTGCATTCGGCGGACAGACTGCTATCAAGCTCACAAAATTCCTTGACGAAAACGGCATCACAATTCTCGGCACTTCAGCTGACGGTATCGATACCGCTGAGGACAGAGAAAGATTCGATGCTCTTCTTGAAAAGTTTGCAATCCGCAGACCCAAGGGCATGGGTGTTATGACAAAGCAGGAAGCTCTCAACGCTGCCAATACTCTCGGCTATCCCGTTCTTCTCCGTCCTTCATACGTTATCGGCGGTCAGAATATGACAATCGCTCATGAGGATGCTGATGTTGAACGTTACATGGACATCATCCTTTCGGGCGAAATTGAAAATCCTGTTCTTGTTGACAAATACATGATGGGTACAGAGCTTGAAGTTGACGTTATTTCAGACGGCAAGGATGTTCTTATCCCCGGTATCATGGAACACGTTGAAAGAGCAGGCGTACACAGCGGTGACTCAATTGCTGTTTATCCTCCCTATAATCTCAACGATAAGATGCGCAAGAACATCGTTGAATGCTCAGAAAAACTCGCTCTTTCACTCGGCACAAAGGGTCTTGTTAACATTCAGTATCTTATTTATCATAATCAGCTTTATGTTATCGAGGTTAACCCCAGAGCTTCAAGAACAATCCCCTATATCAGCAAGGTAACGGGCGTTCCCATGGTTGATATTGCTGCCAAGGTTATGATCGGTCAGTCACTCAAAGACCTCGGTTACGGCACAGGTCTTTACAAGACTCCCCCCTACTTTGCGGTTAAGGTTCCCGTATTCTCATTCGAAAAGCTTTCAGACGTCAACTCGCTTCTTGGTCCCGAAATGAAATCAACAGGCGAAGTTCTCGGTATCGGTAAAACAACCGCCGAAGCTCTTTATAAAGGTCTCACCTCAGCAGGCTTCAAAATTCAGCTTCCCACCGCAGAAAAGAATATCGGTATTCTTCTTAGTGTTGATAAGCACGATGTTCTTGATGCAGTTTCACTTGCAAAGAAGCTCGATGACCTCAAGATAAAGATTTATGCAACAAAAGATACTGCAGACGCTATTTCACAGCTCGGTATTGATGTTGAATATGTCAAGGGCATGAACGAAGGCAACGACATCATGGACCTCCTTGAAAGCGGTAACATCAATTATATCGTATATACAGGTGCTATCTATGACTCAACAATGGGTGACTATATAGCTCTCCACAGACGTGCAATCCAGCTTTCAATCGCTTGCATCACATCTCTTGACACCGCTGACGCACTTGCAGACATCATCGCAAGCCGCTTCAACCAGGAAAACACAGAGCTTGTTGATATCAATAATATGCGTTCGGAAAGACAGACTCTTAAGTTCTACAAGATGGATGCATCAGGCAATGACCACATTGTTATCGAAAACTTCGACGGCTCGGTTACCTGCCCCGAAAGCTTCTGCGTAAGCCTTTGCGACAGAAATCACGGCATCGGCAGCGACGGTATCATCCTTGTTGAAAAATCAGATGTTGCTCAGGTTAAGATGAGAGTATTCAATCTTGACGGTTCTGAGGGTAAGATGGGCGGTAACGCAATGCGTTCCGTTGCAAAATATGTTTACGATAAGGGTTATGTTGATACCGAAACAGTAACAATCGAAACTGCAAGCGGCGTAAAGAGCGTTGAGCTTTACGTTATGAACGGAAAGGTAAGCTCTGTTTGTGCTAACATGGGCAAGGCTGACCTTGAAAACGCTGTAACCGGTGCATACGGTCAGAACAAATTCATCAACGAACCCGTTGAAATCGCAGGCGAAACACACAACATCACCTGTGTATCCATGGGTAACCCCCACTGCGTTGTATTTGTTCCCAGAGTTGACAATATCGACATTGAAAAGGTTGGTCCCAGATTTGAAAAGGCTGACATTTTCGCTCACAGAGTCAATACTGAATTCGTAAGAGTTGTTAACGAAACAACGCTCAAGATGAGAGTCTGGGAACGCGGTAACGGCGAAACACTTGCTTGCGGTACAGGTGCTTGTGCAGCTGTTGTTGCGGCAGTTGAAAACGGTTTCTGTAAAAAGAACACCGATATCACCGTTAAGGTACGCGGTGGTGACCTCATTGTTAATTACAGCGATGACGGCGTATTCCTCACAGGTACAACCAAGCTTGTCTTTGAAGGTTCAGTTGAATATTAAATAAACGAAGGGTCTGTATCAATGCGATACAGACCCTTATTATGTTATACCGTATTATCCTGCTTTTTAATTCCGAAAATCATTCTCAGAATTCCTCTGAACGCTTTCGGACTTCTGACAACAACTATTTTCATTGCGGTCTGCTCCTTTCATCAATATCTGCAAAGGCTCAGACCTGCAAGAATAATAATTGCGGCAATAACAAGCATTGCTATCCGATACGGAAACAGCGACGCAACAAGCATCCCCATCGCAAACGAAATACATACCGTTCCTCTGTGTTCCCATCTCAAAAAAATCACCGCCCGATTATACAAGTTGAGACTCTGCTCATTACAGTATAATCAGCGGTGATGTTTTTCGTTACGGTTTACTTTTTTCTGGGATTGATTTCCCAGTCTTTTATATTCTTTGCCTGCTCCATCATTGCACAGTAGCTTTCATGACGGGAAACGGGAATATCTCCGTCCTCAACAGCCTGAATTATTCTGCATCCTTTATCTTTAACATGCAGACATGATGTAAATTTACATTCACCAATATATTTTTCAAACTCCCTGAACGCACCGGGCAAATCATCTTTAAGAATTATTTCGGCTTCATCGGGGTCAAATGATGAGAAACCCGGAGTATCGGCAACGTATCCGCCCTCAACCTTAAACAGTTCACTGTGCCGCGTTGTGTGACGTCCTCTGCCGAGTTTTTCGCTTATCTCTCCCGTAGCGAGAGATAAGTTTTTATCAATCGCATTGAGAAGCGATGATTTTCCGACACCTGAATTTCCGCAGAATGCACTGATATGATTTTCAAGCTCTGATTTAACCTTATCAACACCTTCACCCGTTGTGCATGAAACAGAAAAAGCTTTTATGCCTGCTTTTTCATAAACGGAAACATATTCATCTGCACTTTCGAGATCGCTCTTTGTGAAAACAACAATCGGTTCAATTCCTTTGTTGACCGCAAGAGCCGTGAGTCTGTCGATAATTAACAAAACAGGTTTAGGCTCGCAGACGGATGAAACTATAAACAATCTGTCCACATTGGCAACAGGAGGACGCATAAGCACACTTTTACGCTCATAAATCTCATCAATCGTGTTTTCTGCATTATCATTGATGCTTATGGAAACTCTGTCTCCCGCAAGAGGCTTAATTCCCGATTTGCGGAATACCCCCCTTGCCTTACATTCATATACCTCACCGGCGGGTTCAACATAGTAGAAGCCGCCGATACCTTTAATTATTATTCCGTCAATTTTATTCATAGATTAAAGACCAAATTTCTGAGCAACAACAAGAGTTATTTCCTCTGAAAGCGGATAAGTGTTTGTTACTCCGAATACACCTGATGAAGATGCGGAAGGTGACTGAGACTGAACTTTTCCGTCCTGAGTCGGGTCATAAACTGTTGTATATTCAATCTTGATATTATTGAAGCCCTGCGCTCTGAGCTGAGCTTCGGCAGTCTGCATATTAAGACCGACAACAGAGGGAATAGGCTTTCTCTCTTCAAACAGCGATGAAGTGGTTTCATTCTGTGCGTATGCTCCTTCAGAAACTACAGGCTCTTTTTTGGTGAAGTCTACTGTGCAGCTGTAATACTCTTTACCTTCAATAAAGAACTTAACAGGTGAAGCTTCACCGCTGCCGTCAACCATAAAGGTATACTCAGTTCCGTCAAACAGAAGTGTTTTTGTATCTGCAAGCTCGTTGTTGACATATACATGAACCTGACCTGCAGCTCCCTTATCGGGAAGATTTACCTTGATTGATGCGGTCGAGGATTCGGGAATACCTGTGCTTACGGTAATTGAAATACGGCTGTTGGGAATAACCTTTTCACCTTCAGCAGGTGCCTGGTCAATAACTACACCCGCAGGCTTATCGCTGTTTTCGCGTTTGATGTTTGAATCAAGAGTAAGCTGCATTGACTCAATAAGTGCCTTTGCGGATTCTTCATCCCAACCGATAACCTTGGGAACAGTAACAAGATCTTCGTCGCTTGCATAATAAATAGTGATTACCTGATTGCTGTCAACCTCGGTTTCGGGCTGAGGTTCCATTTTGATAACCGTACCGAACTCATCTATAGTGCTGAGCATGGGAAGAGCATTTACGGTAAATCCTTTGTTTTCAAGAAGCTGTTTTGCCTGTTCGTAGTTATTGCCGAGAACATCGGGAACTATGCTTGTCTGAGCGTTCTTGACAACAAGAAGCTTGATAACATTGTTTTCGCCCGTAATCTTTGTGCCCGATTTGGGATTCTGGTCAAAAACAACACCGTTTTCACTGAAGGCACTGTTTGCAAGTTCTTCAACTTCAAACTTGAACTGACGGCTGTATTCGGAATTATCTTTGATTTCTTCAACATAATTCTTGCCGACAAATGTGGGAACAACAATTTCACCCTTATCAAAAACATCGGTAAAGAAATAGAGGAACGCAAAAACCAATACGCCGAGAATAAGCAAGCCGATGGTTACACCGATTGCAACAAGACCGCCTCTGCCTCCTCTTGTTTCCTCTTCTTCCTCATACTCATTGTATGCAGGCTGAGTTATAACGGGAGCCTGAACAACAGGTTTAACGGCAGGTGCCGGCTGAGGTGAAACAACGGCAGACGGTTTTCTGGGAACGAACTTTGTGGGATCGTTATCAACAAAATAGTCACGCTGGAATCTTATTGTCGGGTTTCTCTTGAACTCCTCAATATCAAGAAGCATTTCGGCTGCTGACTGATATCTGTCGCGGGTGTTCTTCTGCATTGCATGCATGATAATCTGTTCAAGACCAACGGGTATGCTGCCGTTAAGCTCTCTGGGTCTCTTGGGATCGCTCTGAAGCTGCATAAGAGCAACAGAAACCGAATTATCCGACTGGAAAGGAAGCTGACCTGTCAGCATTTCGTACATAACAACACCGACTGAATAGATATCGGCTCTGTCATCTGTTGTGTCTCCCCTTGCCTGCTCGGGGCTGATATAGTGAACCGAACCGATTGCACTGTCGGTCATTGTTTTTGTATCGCTGTAGCTGAAACGGGCAATGCCGAAGTCGGTAACCTTGATATTACCGTTTGAAAGAAGCATGATGTTCTGAGGCTTGATATCTCTGTGAACAATGCCCTTATCATGAGCGTGCTGGAGTGCACGGAGAATCTGCATTGTGAAATGCACCGTTTCTTTTATGCCGAGCTTACCCTGCTGTTCAATGTATTCCTTAAGAGTAATGCCTTCAACATGCTCCATAACGATATACTGAAGTCTGTCACCGTAGCTGACATTGAAAACTTTAACAATATTGGGATGTGACAAAACAGCAATTGCCTTTGATTCATTTTTGAATCTGCGGCGGAATTCCTCGTTTGCAAGATATTCTTCTTTAAGAATTTTAACGGCTACAGTTCTGTCGTCAATGTTATCATAAGCCTTGTATACGACCGCCATTCCGCCAACGCCGATTACTTCCTGAATCTCATAGCGACCGTCAAGTCTTTTACCGGTATAATTATCCATATAAACATTCCTTTCTCAAACTTACAAGTCTTTTACTGCGAAACGGTAACAACGGTTATATTGTCGCCGCCGCCGTTCTGATTTGCAAGATTAACAAGCCTGTCGGCATAATCATAATAACAGCCGTCTTCGGTAAACTCTGTAAAAGCACAGTTATCAACATAATTTGTTAATCCGTCTGAACAAAGAAGAAGAATATCGTCTTCATCAAAAGGCTCCTGACAGAAATCAACTTTGATTTCACTGTCAACACCCATTGCCCGTGTAATGATATGCTTGCTGGGATGAGTCTCCGCTTCTTCAGGGGTTATTTCGCCGTTTTCAACCATTCGTTGAACAACAGAATGGTCTTTTGTAAGCTGAATGGGTTTTCCTTCCGAAATCATGTAAGCTCTGCTGTCTCCCGCATGAGCTATGTATGCAAAGTTTTCGGAAACAATTGCCGCAACAACCGTTGTTCCCATTCCTTCGTATTTTTCATCTGTTAGGGATAAATCATATATCTGCTTATTGGCATATTCAATCGAGGATACGATTAAAGTTTTGACAGATAAATCCGTCATACCGCCGTAATATCTTTCGGTTATCCTCTCTCTGATTGCCTTGACTGCCTCTGAACTTGCCAGAGCGCCCTCAGCTGCACCGCCCATACCGTCGCAGACAATAGCCAGAACCGCACCGTCCTGCAACTCGCAGGCAACATATGAATCCTGATTATTGTCACGCACCATGCCTTTGTCGGTTCGTGCAACTATTCTCATGTATTCATCCCCCTTTTTTCCTGTTTTTTGTTTTCCTTGAGTCTTAACTGACCGCAGGATGCATCGATATCGGAACCGAGCTTTCTTCTTACGGTTGCATTGATACCGCTTTTGCCGAGTATCTCAACAAACTTCTCAATCCTTTCGGGTGAGCTTGGTTTGAACGGACTTTCGGCAACTTCATTAACAGGAATAAGATTAACGTGACAAAGCATACCCCTGAGCTTTGATGCGAGAAGTCTTGCGCATTCATCTGAATCGTTGACTCCCGAAAGCATTGAATATTCAAAAGAAATACGTCTTGATGTTTCGTTAACATATTTTCTGCAGATATTCAGAAGCTCATCAACAGGATAGCGTTTGTTTACAGGCATTATTTTACTGCGAAGCTCATCACTCGGAGCATGCAGTGAAATTGACAAAGTAAGCTGAAGATGTTTTTTCAACAAATCTTCGATTTTCGGCACTATTCCGCAGGTTGAAAGCGAAATATTTCTCATTGAAATATTAACACCTTTTTCATCTGTTACAAGTGCAAGAAAACGCATCACATTGTCATAATTATCAAGCGGTTCACCCATACCCATAAGAACAATGTGGGATATTCTTTCACCCAGATCACGCTGTGCGCAATAGAGCTGAGAAAGGATTTCTCCGGGTAAAAGACTTCTTTTGAATCCGCCGAGAGTTGATGCACAGAATGCACAACCCATTTTACAGCCAACCTGAGATGAAACACAGATTGTATAGCCGTATTTGTATTTCATAACAACGCTTTCAATAAAATCGCCGTCATGAAGCTTGAAAAGATATTTAACTGTATTATCAAGTTTTGAAACTTGTTTTCTTGCAATTTCACAGTTATGAAGAGGAAACTTTTCATTCAGCTCTTCCCTCAATGATTTGGGGAGATTTGACATCTCATCATAGCTCATAGCAAGATGTTTATGAAGCCATTCATAAACCTGCTTTGCACGGAATTTCTGAATTCCAAGCTCAGCAAACTGCTCGCTTAATTCCTCAAGCGTCAAAGATAATATATCTGCGGTCATCGGTTACCTCCGTTTTTATCAAAAGCGGCAATAAAGAAGCCGTCTGTTGAGTGAAGATGAGTCATGAGTGTCAAAGAGTCGGTATCCGAATATCTTTGCTTTTCAGGGAATATCTTCACAGCGGAAAAATCGGGATGTTCCGCAAGAAATCTGTTGCAGATTTCCTCATTTTCTTTGGGATTAAGCGTACAAGTGGAATAAACCAGACGTCCCCCATCTTTGAGATAACGTATGGCATTACATAATATACGATACTGCAAATCAGGCAAATTGTCAATATCCTGTTTACTTTTAAACCTTATCTCAGGCTTTCTGCGGATAATACCGAGCCCCGAACAAGGCACATCGCAAAGGATTCTGTCTGCCTTACCGTAGTTTTCATTATATATGGAAGCATCGGAAAGATAAGTATACACATTGGTAAGACCGAGTCTTTCAGCACCGTTTTTTATAAGATCAACTCTTGACTGATATATGTCAAAGGCACGGACAACACCTGTGTTATTCATGGTTTCGGCAATGGTGAATGCTTTTCCGCCGGGTGCAGAACAAAGGTCGAAAACGGTTTCGTCTTCTTTGGGGTCAAGTGCCATACAGCAAAGCTGGGAAGCAAGGTCCTGCGCATGGAAATAACCTTCTTTGTATGCAAGCAAGTCTTCAACAGCACCTGTATTGCTGATAATCAGAGCATTTTCGGCTATATCCGTCTTTTCGGAAACAACACCCTCTTCCGCAAGTTTCCAGATTAAATCGTCAACGCTGACTTTCGTTGTGTTGACTCTGATAACAAGAGGCGGTGCTTCAAGGCTTTTTTCAGCAAGCTGAATTGCATTATCAAATCCGTAAGAATCAATCCAGAGGGAAATAAGCCATTCGGGGCATGAATACTTGATTGCAAGAAAATCAGGGTCTTTTTCATCTCCGTCGGGAAGCTTTAATCCGTTATCGGAAACACGGCGAAGTACTGCATTGACAAGCGATGCCGCAAACGACGATTTATTAACTTTTGCAAGGTTGACACTTTCATTTACCGCCGCTCTTGACGGCACTTTATCCATAAATAAAAGCTGATATGTACCCATTCTGAGAATGGTGTGAAGTTCGGGTTTCAGCTTTCTTACGGGCTGATTAAGATATAAGCCGAGATTATAGTCAATCAGTATCAGCCTGTCAAGAGTACCGTAAACAAGATTGCAGACAAAAGCTTTGTCCCTCTCATCAAGGTTTCCGTTTTCTTTTAAAAGGCTGTCAACAGCAAGGTTTGAATATGCCCCGTCTTTGTGTACTTTCAGAAGCGCCTCAAACGCAACCTGTCTTGCACTTTTCATATATACGCATCCTTTCGGAAATATCAGTTTCTTCTGTTACTGAATCTGAGAATCAGTCTTAAGAGGTTTGCAATTGCAACAAGCATTGATGCAATATAAGTCATTGCAGCGGCGGTAAGAACTTTTTTTGCTCCGCCCTGCTCATCATCATATAAAAGTCCGGTTTCATCGATAACCTTCATTGCTCTTTTGCTTGCATTAAGCTCAACCGGAAGAGTAACAACCTGAAAAAGAGCTATGGCGGCATAAAGAAGAAGACCGATGGAGATGAGAGGTTCAAACCCTAAGAAATATCCGAGAATTGCAAGAGGTATTCCCAAAGTTGAACCTATATTACATACGGGAACAAGAGAATTTCTTATTTTTATCGGAGCATAATTCTGAGCGTGCTGTGCTGCATGGCCTGCTTCATGGCAGGCAATTCCGACTGCTGCTATCGTTGTGCTGCCGTAAACACCCTGAGAAAGTCTGATAACTTTAGCTTTGGGGTCATAATGGTCGGTAAGCTTACCCGATACCTGCTCAATTCTCACATCGGTTATTCCGTAATGAGTAAGAACAGCCTGAGCAGCATATGCACCGGTTATACCCTTATTATTTGAAACTTTGGAAAATTTGTTATAGGTTGATTTTACTTTAAACTGTGCCCACGCCGCAAGAATCATGGCAGGGATAACAAGAATAATATAATAATAGTCTATAAAGAAATACGGCATATTCTTATCTCCTTTCGGATTTATTCAAAATGTTCTCCGACTTTCACGGGATTTCCTCTGAGGAAATCGGATGCTGACATCGCTTTTTTACCTTCAGCCTGAAGGGTAAGGATTTCAATACAGTTCAAATCACCGCAGGCAACAATAAGGCGTTTACCCGCTTCAACTATCTCACCTGCAGACTTGCCTTTTCCGTCTGCAAGAACGCTTTTATGAATCTTTACGGTTTTTCCGTTCAGCTTTGCATTTGCAGAAGGCCACGGAGACAGACCTCTTATTTTATTATGAATTTCCTGTGCGGAACAATTCCAGTCAACAGGTGATAATTCCTTGGAAAGCATGGGAGCATATGTAAACTCGTCATGATTCTGTTTTTCGGGTTTCAACTCATTTTTAAGAAGGGAATCGATTGTTTTTTCAAGAATTTCGGCACCGAGAACCGAAAGCTTATCGTGCATTTCGCCTGCTGTATCGTTTTCACCGATTGCAATTTCGCCTTTTATAAGCATATCGCCCGTATCAAGACCTTCATCCATCTGCATTGAGGTTACACCCGTTGTTTTGCATCCGTTGATAACAGACCACTGAATGGGAGCTGCACCTCTGAGCTTCGGAAGAAGGGAAGCATGGATATTGATGCATCCGTATTTGGGATAATCAAGAATTTCTTTGGGAAGAATTTTTCCGTATGCAACAACGATTGCAAGGTCGGGATTTGCCTCTTTTATCATTTCAAGAGCAGTACCGTCTCTCATTTTAACAGGCTGATAAACGGTCAGACCGTTTTCGAGAGCAAGCTGTTTTACGGGAGGCGGAGTCATAATCATTTTTCTGCCCTGAGGTTTGTCGGGCTGAGTGAAAACACCCGTCACCTCATGACCGAGGTCGATAAGTTTCTGAAGGCAGGGAACAGCAAATTCGGGTGTTCCCATAAAAACTATTCTCATTCGGAAAGCTCCTTTTTAATAACTCTTTGCGTGAAAACCACTCCGTCAAGGTGGTCAAGTTCATGGCAGAAGCAGCGGGCTTTGAGACCTTCGCCCTTATATATGCACCATTTACCGTTTCTGTCCTGAGCCTTGACTCTGACAACTGCAGGTCTGCAGGTTACACCCGACTCACCCGGCAGTGAAAGACAGCCTTCTTCTTCAAACTGCTCACCCTCAGCGCTCGTGATTTCGGGATTAATAAGTTCAATATATCCGTCGCCGCAGTCAATGACCACAACTCTTCTCAAGATGCCTACCTGAACAGCCGCAAGACCTACTCCGTTTGCCTGATACATTGTTTCCTTCATGTCATCAAGAAGCTGCCAGAGACGTGCATCGAATTTTTCAACCTTACGTGATGTTTTTGCCAAAATCGGGTCTCCGATTTTAACAATGTTTCTGATTGCCATTAATGTCAATCCTTTCAAAGTGAATAATATTAATGTAATAATATACTAAAATATAATAATTAAGAAAGTATATCGGATTTATTAAGAGTTTATACCGTTGTATCGGGATTAATATCCGCATAAACGGTAACCTTTGTGAATCTTGAATCATTGCCTATTCCGACCAGAATTTTCGAAACAAGTTTTCTGAATCTTGAGGAATTACGGCATTTGATTATAAGACGGTATCTGAATTTACCGCTGACCTTTGCCACTCTTGCGGGCATAGGTCCGAGAGCGATTATTTTTTCTCCGCTGAATTCGCCCTTGATATAATTCTTCAGCAAATCAAGAGTTTCCCTTGCCGCTGATTTGACAACCGATTCATTCTCGCCCGTGAATCCAATAACACACAGGTCGCAATACGGAGGATAAACAAGTGCCTTGCGTAGTTTTATTTCTGTTCTGAAAAATTCATCGTAATCCTGCTTTGCCGCAAGACGGATAATTTCATTTTCGGGTGTAAGGGTCTGAATAACGGCTGTACCGCTAATTTCTCCTCTTCCCGACCTGCCGACAACCTGAGTCAGAAGCGAAAATGTTTTTTCAAGGCTGCGGAAGTCATCGTTATAAAGCTGCTGGTCAACCGAAACAACGCCTACGAGGGTAACATTGGGGAAATTCAGTCCCTTTGCGACCATCTGAGTGCCTATCATGATATCGTATTCGCCTTTTGAGAAACTGTCGAGCAGTCTTTCGTGGGAATTCTTTCCGGAAGTTGAGTCGGTATCCATTCTGACAATCCTTGCTTCAGGAAGAAGCCTTGCAAGCTCATCCTCAATTTTCTGAGTGCCGAAGCCCGAATATCTGACTGCATTTTCGCCGCATTCGGGACAAATACTTGAAAACGGCACTGAATATCCGCAATAGTGACACATGAGTCTGTTATTGGCGGAATGATATGTCATTGAAATACTGCAATGAGGACAGCAGATAACTTCACCGCAGGAATTGCAGGCTGAAAAGGTATGGAATCCTCTTCTGTTGATAAGCAGAATTGCCTGCCTGCCGTTTTCAACCGTTTCCTTAAGGCATTGATATAAGGTCTGACTGATAGCCTTACTGTTTTCCGCCTTAGGCTCACTTCTCATATCAACCGTGAGAACTTCAGGCAAAACAGCATTACCGTATCGGTTGCTTAAAGTGCAGAGTTCATATTTTCCGCTTTGCGCCGCGGCATAGCTTTCAACGCTGGGAGTCGCAGATGCAAGCAGAAGAAGACAGTTATGGTGTACTGCTCTGAATTTTGCAACATCAATTGCATCATACCTCGGAGTCTGCTCGGATTTATAAGTATGCTCCTGCTCTTCATCGATTATGATTAAACCTATGTTATCCAGAGGAGCAAAAACCGCACTGCGTGTACCGATAACAATTTTGGCTTCGCCGTTTTTAACTCGTTTCCACTGCTCAAGTCTTTCTCTGACGGAAAGTGCACTGTGAAAAACAGCAATCTCACCGCCGTAGCGTTTGCAGAAAAGTGATATTGTCTGAGGTGTCAGACCGATTTCGGGCACCATAACAATAACATTCCTGCCTTTGTCAAGCACCTTGTCGATGACGCTCATATAAACAGATGTTTTTCCGCTTCCCGTCACTCCGTAAAGAAGAGAGACTGACGGCTTGCCCGATAATGCTTTATCCGTAAGCTTTTCAAACGCTGTTTTTTGTTCATCGGTAAGATTTATGGCTGTTTTTTCACCCTTACGGTTTGCAAAATCGGGCAGGCTCATAACTTCCTGCTCATAAAATTCCGCAATTCCGTTTTTGACAAGTGTGTTGGCAACCGCAGGAGTCAGCCCCGTAAAATAACAAAGCTCTTTAACGCTTGCAGTGCCGATATCGGTAAGAACACTTACCATTTCTTTTTGTTTTTTTGTAAGACCTGTGCAGTCTGCATCGGGTATGAGCCTGAGCATTTTCACGGTCAGATCACCGATGTTTCTGACTGCATCGTTACTTGCAACAATGAGATTTTTCCTCAGAAGGCTTGCAGTGACCGAATAATCGGGTTTTATTTTCAGAGCCTTGAAAACATTATCGCCTTTAACAAAAACACTTCTGCTTTTAAGATACTCGTAAAACTCTTTTTCGGCACCTTCAAGGCTTTGAGCTTTCCGGCAGTCTGCATCGGCATTGACCGCATAAGAAACCACCATTTTATGGTTGATACCTGTCGGAAGCATAGCTTTTGCCGCCTCATAAAGAGTGCAGAAGGTTCTGTCTTTAATCCATCTTGCAAGTTCAATCATTTCTTCGGAAAGCAAGGATTTATCATCAAGCACTTCGGAGATTTTTTTGAGCTTTGTTCCTTCCGACTTATCAGCAACATCAAAAATAATTCCGAGTCTTTTTTTGTTACCCATACCGAACGGCACGGTAACTCTGCAACCCTTTACCACCGAATTTTCAAGTTCTTCGGGGATGATATAATCAAATTCTTTGTCAAAGCTGAACGCTGCCGCCTCAACGGCAACCTTTGCATATTTCATTTGATTCACTCCCCTGCCGATTATTGATTAAAGATAAATCAGATATTTCTGATTTCTTCGGGTTCAACGATAACGTAGTCACCCTTGAGAATTTCGTCAAGCGCAACGCTTACGGGTTTCTCTGTCATGATAATCTTGTTTTCTTCCGCATCTTCTGAAATCTCTCTTGCTCTTTTTGCGGTTGCAGTTACAAGAGAATAACGGCTGAGATGGTTTGAAAGAACGCCTCTTAAATCGGGATTAAACATTGTTGATTACCTCACTTAATATTTTTTTATTTCTGAATGTCTTTTTTCTTTCTGCGTTGATTATTGTTTCAATTCCTGCAACGGCATTTTCAACCGTATCGTTGATAACAACATAATCATATTCCGATGCTCTTTTGATTTCTTCCTTTGCGATAACAAGACGGTGATTGATTGTTTCCTCATCATCCGTACCCCTGCCGCGGAGTCTTTCTTCAAGAACTCTTACAGAAGGAGGCATAAGGAAAATGCTGATTACATCGGGATAAATTTTTCTTATTTTTTCTGCACCCTGAACTTCTATTTCAAGAATCACCGCCTTGCCCGAATCAAGCATCATATCAACCGGGGCTTTGGGAGTGCCGTACATATTTCCGTTATATTCCGCATATTCGAGCATCATATTTTCGGAAACCTTCTTTTCAAAATATTCACGATTAACGAAATAATAATGAGTTCCGTCAATTTCACCGTCTCTCATGTTTCGGGTTGTCATGGAAACAGAAACCTTTATGTCGTCGCGACCGTTGAGAAGTTTATTAAGAACGGTATCCTTTCCCGAACCCGAAGGTCCTGAAAAAATAACAAGAATTCCGTTATCGTTCATTATTCATCCTCCTCTTCATCAAGCTCGTCCATATCGTCATTGAGTCTGTTTGCAACGGTTTCGCTCTGAAGATATGTGAGAATAACATGGTCGCTGTCGGTAATGATAACAGCTCTGGTGCGTCTGCCGTGGGTTGCATCGATAAGAGTTCCCTTTTCTTTGCATTCCTGAATAATTCGCTTAATGGGTGCTGATTCGGGGCTTACTATCGCAACCATTCTTGCGGCATTAACCATATTACCGAAACCGATATTGATTAATTTCATGGCACTTCCTCCGTTATTCTATATTCTGAATCTGTTCACGGATTTTTTCAATTTCCGCTTTGATTGCAACAACTCTGCGTGCAATCTCAACATCCTGAGCTTTGGAGCCGATTGTGTTCGCTTCACGGTTCATCTCCTGAACAAGGAAATCCATCCTCTTGCCGACCGCCTCGCTGAGTTCAAGGAAAGAGCGAAGCTGAGAGATATGGCTGCGGAGTCTTACCGTTTCTTCTGCAACGGCAACCTTGTCCGCAAAAATAGCGGCTTCGGTGAGTATCCTCTGCTCATCGATATGGGCGTCACCGAGAAGTTCTCTCATCCTGCCGAGAAGCTTTTCGTTATATTCGGCTACGGTTTCAGGCGAACGTGACTCAACATACTCAACATTTGAAATAATTTCATCAAGCCTTGAAAGAACATCGTCACGAAGTTTTGCTCCTTCACGCTCTCTCATGGCAACGAAACCTGCAAGTGCAGCATCGGCAGCAGTCTGAACAGCTGCCCATATTCTGTCTTCATCAGCAGCTTCTTTGCGTACCATAAAGATATCGCCGACTCTTGAAATATCGGATACCTTTATATCGTTTTCGAGACCGTATGTTTCTGCAAGCTCTTTATATGCATCGATGTAGCCTTTGACAAGTGAATGGTTGAGACTGATAACGGTATCGGATTCTTCAACTGCTTCAATCTGAACATAACACTCCATTTTACCTCTTGTTAATCTGCCGCTGAAGAAACTTTTGAGCTTTTCGTCAAGAAATCCGTAGGTTCTTGGCAGCTTTGAGGAAAACTCGAAATATCTGTGGTTTACGCTTTTTATTTCAACCGTAATATTCATACCGTCGACGAGCTGCTGTGCTCTGCCGTAACCGGTCATACTTTTTATCATTTTAAAATTACATCTCCTATTGTTTACTGATGACAGCCTGAACAGCCTGACATCAACGCTTCGGGAATTTCAACAGTAAGAACATCTTCACCCTCAAAGCCGAGTCTTGAGAACGCAGGTGCGGAATATTCCTTGCTGATTTTTGCGATATATGCATTTCTGTTTGCCGCATAATTCATAGAAGCTCTTGCGAGACCTTCAACAATTACATCGTCATCACATTCAACGCAAATAAAATTCATGTTAAATCCCTCAACGGTAAAGCTTGCCTTACCTATTGAGTTTTCACCGTCATATGCAACAACTTCAACGCTGTTTTCTTTTTCATATGGCACAAATCTTATCATTTTGAACCTCCGCCCGACTTAAGACCGGCTGACTTGAAAAGCGATTCAATTTCCTGCTGAGTAAGGTCTCTGTATTCACCTGTCTGAAGCATTCCGAGCTTGATTGAGCCGATTGCGGTTCTTCTGAGCCTTGCAACCTCAAGGTCAAGAGCCTCGCACATACGGCGGATCTGTCTGTTTCTGCCCTCATAAAGAACAATTTCAAGAACAGCTCTTCCCTCTTCTTTTGAGATAACATGAACATCGGCGGGTGCCGTCAGTCTGCCGTCAAGTTCAATTCCCGTCGAAAGAATATCAACCTGCTCTGCAGTTATTCCGGGTCTGACGGTTACACGGTATGTTTTGGGAACATGCTTTGAAGGATGCATCATTGCGTTTGCAAATGCACCGTCATTGGTAAGAATCAACGCTCCTTCGGAAACTCTGTCAAGCCTGCCGACGGGATAAATTCTTTCTTTAATATCTTTAACAAGCTCAAGAACGCATTTTCTTCCAAGATCGTCATCGGTTGTTGTTACATAACCTCTGGGCTTATTGAGAAGAATATACCTCATCGTCTTCTGCTTTGTTACCTTCTTACCTTTTACAAGAACGGTATCTTTTTTGGGGTCAACGCTGTCACCTATCTGTGCAACGGCACCGTTGACCTTGACTGACCCGCTTCTTATCATTTCTTCCGCTTTGCGGCGGGATGCCACTCCTGCCTCGGAAAGGAATTTCTGCAGTCTGATTTTATTATCAGCCAATTATTTCACCTCGGGTAAATTAAATAAATCTGCTATTATATCAATCAAATCAGAAAATAATCCTTTATCTTCAACAGTGTCAACCGGAGCTTTACTGAATTCAACCGACTCATCGGTCAAAATCGGAATTTCCGCAACAACCTTTTCATCGGAATAAAACACCGCCGTGCCTGCAAAATCATCTTTTCTTACAGGTGCATAAAGAAACGGTCTGATGAAAAATCTAACCTTGCAGTCCTCGTTTTCAATCCATGTCGGATTTGATGACAGACGGACCGAAACGCTTTCCTTTTCTCCGCCGACAATTTTCATATCCGGCAGAGTGCACGTCAGCTCAATACCCTTACACCTTGAAAAACCGTATTCAAACATTGAAATATGGTCATTCCAGTCATCCGGTGCGTTAAGAGTAACGGCGACGAGGGTTATTCCGTTTCTTTCTGCTGCACTGACAAGACATCTTCCGCTTTTCTTTGTGAATCCCGTTTTTATGCCGATTGCATCATCATAGCTCCACAGCAGTCTGTTGTGATTGGTCAGAGTGCGTGCATACGGCGGATTACCGTAAGTAACCCTTATGCTTTTCTTTGAGCAAACCGATGCAAATTCGGGATTTGATATACATTCACAGGCGAGAAGAGCCATGTCATAAGCGGTTGAATAATGGTCTTTACTGTCAAGACCCGATGCCGTTACAAAATTAGTATTTTCCATTCCGATTTCTTCGGCACGGCTGTTCATCATTTCCGCAAAGCCTTCAGGGTTTCCGCCAAGCACATATGCAACCGTATTGGCGGCATCGTTTCCCGACTGAAGGAGCATTCCGTAAACAAGCTCTTTCATTGAAACGCTGTCACCCGCAACAAGTCCCATTGAAGTGCCTTCAACGGAGACCATTTCGGATGTCACAACAATTTCTTTATCGGGCACAGCCGCTTCAATCGCAAGGAGTGAAGTCATGATTTTGGTTGTGCTTGCCATGGAAAGACGCTCTGTTTCATTTTTCGAGAATAGCACCTTACCATTATTAACACACATCAGAACCGCACTCTGTGCCGAAACACCCGGTCCGTCTGCAAACGAAAACACATCACATGAAACGGCAATAATAACCGTAAGAATAAAAGAGATTATTTTCTTTTTCAATCAGCTCATCCTCATTCGTTTAATAGTAAACTATATGCCGATGAGGCTGATTTAATTATTAAACTGTGGGATTGGATGATGCCATATAATCGTTGATTGCATTATCAACGGTGTTATCCTTATTCTTGAGCTGGCTGATAACATCTGTTGCCTTGTCAACGATATCGGGTACCATGCCGATAACTCTTTCTACCGAGCCTTCTGCTGCATTGATGTACTTAACGGATACGCTGCCGTTATTGATAACAAGGAATGCAACGGGAGAAATTGTTATGCCTGCGCCGCCGCCGCCGCCAAAGAGTTCCTGATTATTCTTTGAGGGGAAGTCCGTACCGCCTGAAGCGAAGCCGTATGTAACCTTTGATACGGGGATAATCTGAATTGTTTCGCTGATTTTAATGGGTTCACCGATAATGGTGCTTACGTCTACGAGATCCTTGATCTTTTCAATTGATGTGCCGAGAATTCCTGATGCTGACTGTTCTTTCATTTTGGTTTCCACCTTTCGTTTATTTTGAAATTACATATTTATAACCTGCTTTTCCACATCAGCTTTCGGAGCTTTGCTGTGCTTAAGCAGTTTTATAACAACTTTGAACAAAAACTCAAATGCAAACACGATTACCGCACATATGAGCTTTGCGGGTCTTACGGAAACTTTTGTGTGAAGTCTCGCTTCATTTTTTCCGTAAATAAAATCGGGATTGATATCAATATTATATTTTTTAACACGCATGGTGCTGACAATCAATCCCATCGCAGGGAATGCCGCAGAACAGGTTTTTCCGTATTTTATTGCGGTTTCCGCAGAATCGCCTGCACCGACCTTAAGGGATATAATCAACTCTTCAAAGAGGAATGCTCTGCCTATTCTTTTAAACATTCCGCCGAGTGCTTTTGCTGCATCTTTAAGAAGCTGAACAACACCCGAAACACCTCTGTTATTATAGAAACGGACAAACATATTATCCTTTTTCTTCTTTTTGGGTTCGGGAATAACCTCGCTCTCTTCCTTCGGCTTTTCTTCCTTTGTTTTTTTCTTCTTCTCTTTTTGGGGTTTCTTTTCATTTTTGGGAAGAATATCAAACTTCAGGAAAAGCCATTGAACCGAAACCGCAACATCGTTTTCATAATGAACGGTTACCGTGAATTTTATTGAAAGCAAGATTACGAAAAACGCCACGATTCCGAGAATAATGTAAAGTGCCGTCATCAATCTGCCTCCTTTATAGTTCTTCCTGGAAGAAGTTTCTTATCTGTTCGCCCTGCTCATTGTCAATTTCGTCATCTCTCTCAGGCTCGTTTTCAGGCTTCTCCGGAAGCTCGGGCAAATCTGCAAGAGAAGAAAGACAAAAGCATCTTAAAAAATCGGGAGTAGTGCCGTAAAGAAGAGGTCTGCCGGGTAAATCAAGTCTGCCTTTTTCTTCAAGCAGACCTTTCTGACACAGTGTAGAAACAACACCCGAGCAGTCAACGCCTCTTATCTGCTCGATATATGCCTTGGTGACAGGCTGATTATAAGCAACAACCGCAAGCACTTCAAATGCCGCAGGTGAAAGAGGAGCATTCTTTTTAATATCGAGAACATTTCTTACCTGCTGAGCATATTCAACTCTTGAGCAGAGCTGATATTTACTGCCGAGACGGAGAAGACATATACCGCTTTTCCTTTCGTCAAGGCTCACGGAAAGCTCCCAGAGTGCACCCGTTATAACATCGGGTTCAAGCTCAAGAGCCTGTGCAATTCTTGAAACTTCAACAGGTTCGCCCGAAGCAAAAAGAATTGCTTCGCACGCCGCACGTATTTCGTCATTCGTCAATTTCAATATCCTCCCCTCCGCCGTCAAGAAGCGTTACATCCACCTTGTCTCCCTGACCCTCAATATGAATTCGTTTTGCCTTTGCCATTGCGAGAAGTGCAAGGAAAGTTGCAACCATTTCCGAGCGTGATTCTGCATCTTCAAAAAACGATGAAAATTTTCTTGTTTTTCTGTTTTTGAATTTATCGATAACAAAGCTGATTCTTGATGCAACGGAAACAATTTTATGAGCCACAATTCCTCTGAATGCTTCAATCGGAGGCGGTAATTTTCGTTTGCCCTTACCAACCGCCGCCATGTATGCCTTGAAGATTTCAACAGGCTCGTGAATTCTTGTGTATGTCATATCAACTTCAATCTCCTCAGGCTCACGGGAATAGAAATCAAATCCCTTTGCCTGATTCTGGAGCTTGCCCGCAACCATTTTGCAGTCCTGATATTCCGTCAGCTCGCCTCGCAATTCTTCAACAAGCTTTTCTGCTTCTTCGTGCACGGGAAGAAGCGAAACTGTTTTGATATACAGAAGCCTCGCCGCCATTTCAAGGAATTCACTGGAAACATCAAGGTTATCCTCCTGCATCTGACGGACATATTCAAGATACTGCTCAATGATTTCCATAATCGGAACATCGTTGATACTTACTTTCTTTTTTGAAATAAGCTGAAGAAGCAAGTCCATGGGACCCTCAAAAACTTCAAGCTTATACTGTAGTTTTTCCAAAGGAACAAACCCCTTTAACTGAAAAGTGTGAACGGTAAACCCGTTAATTTAATAATCAGGTTCATGATGTTTCCCGAAATGAAAGACATAGGTCTGTCGAGAACACCGAAAATAATCAAAGCAAAAACGCCGAGAATGATATAGCGTTCATACTTCATGATTTTAAAATAATACTTTGACGGAATAAGCAGATTGGCTATTCTGGAACCGTCAAGCGGAGGAATGGGAATAAGATTGAACACTGCAAGACTAACATTCACAAATGCGGCATAATAGAAGAACATATAGACAACATAAAGCAGCGTTCCGCCCGCTTTTACAAATCCGAAATATCCGAACTGTGATATGAACATAAGAATAACTGCCATAAGAAGATTCGAAACAGGTCCGGCAAGAGCGGTCAATGCCATGCCTTTTTTGGGATTTCTGAATCTCCTCGGATTAACAGGTACGGGTTTTGCATAACCGAAGCCTGCAAGGAAAATCATAAGTGCACCCATGAGGTCAATATGAGCCATCGGAGCGATGGTGAGTCTGCCTTTGAGTCTTGCGGTGTCGTCGCCGAGTCTGTCGGCAACCCAGGCATGAGCAAATTCATGAATGGGAAGAATACAGAAGACAACGAAAACTCTCGACAAAAGATTAATTATGAGATCAACGGAAAATCCGCCTCTTAACAAATCAAATAACATTTCAGTTCCTTTCCGTGCCGATAACAACTCTTTCCGTTCCGTTGAAATCAAGAATTATATCAGTTTCGGCACAAACGGCAGAAAAAAGATTTTTAACGGAGTCTGCCTGCCCCTCACCGCATTCGACCGCAATTGTGCATCCGCAATCCCTGAGCCATAAATCCGCAATGGCTCTGTAGAAATCAAGTCCGTCTTTACCTCCGTCAAGAGCCATGGAAGGCTCAATCAGAACTTCGGGCTGAAGAGACTGAATTTCATCGGTCTCAATATAAGGCGGATTTGAAAGAATAAGATGCGGCTTCGGTAAACCGAACGACAAAAATCCGTTGAAAATATCCGCGTGAATGATTTCGGCATTGCCGCACATAAGATTATCTTTGTTTGCAACAAGATATTTCAATGCTTCATCCGATTTTTCAAACAGATAAACTTTTGCATCGGGTCTGAGCTTTGCAACGGATAATCCGACACAGCCCGTTCCCGAACATAAATCAAATACAACCGGATTTTCTATATTTTCAAGATAACCGAGTGCGTAATCAACAAGGATTTCGGTTTCGGGTCTGGGGATAAGCACCCCTTCGCCGACTCTGAAAGTTTCACCGTAAAAATCCCATGAACCGATTACATACTGAACGGGAATTCCGTTTGCTCTTTCAGAAATCCTTTTAAGATATTCGGCAGATTTATCACAATCCGCTTCATCATCTGAATGAAAAACCGGATATTCCCTTGTGCATTCAAAAACTGCTTCGAAAATCCAGCGTGCTTCATTTGCGGAATTTTCAATGCCATGTTTTTTCAGCAATCCGGTTCCTTTTTTCAAAAGCTCGGATACGGTCATTCTGCACTCTCCGTACCCTCTTCGGGTTTCTTTTCAACTTCGCCGGTAAGAGCGGCCTTCATAGCTTCTATCGCAACTTCGATAATTGCATCGTCAGGCTCAGCGGTTGTAATTCTCTGCATGAGGAGACCGGGTGCCGAAAGAAGCTTTGTAAACTTATTGGGATATTTGCCTGCAAGCTGAATGAATTCAAAGCCTATTCCCATAATAGCGGGCATCATAAGAAGCTTGACCGCAATCCACAATGCTCTGATTTCCGTAAGTTCGGGAAATGCAACCGAAACAACGGATGAAATGATGATGCTGAGAAGGATTGTCACGAAAATGAAGCTCGTTCCGCAGCGGGGATGGCATCTGCCTTCTTCTCTGACATTCGCCACGGTTAGCTCTTTGCCGTGTTCAAAGCAGAAGATTGTTTTATGCTCCGCACCGTGATACATATAAACTCTGTGGATTTCTTTCATCCTTGCAACAAGGGCCATATACACAACAAAAATCACAACACGGATAAAGCCTTCGAAAATTGCTCTGAAATCGGAAATTGCACCCGATGCAAGCTTATCGTTGACAAGGTCAAAAACAAAGCTCGGCATCCACATGAAAAGAAGGAATGCAAGCCCCATTCCGAGAACGGCGGATATTGTGCCGACAGCAGCCATCATCTTCGGACCGAAATGGTCTGTAATCCACTTATCAAGCTTTGATTCGGGTTCTTCGTTATCATCAAAAGAAGTTTTTTCAGCTGACTCCATAAGAAGCTTGTAACCCTGAATCATGGATTCAACAAACGATACAACACCTCTGAGAACGGGTATATTGAAGAACTTATATTTTTTTCTGATTGAAGTGAAATTCTTCATCTGTGTTTCTATGGTGCCGTCGGGAAGACGGAGCGACATTGCCGTTCCCTTGGGACCTTTCATCATTATGCCTTCCATCAGCGCCTGACCGCCGACGGCTACATAATCACACTTCTTTTTGCTCATCGGAATTAAACTCTCCTTCTTTATCGGAATTATCTCTGTCTGCGGGTTCAATGGGAATTTTTATTCTTACGGTTGTTCCCTCGCCGAGAACACTGTCAACATCAAGCTCACCGTTATGGAGCTTGACAATCTCATCCGCAACCGCAAGTCCGATACCCGAACCTCTGACCGTAGTATTGGCTTTATAGAATTTTTCTTTAATATGCGGTAAATCCTCGGGAGGAATGCCTGCGCCCGTATCGCTTATCGTGACGATAATTACGGCAGGATTGGGCATCTCCGCAAAGACAACAATCTTTCCGCCCTCCTCGGTATACTTAAGTGCATTGTCAAGAATGTTGATAAATACCTGCTTGATTCTTGAGGCATCGCCCTTTGCGGGAGCAGGAACATGAGGAACGTTATATATAACTTCGATGCCCTCTTTGATTGAGCGTTCTTTGAAAGCAAAAACAACTTCATCAAGCTCGGCAAGAATATCGATTTTTTCATTCTTGAGCTGCATACGTCCGCTGCTCATTCTTGAGAAGTCAAGAAGCTCCTCAACCATATCGTTAAGCCTTGATGCTTCACCGATTATAACTCCCATTCCTCTTTCGGTCATCTGCGGATCGGAATCGCCGATCTGAAGAAGTGTTTCACCCCAGCCTTTGATAGCCGTCAAAGGAGTTCTGAGTTCATGGGAAATTGTTGAAATGAAATCGTTCTTGAGTCTGTCTGACGTTGCAAGCTTGGTTGCCATGTCGTTTATGGTTGTGCACAGTTCACCGATTTCATCGTTATAGGGATAGTGATCAATTCTCGCTTCAAGGTCACCGCCTGCAATACACTTTGCAGTTTCGCCGATAGACTTAACGGGGTTAACGATTGAACTGATGAACATAACTCCCGAAATAATCAGCAGGGAGAAAAATCCGATACAGGCAAAAATCACAACAAGAAGAATTCTCACAAGCTGAGTGTCAATAGCTTCAAGGGAAAGCATAAATCTGACTGCACCGCCGTACTTTCCTCCGGGATAATTATAAATCAGGGTTGAAGCCATGATTTTTTCACCCGACGGAAGCCTGCCCGTCCATTTGGCACTGTCAACATTGTTTGCCAACGCTTCGTTATAATCGGGCATATCGACCTTGCCTTTGATATCAAATCCGCTTGAAGAAAGAATGACGTCGCCGCGGTCATTGATAATCCAGACCGCCATCGAGTCTTTGTGCGGAAAATTCTCAACAAAATCCCTGCCCGCCTTTTCAAACCCATCCGAAGATGCGTCGCCGTAGCGGCTGAAGGTTGCAGCAATTTCATCTGCGGAATATGCATTAAGCGTCATGTCAGCAACGCCGTAATAATAGCTTCTGAGAGAGAGCATAAGAACAACGGAAACGGTTATAAGAATAACAACAACTATCGATGCAACATTTAGAAACCATCGCTTTGTTATTCCCATGAATTTCACTTTGTTCAGCCCCTTTCGGCAAATTTTATACAATCCATTTATAGCCTACGCCCCAGATGGTTGTCAGATGCTTGGGGACTGACGGCTCTTCTTCAACTTTCATTCTTAAGCGTCTTATGTTAACGTCAACGATTTTTTCTTCACCGAAATATTCACTGCCCCAGACTTTGTTGAGGATATCCGTTCTGCTGAGTGCAGCACCGGGGTTCGTGAAGAAATATTCCATCATCTGGAATTCAACCTGAGTAAGCTCAATATATCTTCCGTTTTTGGTAAGGGTTCTGCTTCTCAGATTAAGCTTGAATGCACCAAGCTCGATTATTTCCGAAACCTCGGTCTTGGATGTGCTGTTCATCGCAACACGTCTGTAGATGGCATCAACTCTGGCAACAAGCTCCGTCGGTGAAAACGGCTTAGTCACATAGTCATCCGCACCCATCATAAGACCTGTTATTTTATCCATTTCCTGGGTTTTGGCTGTAAGCATGATAATTCCGATATTTTTATTCTGCGTTCTGAGCTGTTTGCAGACCTCAAGACCGTCAACATTCGGCATCATAACGTCAAGCACGGCAACATCAATATCTCCGCCGCAGAATTCATAAAGCTCAAGAGCTCTTGCTCCGTCTTCTGCTTCAAGAACATCATAACCTGCTCTGCGTAAATTGATAACAACAAACTCTCTTATCGCAGCTTCGTCTTCAGCAATAAGAACTCTTTTCATCCTGCATCCTCCGTTCACGGTAATTTAGTGATTCTCGATCTGATGTATTCCTCTGTAACTCCGAGCTCTGTTCCGCTTTGTGTTACATAAACACAAACCACTCCGTCTTCTTTTTCAAGAACGGGAATATACGCTTCAAGCGAGCCCTGATTCCATCTCTCCGTTCCGATTTTGAGTATCGAGAAAAGATCGCCGACATTCTCTCCTTCGGAATCCGTTTTATATAATATCCAGCAATTCTGTGCTCTGTAGTTTCTGATGCCTGTGGAAACTATCTCCTTTTTATCAAGAAGAACCATGTAACCGTCGGAATAATTTATGAGCGTATTCGCAACAATCTTCATTCGGTCTTTCGACTCAAAATTCATCCATTTGGTGATGTATACATTTTCCGTATTTTCGGTCAGCGAGTCATCACCGCTTCCGAGAATCTGATTCTGAACGGGAATATCGATTACACCGTCATTGTTTACATCGGCACTTGCTACGGGTTCATATCTCAAAGTCAGGTTATTGGTCATCGTTTCCGTATCGAGCAACGGAGCACAAAGAACCGATTCCTTTGAATCCCAATAGATAACTTCTGTTATCATCTGACTTTCGCCTTTGAGAGCATCCACATATATCGTAAGAGGTGAATCCTCGGCAGACTTTTCGGTTTTGATTGAGGTGTATCCGCTGACATTCGGGTCAATTTTGATTTCGCCCATCTGAATAACCGTATCGCCGAAAAGCTTCATCACCTTTGCGATTCTCTGATTAACACCCGATACATTGTTCTGAGTTATGAAAAACAAATCTTTTTTTCCGTTTGAATCGATATCAACAATTTCGGATACCGAACAGATTTCATTGGAAATCTCCTTGTATTTATCTTCATACTTTGAGCTTCTGTAAATGGAAAGCGTGTTACCCGACGAAACACCGGATGTATTCCAGTTGACGATGATTTCGGCCTTGCCGTCACAGTCCATATCGGTTATCTCAACGCTCTCAACCCTGTTGCCGTAGCCGTTGAAATCACCCTTGGAAATCCATTTTCCGTCTGCGGTATTGAAATAGTGCATTCTGACAACATTCTCGTCTCTGCTGTCCCTGTAGAAAATCAAGGCTTCGGTTGAACCGTCATAGTCAAGATCCTCAACAACAATCGCCGAACGGTAATCGCCTGTGTTGGGGCTGCAGAAACTTACGTCAGAATTAACCTTTCTGTTGAATTCATCGACAAGCTCCTCATATTCTTCATAATAAAGAGGAGGTGTGATAAGCGAGCTTACGGGGCGGATAAGACTGCCTGTGTTGCATGAAGAAAGAATAACAGAAACCAGCGCTGTTATTGCAACAATCAAAAACACTCTGATCTTCATACAAACACTCCTTTTCACCCGATATATTTTCATGATATTATATCATATAACATTTCCATAAATCAACATATATTTATAATATTTATTTAAAATTAATAATTTATTTATATATAAGAAGGCTCAGACTGATTTCAGCACCAGTCCGAGCCTGTTTTCATTCAGTATTTTATTTTACATTTACGGTAACGTAATAATCACCGAATGACCAGCAGTCTGCACTTTCAACAAAAGCGGGAACCTGAACCGCACCTTCCGCATTTTCGGGAACAGAGCTCATGTCAACCGTAATTCTGAGATCGCCCGTATCCAGAGCATCAATCGATTCTTTTGGACCTATCATTCTGACTGTTTCAAAATCAATACTGACGGTCTCAAAATTTTTATCTTCAGGTCCGTTTTCAAAAACAACCGTGGAAATATCCGGGGAAACTACGGTCTTATCCGCAAGATTGCTTGCATCGACAACAATGGATATATTTTCGGTTCCGTCACGGAAAGTACATCCGTTCAGTTCCGAAACCGGTCTGACAAACTTATTATCGGCTCTGTTGTTTATTTTGGAATAGTCAATCTTATAAACATCAAGAATATCCGCATTCTTGAGCGATTCGGTGACATCGACATTAACCTCAGACGGACTTATGATTACCGTGAAAGGATTGTATTTTTCCTCAAGATATTTTGCGGGTTTATTGGTAAATGTGCAGCCGGTTTTCATCGTCCGGGTATAGTACACGGGTATTGTTACGGAAACCTCCGTTGCCGATAACGTAAGATAATTCTCTTCGGGATCGATTTCATTACCGTAACGGTCAAGAAGCAGGATTTTTACTTTTTCAAGAATCTCTGTTTGTTCAAGAGGAGCCTCAACATTATATCTCGCAACAACTCCTGCTATCTCGCTGATTTTCGATGAGGGTCCGTCTATATTTATTGTTGAGGGAGAAATGATATATTTGTTTTCATGAATAACTCTTCCCTCAGCTGCCTCACAATCTATATAAGGAATAACCACCGAACCGCCGTTATCGGTTTCTTTATCAAAAAACAGCTGATAATAAGCCGATGCCGAACTGCCTATTATTTCAAAATCACTTAAACTGTTGCTCGACTTTTTAACGTTGATTTTTATCGGGAAATCTCCGGAACGGGTTACGGCACCCAGATCAAGCTCTGCTTCTATCTGATCGGCAATTTCATCCGAATCAACAACAACACGCTGACCTTTGATTGTCACGTTTATCTGCTTATCATAGTTGCCGTAACAGGTTAAATCAAAATTCTTCTTGATGCTTTCAAAATCGGCCCGAACATTTACGGTAACATCTCTTGTGGCTTCGGGGCCGTATTCAACGGCAATAACAAGCCAGAGGGCAACAGCAGCCACTACCGAAAACACAAGCAGAAATCGGTTGTTATAAAAAAGATCACTTATTCTCTGATTCTTTCTTTCCATTTTTTATACCCTTAATAATACGTTTCAAAAAATTGTTTTTTGTTTCCACAACGCCCGAATCATCTTTGATAAGATAATTCAGGAGTCTTTCTCTGAGCTGAGCTTCGGTAAGATTTCTTGTAAGTACGCCTCTGAACGCAAGAGAAATAATTCCCGTTTCTTCGGACGTAACGATTACCATGGCGTCGCTCTGTTCGCTCATACCGATGGCAGCCCTATGTCTTGTTCCGAGATCGCTTGAAATGCCGTCATCCTTTGTCAGCGGAAGAACACAGCCTGCACAGACAAGCCTGCCGTCTCTCACTACAGCCGCACCGTCATGAAGCGGTGAATTCGGGAAAAATATGTTGCCGATAAGTTCATGCGTCACTTTTGCATCGATGTTTGTTCCCGTTTTGATAACGTCACCGAGAAGAAGCTCTTTTTCCATAACAATCAGAGAACCCGTCTTGCTGCTTGCCATTCGCTGAACAGCCTTTGCGATTTCAATAACCGATTCGCTTATAACCTGCTGCTGTTCGGAATTATTGCCTTTGAACAGCCATGAGATACCGACAAATCTGCTCTGACCGACTCTTTCGATAACCTGCCTGATTTCCTGCTGAAAAAGAATGATAAGAATAATAAATATATTCTGAAAAATAACTTTGAAAACAACCGATGTTGTCTGCATTCCTATCTGATGAATGACAAGATACGCAACACCGAGAAGAAGAAGACCTTTGACAAGCTGGAACGCTCTTGTTTCTCTTATGAGCTTTGTTGCATTGTAAATAATAAACGCAACCACAATAATATCAAGAATATCTATAAATCCGGGTTTGATTTCCGTAGCCTTGGAAAAGAATTCGGAAACATCGCCGAAATTGGGAAGCTTTTCAAAGAAGGCTGTTATCTTTTCGGAAAGCACGCCTGCACTTTCAGCCGCTGCAGCAGCCCGGGTTGTTGATGATACTGCATCAATAAGCATCAAATCAATCCCTTCATAGTTTAATACAAGAAAATAATATCACAATCTGCATAATGTTGCAAATAAATATTCAAATCTTTACAAAAAATTAATTTTCGATAATACATACCGCATGGGCAGCCATACCGTCACCGTTCCCCGTGAATCCGAGACCCTCTTCAGTAGTTGCCTTAACGCTGATTCTGCCAACGGGGATTCCGCAAGCATCGGCAATATTCTTTCTCATTTCATCGATATACGGACGCATTTTCGGCTTCTGCGCAAGAAGAGTAGAATCAATATTGACAACGGAAAATCCGTTATTTTTTAACACTTTCACAACTTCACGAAGCAGAACAAGGCTGTCTGCACCCTTATATTTTTCGTCATTATCGGGAAAAAGACAACCGATATCTCCGAGTGCAGCCGCACCGAGAAGAGCGTCGCTGATTGCATGAAGAAGAACATCCGCATCGGAATGCCCGAGCAGACCTTTTTCATACGGAATTTCAACTCCGCCGATTATGAGTTTTCTGTTTTCGGTAAGCCTGTGCACATCATATCCGTGGCCGATTCTGATCATTCCGACATCTCCTTTTCAATTTCCTTTACATCGCAGAGAAAACGCTCGTATGTTGTCACGCAGTTAAGAACCTTTACAAGTGAATTTGCAGAAAGTCTTTCGGGAAATGAATAATATTTCAGAAGTGCTTTTCTCCTTGACGAGCTGTTGACACCGCCTGTGAATCCAAGCTCATAAAGGTCTGTTTTTGTTATGGGTCTTTCAGGCTCTTCCGTTGATTCACAAAGGACTCCGGCATTCGCAAGAGCTTTCATTATCACTTCCTCAGAAACACCCTCAACGCCGAGCTTGCCCTCTTTTGAAGGCTCAGTTTTTCTGCTCTCCTTGCCGAAAATATCCGGTATGTAAGCATTGATAACATCATTTTTGTCAACAGTCGAGCCTATGAATGAGCGAATCTTGAAGCCGGCGGAATCGCTGTCCGTAAGCACAAGTATCCCTCTTTTTTTCGCAAGAGTTCTTATCAGAAGCTGAAGCTCTTTATCTTTGAAAATACCGAATCCGTCAGTCTGGATTATCGGTGCGTCGATTATGTTGGAAAGCTTG
Source organism: Acutalibacteraceae bacterium (assembly GCA_045542715.1). Taxonomy (GTDB): domain Bacteria; phylum Bacillota; class Clostridia; order Oscillospirales; family Acutalibacteraceae; genus CAG-177. Next base: position 171,499 of record JAZQLN010000061.1, read on the forward strand.
ATTTTATCGTACTTTCCCTCAACAATAACCGCCTGTCTGATTTTTATCATACTTATCCCCTGCCCACTCTTGCAAGCTTGACTACCGTCTGCTCAAGTATCAGCCTTTTGTCAAGTGCCGAGCTTTTCAGCGTTGTGTCTGCCCACTGAAGAATTTCAATGCATTCACCGATTTCGCCGAAAGAAAGCGATGAGCCGTTTCTTGCAGCATTTGAAAGCCTGAACTCCCTGCCGGCATAGTTATAATATTTGGCAACCGCCTCTGCTCTTTCTCCCGATTTGACAGCCGCCTTTGCTCTGTAAATATCCGAATACTGTGCAATCAGAGCGCCGAGAATCTGGAATTCATCCTCACGCTGTTCAAAAAGTAAAGAAAGCTTTTTGAAAGCACTGTCAAATCTGCCTGCGGTAAGGTCTTTTATCATGTCAAACACCTTTGCATCAAGACTTTTGATACAAACGGCATCCACATCACTCTTTTTAACGACTTCATCCTCCGCAAACGCACAGACCTTTTCCGTCTCGTTGAGCAATGTATTCAGATCGCTGCCTACGCAGGTTATCAGATAGTTTGCAACTCCTTTATCAAAGAGCTTTCCCCTTTTCTTTGCACCGCTTTCAAGCATTTTAACAAGGTCTGCCGCAGTTTTCTTGTCGAATTTTACAGTGTTTCCGTATTTTTCGAACATCCTGACAGCCTTATTCCACTTTGCACCCTTGGGTTCATATGCAGTGAAAACAAACACAAGCGCGCAGTCATCGGGATTATCGGAAAGCAGAGTTTCAAGCTGCTCAAATCCGTTTTCATCAAGGGTATCAAGCGGAAAGTCTTTGACAAGCACACACTTGGTTTCCGCCATCATCGGCACTGCTTCGGCACACTCGTAAATCTCGGAAAATGTTGTTTCCTTGCCGTCAAACTTATGAAAATTGAAATCTTCAAAAGACGGGTCAACTGTTTTCTTGATTATTTTTTCGGTATAAACTTTTTTAAGATAATTTTCTTCGCCGTAAATAAGATAAATACCTACAGGATTGCTCTTAAGCTTATCTTTAAGAGCCGATTCATTCAAAACAGGCATAACAATCCTTTCCGGGAAATCAGTTTTCCCTTTTTAAGGTAACGGCACCGTCAGATGCCCTGATAATTATGTTGCCTTCACCGCCCGTAACAGCCGGATAAATTCCTTTTGAGGAAATTTCTTTTTCAAGAAGCCTTCCTCTTGATTTTTCCGCACTTATAACAACGGTACGGCAGTCATTCTTTGTTATTCCGTACGGATAGTCGTTTCTTGAAATGACAACATCAAATTCACCGCCGATTTCTTCAAAATCAACGGGATCAAAACAAATCAGCACGGAAATATCTTTATTTTCAAATACCGCATAACGCGAACCATTGGTTTCTTTTCCGTAAATATTGACATCACCCGAAATATCAAGCGAAGAAAAATCTTTGATCTCCGAAGAATCCGTAAGGAACTCCGTTCCGTCAGGCAATCCGCTGCACCATATGCTTTTCGGTCTGAAATCCGAGATAATCTCCGTAAAGCAGTCGGAATTATGTTCACTTTCATCGGGTATTATTATTGATTCAAGCTCACCGCCGGAATGTTCAACCGCTTCCGTCAGCTTGACCAAACTGAGGAACTCCGTTCCTCCGCAGCCAAAAAGATAGTTTTTGCCGTCTGCACGAATGATAACCGATGTTCCGTTTCCGCAGTCAACAACATTTATTCTTGTTTCTCTTTCCGAAATACCGCTGCTGATAAACATCGTTGCAGTAAAATACACTGCACACAAAGCACAGGTCAAAGCATACTTCCTTCTTCTTTTTCCGAACACCGATACCGATACCAAAGCAATAACCGCCATGCCGATAAGAACAATGCATTCTGTTTCATCATCGGTTCTGACCGAAAGAAATCTGAGCTTTGAAACTCCGTCTGCAAGCCTGATAAATAAATCAACAAACAAACCGCCCGCAAAAGCAGGAATGTTCGGAATACCAAGCGGAAGCGAACCGATTACCGCACCCAGCGAACACAAAATAATAGCGGCCTGCGATAAAGGTATGGCAATCGGATTGGCAACAAAAATCCCGAAATGGAAAGCACTGTTCATCCTTAATATGACGGGCAGGATAAACGCCGTCGCCGCTGCCGTGGTAAAGATTCCCTCGGAAATGCGATAAAGCACTTTCCCTATAAATACGGGTTTGATTTTTTCAAAGAAAACTCTGACTCTTCTGCCGAAAAACATTGAATACAATATAAGACCCAGCGTCGCCAATGCCGATAGCTGAAGACCTGCAGATCCCATGGCAAACGGATTATATAACGCAATTGCGGCAAGCGAAAAGCCGAGCGAATTAAGCGGATCGTGCTTTTTTGAAACAATATCGGAAAACAGATATAAAATCATCATTATACCCGAACGGATAACGGAATACGATAAACCCGCAATCAGCATAAAAGCAATTACACCCGCCATCGCAATAAGGTTTGCAATCTTTTGGTTTATCTTTGTTTTCCGCAGTATTCCGAGAATAAGAAACGACCATAAGGAAAGATGAAATCCAGATACACAGACAAGATGCATAATTCCGATTTCATTGAAATTGTCGATATAGTCATCGGGTATGCGGCTTTTATCGCCGAGAATCAGTGCAACCGCAACCGAGCTTCTGTCATCGGGCAAAATTTTATAAATCGCATCTTTTACAGATGCCCTGAAATCGATTATTTTCTTTGCAAAGGGCTTTTCGTCTTCGGGAATATTTACGACTTCATATTTTTCCGAAAACGTATATGCTCCCAGGAACATCCCTTTCGATTTATACGAAAGAAGATATTCTTCATCGGTTGAGCCGAGAACGAAAAAGCTGAATTTACCCTCAATAATATCATAGGGTTCAGCTTCAATGGGTTTGGAAAAAGTAAACCTGAATTTCATCCCCGATTCTTCACCGTTGACTGTCAGAGCCTTTGCTTCGCAGTAATAATTTCCGTAACGTTCTTCACATTCACTCGTAAGAACGGCTTTTATATCGCAATTCTTACCGTCATATTCCACTGCAGGCTGATAAATCAGCTTTTCGGCACCGAGAAGAAGCAGGCACGCCAAAGCACCCGATGCCGCAACAACGGGAATAATTTTGATGCTTCTCGCCTTTTCCGAAAAAAGTGCAATAACCAGAGCAACGGTAAATGCTCCAAATACAGATGCCGTTACTCCGGTTTTCATATCAAAAAGAATCGCTGCGGTAAAAAACACCGTAAAGCCTATTACCGAAAACGGACGTGCCATTACTTATTTTTCGATAAGAGGAATAACACCGAGGAAAATTATATCGTCTCTCTCTGCGGCATCACCTTCAGCAAGCACAGCTGCTTTTGCAACAACATCTGCATCGAATTTTGCACAAAGAGTTTCAACTGCTTTAAGAGATTCGCCGGTGCTGATGACATCATCGAGAATAACAACGCGTTTTCCTCTAATCTGTTCTCCTTCAAGTCCGTCAAGAATAAGAGTCTGCACCGCATCGGTTGTTATCGAACGGACTTCAACCGATACAGGCTCTTTCATATAAAGCTTTGCTTTTTTGCGGACAACAAAATATTTTTTACCGCTTTGGCGTGACATTTCGTATGCGAGAGGAATACTTTTTGCTTCGGGAGTCACGATATAATCAAATTCGGGAAGTCTTTTAAGAAGCTCCGCTGCGGAATGAACGGTAACTTCAACATCGCCGAAAAGAATGAATGCGGCAATATCAAGCTTGTCACTTATGGGACATCTGAGCAGATCTCTTTCAAGACCCGCTATATCAACTCTGTAATATTCTGACATATATTTCTCCCCCCGATCAACCTGCAGGCCAGGTGAATTCTCTGCCACTCATAAGATGGAAATGAATATGCTTGACCGTCTGACCCGCACTGTCGCCGCAGTTGTTTACGATACGGAAACCGTCAAGATTCTTTTCTTTTGCAATCTTTGCGGCAACCTCGAAAACATGAGCAATGAGTCCGCTGTTTGATTCATCGATTTCAGCGGCTGATTTGATATGCTCCTTGGGGATTATGAGAATATGAACGGGAGCCTGAGGCTCGATATCATTGAAAGCGATAACCTTATCGTCTTCGTAAACCTTTGATGCAGGGATTTCTCCATTGATGATCTTGCAGAAAATGCAGTCCATAATCACACTTCCTTTTTATTTAATCATTTCTTCAACTATCGATGCAACCGCATCCATAGCTGCTTTGATATTTGAAACATCCTTTGTGCCTGCCATTGCACTGTCGGGTCTGCCGCCGCCTGAGCCGCCTGCAAGCTTTGAAACCGCCTTTACGATATTGCCTGCATGAGCACCCTTGGCAATTGCATCTTTGCCGCAGGCACAGGCAAAGTTTGCACTTGCACCGTTGATACCGCAGATAACTGCAACCGCATTATCATTTTCCTTAACCTTATCGCACATCGAACGAAGGTCACCGGGATTGACTCCCTCAACCGTTGTTGCAATGAGTGATACGCCCTTGACATCAACGGAATTGCTCATAAGATCGCCTGTTTTAAGCTGTGAAAGCTCTGCACGGAGCTGCTCGATTTCCTTATCCTTTGCCTTGAGGTCGTTAATGAGAGAGCCTGCCTTCTTATCAAGGTCGGAAACATTTGCAAGCTTCATGTTTGCTGCAGTGCTGTTGATGAGAGCATTGTTCTTTGCGATATATTCAAGCACACCGTAGCCTGTTACAGCTTCAATTCTGCGTACGCCTGCGGCAACGGATGACTCGGAAACAATCTTGAAAAGACCGAGTTTGCCTGTATTGTCAACATGAGTACCGCCGCAAAGCTCCGTTGAGAAATCGCCTGCTTTTACAACGCGTACAATATCGCCGTATTTTTCTCCGAAGAGAGCCATTGCACCCGCTTTCTTTGCCTCTTCAATGGGCATTTCGGTGCTTGTTACGAGCAGAGCCGAAAGAACGATTTCGTTGACTCTGTTTTCAACCTTTGCAAGTTCTTCGGATGTAAGAGCTGAGAAATGAGTGAAGTCAAATCTCATTGAATCGGCATTGACAAGCTGACCTGCCTGCTCAACGTGTGAACCGAGTGTTTCACGCAGTGCAGCCTGAAGAAGATGGGCAGCGGTATGATTTCTTTTGGTTGCCGATCTTGATTCTTCATCATAAACCGTTACCGCAACATCACTGACTTTTATGCCGTCACCCGAAAGCGTACCGTGATGAAGGTATACTCCGTCGGGGTCTTTGGTTGTATTTGTAACTTCAAAAATGTTTTCACCGATTCTGATTATGCCGATGTCACCTGTCTGACCGCCGCTTTCAGCATAGAACGAGGTTTTATCAAGAACAACAACCGCACTTTCTCCGTCATTGATATAATCTTTTCTTTCGCCGTCAGAAACGAGTGCAAGAATTTTGCCCTCAGTACCGTTTTCTGTGTAACCTGTAAACTCTGTTTTAGCAACGTCTTTGAAGGAAACACCGTTGTTTCTCCAGTCGGAATCAGCAGCATTTTTGTTTGCACTCTTCGCTTTTAATCTTGCTTCTTCAACAAGCTGACGGAATTTTTCCTCATCAACCGTGATGTTTCTTTCGTTGGCGATTTCCTTTGTAAGGTCAATGGGGAAGCCGTAGGTATCCTGAAGTTTGAAAGCATCGTCACCGGAAAGAATTCCGTTCTCAGCCTTATCCATCATATCATTGAGAAGTCCGAGACCCGAATCAATTGTTTTATAGAAGCTTTCTTCTTCTGTTGAGATAATCTTTTTAATATAATCGCTCTTCTCAACAAGATTGGGATATGCGTTTGCATTTTCGGAAATAACGGTATCGCAAACCTCGGCAAGGAACGGTCTGTCAATGCCGATAAGTCTTCCGTGACGTGCAGCTCTTCTGAGAAGTCTTCTGAGAACATAGCCTCTGCCGCTGTTTGACGGAAGCACACCGTCACCAACCATAAATGTTGTGCTTCTGATATGGTCGGTAATAACACGAAGCGAAACATCCTTCTTTTCGTCATCATGGTAATTGAGCTTCGCAATCTCCATAATATGCTTCATGATATTGCGAACCGTATCAACTTCAAAAAGATTGTCAACATCCTGCATAACGCAAGCAAGTCTTTCAAGACCCATGCCTGTGTCAATGTTGGGATTTGCAAGACGGGTATAATTGTTTTTACCGTCGTTTTCAAACTGTGTGAAAACAAGGTTCCATACCTCGATAAATCTGTCGCATTCACAGCCTACCTTACAGTCGGGACTGCCGCATCCCTTAGAAGGACCTCTGTCAAAATAAATTTCAGAACAAGGACCGCAGGGACCTGCACCGTGCTCCCAGAAGTTATCTTCTTTACCGAAGCGAACCATATGGGAGGGATCAACTCCGACTTCCTTTGTCCAGATATCATATGCCTCATCATCTTCAAGATAAACGCTTACATAGAGAAGCTCCTCGGGAATTTCAAGAACTTTGGTAAAGAATTCCCACGCCCATGCTGTCGCTTCATGCTTGAAATAATCGCCGAATGAGAAGTTGCCGAGCATTTCAAAATATGTGCCGTGGCGTGCGGTTTTACCTACATTCTCGATGTCGGGTGTACGGATACATTTCTGGCAGGTTGTAACTCTCTTTCTGGGAGGAGTTACCTCACCTGTAAAATACTTCTTCATCGGGGTCATACCTGCATTGATAAGAAGAATGCTCTTATCTCCCTGAGGTACAAGCGAGAAGCTGGGCAATCTCAGATGATCCTTAGACTCAAAAAATGCAAGATACTTTTCTCTTAATTCGTTAAGACCCATCCATTTCATAATATAAATTTCCTCCTATGGGATTATATTTTTTCCCTTTTTTACTTGATTTTCAGCGTTATATAACAGAAAAAAGGTGCAGAAATACAATCGGTATGGGACGGCTCACGCCGCGGTACCACCCAAATTGTGCATCTGCACCACTCATTCCTTATAACGCAGGTAACGCCGCCGTTCGTCACGGCAGAGCTCAGAGGCGGCCCTTCCGCACCTTTCCGCTTAACGGCCATTCCACCAAGCAGGCCGTCTCTCTGTTAAGCAGGCAGGGAATTCTTCCTCATCACAGCTTATAATATTATGTTTTAATATAAGTGACTGAGTTATTCTTAAAATAAAATCAGTTTCTTACTCTTTCAACCATGGTCATTGCAATCCAGCCGTATTCATTGTTGTGCTTGATGCGTACCCAATAGTTACCGTTATCGGCAAGCTTTGTGCCGTAACCTTCAACGATATCACCGTATTCAAGTGAGCCAATCTTTTCGTATTCGGCACCTGCATCCGTTCTGATGTTGATGCCGTCTTCTGCGATTACCTTATATTTCTTGCGTGATGTACCCGATGATGAGGTTGTGATATCTTCAGCCTCATCTTCCGCGGGAGGCTCAGCTTCAACATTAACAGTGATATTGACGCCCTTGAATGTGTTCATGGCGTTGCCGACAAGAATTACTCCCCATGTTCCGTTCTTGCAAGCGATGAATACGCCGTCTTTACCGGGCATGATATTAGTATAGCTGAAATCGGCTATAATATCCTCGTCAAGGTTGATGATACCCATCATACCGTCTTTCTTAACGGCAACAAATCCACCTGTTACGGGACGGCAGTAGTCACAGAAAAGAGCTTCGCCTGTTTCGTTAAGGTCGTTTACTGCTTCGTAATCGTAATTGATAACCTTCTTATCTTTTTCCTGACTTACATAACCCCATTTACCGTCTTTTCTTGCAGCTGCATAGCCTTCGAAATAACGGTCACGCTCATCATATGATGAACCTTCAAGACCTGTAAACGCATCCATTTCGTGTCTGGGATGAACGGTTGTTTCAACGGTAATCTCACCGTTAACAGTTGTGATTCCGTATCTTTCGCCTTCAATATAAACTACGAGGTGATAGTTATTGTTGCTTGTATAGTCCTTACCGGAGCCGCAGCGTTCAAACTTTTCATAGTTGGGCTGAAGAACAACGTTGCCCTGATAATCAAGAAGACCGTATTTGCCTGTTGTCACAGACTTGAATGCACAGTAATTCTCATTAAGATATACAATCTCGCTGCATTCCTCAAATCCGCCGGGAACCCATTTTGATGCTGAGTTAGCCATAGCATCTTCCGTTGACTGAGAAACATTGCCGCTTGTCTGATTTTCAACATCGGGCTTATCTTTTCCGCCCTTTGCAAATACAGCAACAACGATAATAAGCACAACGAGAACAGCAGCTGCAATTGCAATTGCCTTCTTGTTAATTTTTGTTATATCAAATTTTTTGGGACCCGGTTCCGCAGACGTGTTGACAATGGGAGCAAGAGGCGGATGAAGAGTATCGTCATTCGGAGCTTCTCCGCCGTAAATCCTGACAGTTTCTTCAACTTCCGTCGACGAAGGTGTGAACTCAGGGATATCAAGTTCATCTTTTTCGGAATTTTCGGGATTTTCGGAATTATCTTCCGAAGATCTGATATTTTCAAAATTAAGGATTTCGTTTATCTTCTCTTTGAAAGAAACAACATTATCGTTAGCTTCCGTTAAAGTTTCAGGATCAACCGCTTTTGTTTCAGCCTCAGCTTCTTCCTTTACGGGTTCTTCGGCTTTAACCTCTTCCTTGGCAGCGGGAACGGGTACAGGAACAGCTTCTTCTTTTGCGGCATTTGCGGCTCTGTATGCCTCAATGGCAAAAATGAAGATTTCTCTTACTCTTGCACTGTCAATCGTGACATTTGAAGCCGAAGCCTGGAAAATGCGTGTGAGAACAGGAAGAGAAGCCGGATTTTCGTCATCGGCTTTTTCAAGACCGACAGCACCGAGGATTTCATCTCTTGCTTTTGAAAGAAGAGCGTTTACCGTACCTTCCGAAACGGAAAGGAACTTTGAAAGAGCAGGTATCGGCATACCGTTGTTATAATGGAGCACTGTTGCCGCTTTAAGCTCAGGCTTCAGATTTTTGACGGCACCGAAGATTTCTTCACACTTTGCGGAATCATCAAGTATGCTTTCCGAAAGGAATTCAGATGATACCTCATCCGATTCTTCATACGACTCATCAAAATCAAATCTGCATCCGTCTTTATACACTGCCGAAACATTCTGCTTCATCCAGATTTCAAAGGCTTCGGGTTTTTTAAGCTTTGAAATACTGCAGAATGCCTTGGCATATGCTTTTTTGGTTATTTCCGCAGCCTCGTCATCGTTTTCGCTGAGAGTTGCGGCAAGAAAATATGAGCTTTTCAAAGTTTTGGCGTAAAGCTTAGCCATTGCATCGGTATCGCCGTTGCAGGCAGCCGTTACGAACTGAACCATAGTTTCACTCACTATATTCCACTCCTATCAATATATAAAATTCGTCTTTTCACCCAATTAAACAGTTATATTGAATTTTATACTATATTTGGTGATTTGTCAAGCAGAAACAGCGGTAATATGTCAAGATATTGTAAATTTTTGTTTGAATTTTAATCAGGTCAAAAAATACCCGCATAACAGAATGTACTGTTATACGGGCAAATGTTATCATAAAGGTTTCCAATCAGCAAGCTTTCCTGCTTTTTTCCAAAGCATTTCAGCCTCAACAACCCATTCTTCAAATCCTGCAGGGGTTGCGGGGAATCTTTCGTAAAGCTCTGTCAGTTTTCCGCTTGCGATAACTCCGTGAAGAATGCTTTTAAGCTCCTCGACGGTTATGTTGCAAGTAACAAGACCTACAATAATAAAGAAAGCCGTTTTGAGATAATCGGTCAAATCAAGCTGAAGACCGCCCTCTCCCATCGCGCCGAGAATCTTTCTGCTGAAAATGACGTCATGCTCGAAAAGGAACTCGTTAGCCTTGGGAGAATGACGCACAACAGAGGCAAGAAGTGCCATAAGATTTGCAAATTCCTTACCCTGCGTGTCATTGTATTTTTTATTGATTGACCACAGTGATTCTCTTGTGGGATACGCGCCGTCTTTCATTGCATCGGATGCATATTCAACTGCAATATCCTCAAGCACAAGGGATGCCGTACAGCCTTCTCCGCAGTTGGGCTTTGTGATACAAGCGGCATCGCCCATTGCAATAAAGCCGTCTGCAACAAACGAATACGGTGCACGGTGGTAAGGTGTAACTCCCCTTTCTATTCTCTTGACCTTATGAGCAGGAAGCTTCACATTCCTTGTAAACTGTTCATATACTTTTTCAACATAGTCATATCCGAAGCATGAACCCATGCCGATTATTGTTTCGCCGTTTCCGCCGGGTGCAATCCATGATTTATATGAAAGCCAGAAATGGGATTTCATCCATTCCTTTACATCTTCAAGCTCAACGTAACGGAGAGTTACATAAAACATATCATCGGGAGTAAGCTCGAATTTTTCAATTCCGTAGCTGTCGGGCAGGCTTCGTCTGACAACGGCGGGTATGCCCGAACAATCGGCAACAAGACGGCATGACACGGTTGTTTTTTCACCGTCAGCCTCATAAACAACACCGCAGATTCTTCCTTCTTCGTCATATACAAGGCTGTCAAACGATGCGTTATAGATTATTTCGGCACCCGCTTCCGCTGCCCATTCATTCATGCGTACAACGTAATCGTGCTTATGCATACCGATAACATGGGAATTTGCAGGCTTGGGATAGTTTCCGTATGCGGACATCATCATCTGTTCTTCAAATTCAAATGCCCATATTCCGTCACCCTTATACACTTCTGGCAAACCGAATTTTTTCATTTCGTCCCTGCCCATATGGAAAATATCATATGCGGGGCTGATTGTTTCTTTGGGACTCTTGTCAAGAGCAAGCACACTGAATCCCTTTTCGCACATTCTTCTTGCAAAATAACTTCCTGCGGTTGATGCACCGATGATAACTATATCATAATTTTTCATTAATATATCTCCTTTCGTTAATCCCATTCGCAGCCTGTTACGGTATCCATATCAATGCCTTTTGTTTCGTTTGTTTTGCGGATAAGTGCAAAAAACGCTCCGACAAATCCCGGCACAAGAAGAGCAAGAGAAACTATTCCCGTTACGGAATTGCCGACAACCGTCATTATCGGCAGACTGATTACATAAGAAACCGCAACACCTGCGGCAGTGACGATATACTGTGCCGACATAGCCGATGAACGAAGATTGGTAGGTGCGGATTCGCCTATCATCATAATCAGGACATCGTTGGTTGAATAGTAGCTGCCTATGCTTGCACCGCAGAGGAAGCCTACAAGATAAGGATTCCAGTCAAGGCTTGCACCGATTGTAAACGTTACGAAAGCTATAAGGCAGTTTATTGCAGTTGTGATTGCGGCAGGTTTTCTGCCCTTTGAGTCGGAAATAAATCCCATGATAACCTGCGATACAGCACATCCCACAGGGAACATAAACAGTGCCTGAGTAACAACACCCGTGCTCACTGCGTTGAGTATGCTTTCGGTCACTTCACCGCCCGAAGCCATACTGCCTGCGTAGCCATAAGTCATTATAACCTGATAATTGATAGTTCCGATAAAACCGAGATTTGCAATTGCGGATGTGATATAGAGCCAGCGGAGCTGATTATGCTTCATCGCAAATTTCAATGCGGGAATCAGACCGCCCTGAGCATTTGCGGCATCGGCTTTGGCTTTTTCCGCTTCACGCTCTTCATCCGTCATTCTGAGGTAACGGAGCCTTGAATCGATAAAGCTGTCGGTCTCTCTTGCGGTTACAAGTGCTATAAAGCTGGTAACAACGCCGACAATCGCGGGAATAAAATAAACGTTTCTCCATTCCGAAGCATTTTCCATAAGCATTCTTCTGAGGAACGGAATGAGCATTACGGACATATTGGCGATAAACTTGATTGACGAATAAACCCTTGCTCTATGCTTTGACGGAGATGATTCCATGATATAAACAACATGCATATCGTGAGGAATAAAAAACTGAACAAGGCAGGCTCCGACGAAATAAAGGAACGGATTATCCGAAAGAAAGATTACAAGCATGGCAAAGCTCATGCCGAATGTGTTTACAACGAGGAACTTCTTTCTTCCCCAACGGTCGGCAAGAGGTCTGTATAAAAGACCGAGCATTTGGAAAGGAACGATGAGAATTGAGATGATATCAAGCAAGCCTACGGAGCTCTCTCCGAAATTTGAAAGCAGGTCATTGGCGATTTCGGTTTTCATGAGAGTGCCTATCTGAGATGCGATTTCATCCGTTGCGTAAATCAGCGTTATAATAAGTACAAGATAAGCAAAATACATATTCTTTTTGGGCCTTGCTTTTTCTTTTTCCCATTTAAGAATTTCTTTTTCACGTTTTGCGCTGATTCCGGCAAGCTTTTCGGGAGTTATCTCTTTTGTTTTCAAAAAAACATCTCCTTATTTCAATGTTGAAAACGAAGTTCTGATTTCATCGGTATTTCCCGATGCCAGATAATAATCGTATTCAATGGGACTGTAACTTCTGAAATCCATGAATTTGACAAGTGCGATATACGAGGTTGCGGAATCCTTTGACGGGTCGGTGTTATGGGTGTTTTCTCTGTTATATACGCCTGAAAGGAAACGTGTTTCATCAGGCACATAAAGTCCTATTCCGAAGCTGTCATCAAATTCGCCGATGAACGCAGACCAGTTTTCCGTTGAATCAAAATTCGGGTATCCCGCATCGGGCCAGAATATCAGCTCAGGCTCAACGGTGAGAGCATCGTTTGTCCACGGCTTATCGCCCGAATAATAAACATATCTGTTGAACGGCTCAATGCAGTAGAATGCCGGAATTTCCTGCGATGTGTAATAATCGGGATATCCCGAATAATCAACAAATCTGCACGATGCGTGAACAAGACCGCCTTCAAATCTATAGGTTGCCTCCATATATGAAGGTGTGATGTATTCCTTTTCCTTTGCCCAGTCAAGAGGTCTGCACTTTATGTAGACCGAATCATCGTCAATCCTCAGGTCAACTATTTTACTGCTGTCTCCGAACTGGTTTCCGCCCTGCACGGGATTGTAATTCCATGCATTGTCCATGAACACACCGCTTTTATATTCATCACATTCAAAAGTGCCGTAATACGACTGCTGAACAAGTCTGCCCGGGTCATAGCGGTTGAGAAGATTGACATTATCGTTTACCGAAGCGGTGTTGTATCTCTTCGATGCATCGGAATCAACCTTGATTCTTCCTTCATGCTCAACTGCCTGAACATTCGAATTGAGGTCTTCCATGTAGCAGAGTGCACCGCCCCAGAGAAGATCAACGCCGATTTTATAATTCTCATCGGAAATATAAACCTCTCTGTCGGGAATCTCTCTGTTGAAAACAGAAACTCCGTTGATTTTCACCTTGGCTTTTTCATTGCTGAGAGGAATCAGCTCAAGGGAAACAACGGCATTTGCCTTTGATTTGTCAAGACAATTGTCGATAAACGAATGGAATTCCGAATTCACGGCAGGCTCAACGAAGAATTCTTCGCTTTTCTCCTTAACCCCTGCACGGTATGTTATAATACCCTTGAGATAAGTATCGGATGAATACGAAATGCCGTAATAATTGTACCATCCGCATCTGTAATCATCAATGATTATTTTAAAAGAATCCGAAATTTCATATAATCCGTCGGAATCCGGCTGTGCAGCCTTACCGTCGGCAAAAATGTTTTCAGGCAGGAAGTCACATTCCTCAACCGAAAAATTCATATCGTATTCGGATGAAGTGAAGCTTAACGGATAAGTCACAAATCCTATAAAGAACGAAAGGATAATCAACAGAACTTTTTTCATAATTATCACCTTTATAATAATTCATAATTTGAGTTTATCATTATAACGATTGTATGTCAAGTTTTTGATTGACTTGCAAAACGGTTGATGATAAAATCTGATTATAAACCTTAAGGAGGGAAAACATGAAGAAGATATTTTCGCTTTTCCTTGCACTCAGTCTGTGTATAATCTGCATAATTCCGTCATCCGCAGCCGCACAAAAAGCAGAGCTGTACACTGTTTATGCAGACAAAATGCTGTTCAGGCAGAATGAAGATGCAATCATCGCAGGCACCGCCTCAAACGGTAACGAAATAACGGCGGAGCTTATGCTTGACGGTAACGTTGTCTCAAAAGGTAAAACAAACGCAAAGCGTGACGGTACGTTTGAAGTTACGTTCAGAGCACCCGAAGGCGGATACACCGAATATTCAATCGTATTAAAAGAAAACGGCACCGAATTCAGAACGCTCAGCAATGTTGTATTCGGTGAATTATGGCTTGCTTGCGGACAGAGCAATATGATGTATCCCCTCGGTCAGGCAAAGCAAGGCATTGAAATGATGAACAACGGCGAAAAGCTCAGTCCGTGGATAAGAGTTCTGACAACGCCGGCTTATCCTGAATACAAAGGCTCAACCGAGCTCGTACCCCTCAATCCCCTCAACGACATCAAAGATGCCCAATGGTTAAGCGGTGAAGACGGTCAGATTTACGGAACAACCGCAGTCGGTTATTTCTTTGCATCAAAGCTCATGGAAGAAATCGGTATGCCCGTAGGCATCCTCAATCTCAACCTGGGCGGTTCGTCAATAGCATCATGGCTTCCGAGAGAAGCAATCGATTCCGATGCCGAAGTCAAACAGCATCTTACCGACGGCGGAAGATACTTCCCTGCAGACGAATGGAAGGAAGACGGCCATAATCTTTATGCCGATATGACCGCAAACTACAACTTAAGAATTCACCCTGCCAGGCATTTCAGGATTTCGGGCATGATCTGGTATCAGGGCGAATCGGATATAGACAAAACCGCCGATGAATACTCCGACTGCATCGACCTTCTCCAGCGTTCATACACAGAAGCTTTCGGCTGTGAAAACGGACTTCTTCCCTTTATTTTCACTCAGCTTGCATCGTATTTCTACAGTGAAGACGGTCTCTGTCTGCCTCAGAGAAACATCGATTTTTCGGATATTCAGCAGGAAAGACCCGAATCGAGAGCATTGGTTTCAATCTATGATTTGCCCCTCACATTCCTTCCCGAGGCAGGCTCAATCCATCCCGAAACAAAGAAAGAAATCGGCGAGAGAATGGCCGTTTCGGCAACAGGTCTTGTTTACGGCACAAGCAACGGTTACACAACCGCCACGGTTGAAAAATCCGAAATAAAAGACGGCAGTGTTTATGTAACATTCAGAAACACGGGCGACGGTCTTGCATTCAGCGGAAAACTGCCGACAGGCTTCGCTGTCTGCGGTGAGGACGGTATATTTGCCCGTGCGGATGCCGAAATCGTATCGAAAAACACAGTCAGAGTGTTCAGCGAATATGTCGGAAATCCCGTTTCGGCAAGCTATGCATATTCCGTTATGAACATGAAATCCAATCTCTATGCAACCGACGGAAACGCTCTTGCTCTCCCCGTAAGCCCGTTTGTAACAAACCAAAATTCTGCAAAGCATTACTGGATTGATAAGTTATGGGCAGACTTCGAATCCGAAACCGCATGGCATATACAGGGCGAAGAATTCAGCAAATACCATCCTCTCTGGGAAAGCGAAAATGCAGATATTTCATATTCGGCAGCCGATGCCTTCAGCGGTGAAAACGGAATGAATGTCAGCTCCTCCGCCGATAAATTCAGCATCAGTCCCCTGCTTACTTATAAAGAAGAAATCGAAACAAAGGTTTTCTCGGATGTTGACAATAATTATTCCGATTACGGCAAAATGATAATCAATATCCGCAACAACGGCGAATCGGATATATCTCTGAGCGAAATCAGATTTTATCTCAATTCCGCTTTGTGGTACACTCCCGCACTCGACGGCACAAACGACACCGATGCCGTTATTCCGGCTGACGGAAAATGGCACAAACTTTCATTCGACCTCAACAAGCTTTATCTTCACAGCAACGAATGCGGAATTTCAAGCCCCAACGAAAGGCTCAAAAAGGTTCGGAACATAGAATTCGGTTTTGAATCCGGAGAAACCTCGGATATAAGCATTGACGCAATCCGATTTACCGCTTCAGACGAAAATCCCGGACTCGGCTTCGATTCCGAAATCGGGAATGCCGACAATCCCTTTGAATTCATTTCCGCATTGTTCGTAGGCTTTATCGGATTGATAGCATCTTTGTTCGGATAAAAAATCAAACCCCATCACCGATGGGGTTGCAGCTTGTCGAAAAACTTGTTTTTCGGCAAGGTGCGGCTGTTGAGAAAGGAAGCTGAATGGCGTTTTCTTCGACCGATGGCGTACAAAGGTACGTCGATGGGAGAAAAAACGTCAAATAAACGAAATAAGTTGATTTTTCGGGACATCGGGTCGAAGTCCCCTGCAAATTAATCGGCGGGATGCGGTCATCCCGCCCT